>JBCBSH010000052.1:0-22043 GCA_039819285.1 Pseudomonadota bacterium
CCCACGGTCGACTCTTAGTCTTGCCGGCTTCGATCCATCGGTGCCGAGCCGCGACCTGCGGCCGGGCCTATTTTCATGGGAGATTTGGGGGCATGGGCAAGATGAAGCTGCTGCGCGGCGTGCAATCATTCGCTGGCAAGGGGGGCTTGCTGGCCTCGACCGCCATTCTCATCGGCATCACCGGACAAGCCGCGCTGGCGCAGACCGCTGGCCAGTATTTCGAACGCGTGGCCACCGTGCCGGTCTTCATCAACCTGCCTGATGGCGTCGACCCTACGACCGAGACCGTCGCCGAAATCATTGCCACGACGGCGGATGGTATGACTCTGGCCTACACCGACAGCCCAGGTGACGCGATCGGCATTTTCGACATCAGCGATCCGACCGACCCGATCCCGTCCGGCCGTGTCGATCTCGGCGGCGAGCCGACCTCGGTCGCGATCTCCGGCAACACGGTTTACGCCGCCGTAAACACATCGGAAAGCTACACCGCGCCAAGCGGCTTCGTTGGCGCGATCAGCCTGTCGGACCGGACCATGGGCGCGCAATGCGACGTCCAGGGCCAGCCGGATTCGATCGCCGTCAGCCCGGACGGCAGCTACCTCGCCGTGGTCGTCGAGAACGAGCGCGATGAAGACCTGAATGACGGCGAAATTCCGCAAGCGCCGCCGGGCCATCTGGCCGTGTTCGCACTGGATGATGACGGCACGATCACGAACTGCGACGCGGCCACGATCGTCGACATGACGGGCCTGGCCGACGTGGCGCCGAGCGATCCGGAGCCGGAATATGTCGACATCAACAGCGACAACATCGCGGTCGTGACGCTGCAGGAGAACAACTATCTGGTCCTGGTCGATCTCGCCAGCGGCTCGGTCACCGGCCACTTCTCCGCAGGCACGGTCGACCTCGACGCGATCGACGCGACGGAAGAAGGCATCATCAGCGGCAGCGACAGCCTCAGCGCCGTGCCGCGAGAGCCAGACGCGGTGACCTGGCTCGACACCGACCGCTTCGCGACAGCAAACGAGGGTGACTATCTCGGCGGGTCGCGCGGCTTCACGATCTTCAGCACCGACGGTACCGTCCTGTTCGACAGCGGCGAGGACCTGGAATATCTGGGCATGAGCTACGGCCACTACCCAGAAGACCGGGCTGAGAACAAGGGCGTCGAGCCCGAGGGCATCGATTTCGGCCAGTTTGGCGATGACGCGCTGATCTTCGTTGCATCGGAACGCGGCAATTTCGTCGCCGTCTATCAGGACAATGGTGCGGATACCGCGCCCGACCTGTTGCAGTTCCTGCCGACGGCGGTCGGGCCGGAGGGCCTCTTGACCCTGCCGGGCCGCGACATGTTCATCGTCGCCACGGAGGTGGACGAAGAGGACAACGGCCTGCGCGCGACCCTCGCTTTCTACACCCGCACGGCGGACACCGACCTCTATCCGACGCTTGTGTCGGACGTCGATCCGGCGACCGGCGCGCCGATCGGCTGGGGCGCCCTGTCCGGCCTTGTCGCGGCGGCCGATGATGCGAATACGCTCTACGCGGTCAGCGACAGCTTCTATGCCACGTCGCGCATCTACACCATCGACCTGTCGTCCACGCCGGCCCGGATCACCGATTTCGTCGAGCTAACGCGGGACGGCGAACCGGTGGGCTACGACCTGGAGGGCATTGCCCTGCGCGACGATGGCGGTTTCTGGCTGGCGTCGGAGGGCCATCCGGGCAACGAACGGTCCAACTACATTCTCGGCGTTAATACTGACGGCGTCGTGGAGCAGGAGATCACCCTGCCGGACGACGTCGTCGCCCAGGCCGTGCGCTTCGGGTTCGAGGGCGTGGCAAGCTGGGCCGATGAGGGCGGCGAGCGGCTGATCGTCGCGATCCAGCGTGAATGGGCCGACGACCCGGACAATCAGGTCAAGCTCGGTATCTACGACCCCAGTTCCGAGGCCTGGACGTTTGTCGGCTACCCGATCGCGGAGCCCATGTCCGAGCGTGGCGGCTGGGTCGGCCTGTCCGAGATCACCTATCTCGGCGACCAACGCTTTGCCCTGATCGAGCGGGACAACCAGCCCGGCATCTACTCGGCCCACAAGGTGGTGACGGTGATCTCGCTGGATGGCATCGACCCGGTGCCGTATGGCCAGACCTTGCCCGTGGTCGAGCCGACTGTGGCGATCGATCTGCTGCCTCTGTTGCAGGCCAGCAATGGCTGGATCTCCGATAAGCCCGAGGGGCTGGCGGTCACGTCTGACGGTGCGGTCTATCTGGTCACCGATAATGACGGTGTCGATGACGCCACCGGTGAGACCCTGCTGTTGAACATCGGCACGGCGGACCAGCTGCAGGCGAGCAACTAGAGCAGTGGTCAGTCACCGGTCGCTAGAACAGCGGCCGGTGGCCGACCAGGCCGTCCTCGCCAATCGTCAACGTGTAGCAAGGCTCGACCGAGGCGTTATCGAGCGCGCAGCGGCCGCTGCCATCGCGGGGCGAAACGAACCGGCGGGGCGCGGGCCACGGAATGCCGGTCGGGTCCAGCGCCCTCAGCACCGCGGCGAACTGCAGCGGGTCGGGTTGGTTGCCCTGCAGGGCATAGCCGGTCAGGAAGAACGCCCCGTCATTGCAGCCGGCCACCAGCCACCAATTGTCGCGCGAATGCAGCACCCGGCCGACCGGCGGCGGACCAAACACGTCGTCGGCCACCATCGCCGTTCGAAGCTGGGTCAGCGCCCCTTCGTCGATACGCCGCTCGGCCCTAGGCACGGCCAACAGGTCGGCGGGGATGTTGGCGAACGTGGTGAACTGCCCGCGGCCTGTCAGTGTGACGCCGCGATCGATCACTTCGGTGAGCGTGGCACCGGCACCGGTCTCCGCCACCACGTCGATGCTGCGTTTTTGGGCGTCGACCGGCGCGTTATAGACATACCGGTAATGGTCGCCGGCCCCGGCCTCGCAGGCCGTGCGGATATCGTCGGCGCGCATATAGCTGAACAGCGTCGCCCGATAATCGGCAATGGTCTCAGGCGGCCCGAGATAGCTGCAACCTGCCACAATTGCGGCGGCAAAAAGTGCAATGACGGTTTTCATGGGCCAAGAGTTTACCATCAGGGCGGTGTCTCAGTGAAGACACGCCTCCGCTAGCCCGATCATCAGAGAGTCCGCTTGAACCATATGCCATAGGTCTCTGGCAAAACTGCATTTTCTGGCAATTCGCGCTGGACACCGATTCGCGGTTTGCGTATCCTAATTGGGCAAAACGCAAACAAAACCAGAACAAGGCTCGTGCCCGTGTTCGGACAGCATTCGCAAGGCAAAGGTGGCAGGGCACCGCAAACCGCTTTGCGCCACGGCCTGATGGCCCTGGTGCTGATCGGCGTTCTGGCCTGCCTGGCCATCATCGGCGCGCTGCAAACGGCGAACGCGCAGGTGGGCAGCAACCGCTACTCCGCCATCGTGATGGACGCGGTGACGGGCGAGGTGTTCTTTTCACGCAGCGCCGACCGGCGGCTCTATCCGGCGTCGATGACCAAGATCATGACGCTTTACCTAACCTTTCAGGCGCTGGAGCGGGGTGAGCTGCGGCTTAATCAGGCGTTGCCCGTGTCACGACATGCCGACAACCAGCCGCCGTCGCATCTGGCCTTGTCGTCGGGCTCCACCATCGAGGTAGAGGATGCCATCTATGCGCTGGTGACCCGCTCAGCCAACGACGTCTCGGTGGTTCTGGCCGAGGCAATCGGCGGCACGGAAAGCGGCTTTGCCCAGATGATGACAGCGCAGGCGCGCCGGCTGGGTATGGACAACACCACGTTCCGCAACGCGTCCGGCCTGCCGGACACCGGCCAGATCTCGACGGCCCGAGACATGGCCCGCCTGGCCCAAGCGATCTGGCGCGACTTTCCGCAATATTACGGCTATTTCGATACCGAGACCTGGAGCTATCGCGGCACCAGCCATCGCAATCACAACCGTCTGCTTGGCACCTATGCCGGGATGGACGGGCTGAAAACCGGCTATATTCGCGCCTCTGGTTTCAACCTGGCGGCGTCGGCCGTGCGCGGTGAGTTGCGGTTGGTCGCGGTGATGTTCGGCGGCTCAACGGCCGACGAGCGCAACCGCCACGTGGCCAGCATTCTGGACAACGCCTTCGCCACCGAGCGGGCGCAATATCTGATCGTTCACGGCAGCATGCCGTTCGTGCCACCGCTGCCCGGGCGCCGCCCGTGGGGCGGGCTGATGGCCCAGGCAGAGGCCGAACAGTTGGCTGCCCTGACCGCGAGCCTGGTACAAACCAGCGCCGTGGCGACGAGCTTTCCGGCACTGCCGGTGCCGGACGCCGGCCCTGTCCCCTCGTCAATGGCCGACGTGCCGCTGCCGGTGAGGCCACCGGTGTGGCTGCGCAGTCCGGCGACGGCCGCCCTGCCGCTGAACGGCCAACCGCTGGAGGCGTTGATCGAGACCTATGTCTTTGAGCAGGGCAGCTCAGGAACCGAGGAAAGAGCACCGCCAACCGCCCTGTTCGAGGACGGCTGGGGCATTCAAATCGGCGCGTTCCGCACCGTGGATGAGAGCCGATATGCGATGACGGTCGCAGCCCAGCATGCGCCAACCGAACTCACCGGCTCCGACCCTTCCATCGTCGAAGTGACGACGGTTGACGGCCCGCTCTACCGCGCCCGCTTCATGGGCATGGACGGCCAGTCTGCCGCAGCCGCTTGCAATCGGATTCGTGCGGTTGGCGGCCAGTGCGTCCAGATCGCGCCTGGCAGCGAATCCTAGGCCTCGGCGTTCAACCGATCGATCAGTGCCCGCCGCCAGCGAAGTTCGGGCCGGGGATGCCGCTGGCCTCTAGCTGATCGACGATCTGAGCTTTCAACCGCTCAAGCCCGTCCTGTGTCTCGCTTTCGGCACGGACGACGAGCACGTCCTGGGTGTTGGAAGCACGCATCAGCCACCAGCCATCGGCCGTATTGACGCGCACACCGTCGATGCCGTTGACCTCCACCCCGGCCGAGGCCAGCCGGTCCTTGACCTCGTCAACGACCGCGAACTTGCGCGTCTCGTCGACCTGAAACCTCACCTCCGGCGTGTTGACCATCTGCGGCAGCCGCTTGCGATAGGCCGACAGCGGCTCGACCCCCCGGCTGACCAGGTCCAAGAGCCGAACGCCACAGTAAAGGGCGTCGTCGAAGCCGTACCATTTGTCGGCAAAGAAGATGTGCCCGGACATCTCGCCGGCGAGCGGCGACCCGGTTTCCGCCATCTTCGCCTTCAAGAGCGAGTGGCCGGTCTTCCACATCAAAGGCGTTCCCCCTGCCCGAGCGATCTCGTCGTACAGCACCGTGCTGGCCTTCACGTCGGCGATGATGGTCGCGCCTTGATGGTCCTTCAGCACATCGGCGGCATAGATGGCCAACAACTGGTCGCCCCAGATGATCTCGCCCCCCTCGTCGACCGCGCCGATCCGGTCGCCGTCACCGTCGAAACCGATGCCGACATCGCAGCCATGCTCCGCCACCGCGCGCTGCAGATCGACCAGGTTTTCCGCCACGGTCGGATCGGGGTGGTGATTGGGGAAGTCGCCGTCGATCTGGTCGAACAGCAAGATGTGCTCGCCCGGCAGCCGCGCGGTCAGCCGCCGCAGAATCTCCCCGGATGCACCATTGCCGGAGTCCCAGGCGACCTTCAGCGGTCGCGGGCCTTGATAGTCCTGCAGCAACCGGTCGACATAGGTGTCCTTGATATCGAGCGACCGCTCGCTGCCAGCGCCTTCGACAAAATCACCGGCGGCGGCGATGCGGCCGATCTCCTGGATCTGGTCGCCATAGACCGGACCCTTCGACGTTACCATCTTGATGCCGTTGTAGTTCGGCGGGTTGTGCGAGCCGGTGATCTGAACGCCCGCCGCCGCGCCCGTGTGCTTGTGGGCGAAATAGAGCATCGGCGTCGGCCCCAGCCCGACCCGTGTGACGGCGAGGCCCGTCGAGACCAGACCCTCCGTCAACGCGGCCTCCAAGGCCGGCGAGCTGTGGCGCCCGTCATAGCCCGTGCAGACTTCCGTGCCGCCGTCGCGCACGATCATGGTACCGAAGGCGCGGCCTACCGCGCGGGCATCCGCCTCGCTCAATGTCTCCCCGACGATGCCGCGAATGTCGTATTCGCGAAGAAGCGTCGGATGGAAATCGTACGCATCGCTCATGATGCCAACTCCCTGTCCCTTGTTGCCTCGGCCGCTGGTTGCACGGGAAGGCGGCCGATGGAGTAATAGGTTATGCCGGCATCCACCATCTCGTCCGGCTGATAGATATTGCGCAAATCGACCAGCACGGGCGAGCGCAAAAGCGCCTTGGTCCGCGCAAGATCCAGCGCGCGGAACTCGTTCCATTCAGTGACAATAACGGCGCAATCGGCCCCGTCCATCGCATCGTAGGCGTTCCGGCAGAACGCGACCTCGGACAGATGGTTCGCCGCCTCCTCCATCGCCGCCGGGTCATAGGCCCGAACGACAGCACCGGCCTGTTGGAGCAGCGGTACGATGTCCAAGCTGGGGGCGGCCCGCATGTCATCGGTGTTCGGCTTGAAGCTGAGGCCCAGAATTGCAATCGTCTTCCCGGCAACCGACCCGCCACAGGCCGCGACGACCCGGTCGGCCATGCCGCGCT
This sequence comes from Pseudomonadota bacterium, assembly GCA_039819285.1. Lineage (GTDB taxonomy): Bacteria > Pseudomonadota > Alphaproteobacteria > DSM-16000 > Inquilinaceae > JANQGH01. The sequence continues at coordinate 6,669 of JBCBSH010000052.1, forward strand.
TGCGATCCTCGTTGGTGGCGACGACCTGCTCGACGATCCTTTGCGGCGTCCCGTAGTCGCGCGCACTGGTGGCGAAGGCCAGCGTATCCTTGGGAAAGCAGGAACCGCCATAGCCCGGACCGGCATGCAGGAACTTGCGGCCGATACGGCCGTCCAGCCCGATCGCGCGCGCCACATCCTGAACATTGGCGCCGGCCTTCTCGCACAGGTCCGCGACCTCGTTGATGAAGGTGATTTTCGTCGCCAGGAAGCTGTTGGCGGCGTATTTGGCGATCTCGGCCGTTTCCAACGTGGTCTCGACCATCGGCGTTTCTTGCAAGTAAAGCGGCCGATAAAGCTGCCGCAGCACGGCGGCCGCACGCTCGGACTCAACGCCAATCACGACCCGGTCGGGCCGCATGAAATCAGCAATAGCCGATCCCTCGCGCAAGAATTCGGGGTTCGACGCCACATCGAACGCCGCATCGGGGCGGGTTTTCGCGATGGTGTCGGCGACCTTGCGCCCGGTTCCGACCGGCACCGTCGACTTGGTCACGACGACGGCATAGTCGGTCAAGGCGGTGGCAATCTCTTCCGCCGCGGCAAAGACGTAAGACAGATCGGCATGCCCGTCGCCTCGGCGCGACGGTGTGCCGACCGCGATGAACACCGCGTCGGCGCCGTCGACCGCGGCCTTAAGGTCGGTGCTAAATGAGAGGTGCCCGTTGCGGACGTTCTTGGTGACCAGATCGTATAGACCCGGCTCGTAGATCGGGATATCGCCCTGGCGCAGGCGTTCGATCTTGCGCTTGTCCTTGTCGACACACACGGTCTCGACCCCGAACTCGGAAAAACAGGCGCCCGAAACCAGCCCGACATAGCCGGTTCCAATCATTGCGATGCGCACGTCATGACCCTTTCTGGTTCGCTTCTCGGCGGATCGGCGTTGGCCGGGCCGTCATCACCAGGCCCTCGTCACCAGGTCCTCGTCAGATGTGGGCCTTGATCCGATCCCGCACCTTATCTGCCAGATCCGGCCGATCCAGCGCTAAGACCAGGTTGGCGGCCACGAATTGTGCTTTGTCCCCGCAATCGAACCGATCGCCGGTGAAGCGAAGGCCGTGAAACGGGTGGTCGCCGAGCAGTCTCGCCATCGCATCCGTGAGCTGGATCTCACCACCCGCACCTGTCTCGTGCCGGTCCAGATCGCCGAACACATCCGGCGGCAGGATGTAGCGGCCAACGATGGACAGGTTGGACGGTGCCACTGTCGGCGCCGGCTTTTCGACCAGACCTTTCACCGACGCGGCCGTGCCGTCATCGGTCTCGACGTCGATAATGCCGTAGCGGTCGGTGAGGTCCTTCGGCACCTCCCGGACCGCGACGATAGCCCCGCCCAACCGACTATGGGCGTCGACCATCTGCTTCAGCACACCTGGTCTGCCCCGAAAAAGTTCGTCCGGCAGCAACACGGCAAACGGCCGGTCGCCGACCACGTGGCGCGCACACCAGACCGCATGGCCGAGCCCTAGCGGTTCGGGTTGGCGGACGAGGGCGTAGCTGCCTACGGGCAGGTCGGCGGACCTGGCCTCCTCCAGCGCCGCCGTCTTGTTGCGCCGTTCCAGGGTTTCGTAAAGCTCCGTCTGATGGTCGAAATGGTCCTCGATCTCGCTCTTGCCCCGGCTGGTCACGAAGACGAATTCGGTGATGCCAGCCTCCTTCGCCTCATCGACCGCGTATTGGATTACCGGTCGATCGACCACCGGCAGCATCTCCTTCGGTATGGCCTTTGTCGCTGGCAGAAACCGGGTGCCGAGACCGGCAACGGGGAATACAGCCACTTCGATGGAACGGGACATCGGACCTTCCTGGTTGGCAAGAGGAGATTTGGCGGGACCTTCGATCGGGTAGAGAGGTTTGAGGCTACCCCTTTAGCAGAACATCTTTCGCTTCGTTCAGTTTAGTCGCGAGATAGCCGGAGCCACCTTGGTCTGGATGGACCTTCAGCATCAAGCGCTTATGCGCGGTGCGGATCTCGTCCTCGGTCACACCGTCCTCCAGGCCGAGAATGGCGAGTGCCTCGTCGCGGGTCATGGCGCCCGTCTGAGGTCGCGGTGGACGTTCGCGGCGGCCGCCCGACTGCCCGCCTGGCTGTTCGCCCGCCTCGTCCCGCCATTCCGCGCCGAACCGGCGGTCGAGATAGGCCTCCAGAACCTGGGCCGACTGTTCGTCGGAGGTCACTTCGCCGGCAAGCTGGTGCAAGTCGTCTTCGGACATAGCGTCCAGCGACTGGCCCTCGAACCTTCCCTCTTTCACCGTGCCCGACATGGCACCACTGTCATGGTCCAAGGTCATGCGAATGAAGCGCGTATCAATGCTGGAGACGCGTCCAGCACTGCCGCCCTGGGCGGCTTTCATCCGGTCGAACGCCGTGCGGAAATTGCGCAACAGCGGCCATAGGAAAAACAGCAGCGGCAGAATCAGGGCCAGTCGGCCAAAGGCGACCAGCAGGACGATCGCGCCGAGAATCAGCACGATCGCCGCATAGCGCGCCGCCTTGATAACCGTCTTCGGATCAGCGTTGACGAACCAGCTCGCGAGCAGGATCAGCCCGACCAGCGCGCCAACACCGAGAACCAAGGCCCCCATCGTTTTCTATCCTAGCGTTTGCCGACCTGATTGGTCAGTTGCAAGGCAGCGCCACCTTGCCGCCGACCATAGTCGGCCAATGCCTTGTGACCGCCGGCGGCATAGACCGCCACGGCCCCCAGCAACTCCTTCAACTGTTTCGCGCTCGACATGTCGAACGGGCTGTAGGCGCCGCCTGAGAGACGCGCGATCTGTTGAAACACGCGACCGGCGATCGGATCGCCCCGTTCGTGGAACATGAAGACGGGGACGCCCAGCAGCCCCAGCTCACCGGCCTTGTGGCAAACCGCATCGACATCCTCTTCGAAGGCGTCGCCGACGAACACCATGGCGTTGACCTTCTGTTTCTTGGTCGTGTTGATGGCGTGGGACAAGATGCGGCCGATCTGCGTCTTGCCGCCCAGGCATCGCACGCGAACCATACGGTCGGCCAGTGCGCGGCTGTCGGAAATGAACGGCGTCGTCTTGCATTCCCGAAACCCGCGATAGAAAACCAGTTGCACGTCCAGGCCGCCAAGGGAAGCCGTCGCCTCGAACATCTCCGCTTGCAGATGGCAGGCGCGGTCCCAGGTTGGCTCACGGCTCGCCGTGGCGTCCATCGCAAAGATCAGGCGGCCGCGCTGGCCTGCCCCGACAGCCGGCTTTGGCGCCGCCGCGACGGCGCGCAGAAACGCGTTCACGTCGGACGAACTGGACGTCGATTCCGAGGGTAGCTTGTCGCGATTCCGGCTCATGTCCCTAACTTAGGGCGCCAAGGCGCGTTCGTCAGCCCAGATAGGACCGTTTGCCCCCGAAATGCCGTTCAAGATCGATTGCGTCGAGCAAACTGCGCACCTCTTGGCGGGCCGCCAGGTGGCTCATGGTCAGGCCGCCGGCGATCGCGCCTTCGCGCAGGTCCATCAGCGTCAGCCCCATCAGATAGAGTTCGCGAAAGATCACCCTTTCGCCGAAGCCGTTCAGAAGCCGAAAACCGATCCGTTTTGCCAAGCGCGCCAACAGGTCGCCCATATCGCGCTTGTTGCGCGCATCCAACGCACTGAGGCGGTTGCGCATCACGATCCAGTCGATCGAGCTTCGATCGGCGATCATGCGGCGCTTGCGCTGCTCCCAAACGGTCTCGGCATAGGTGCTCGGCTGCAGGATCTCCAGCGTTTCCGGATCGACGGTCGCGAGCACGTCCAGATCGACGAAGCTGTCGTTCAGCGGCGTCACGAGCGTGTCCGCCCTGGCATGCACCACGCGCGACAGGTGCGTATCGCTGCCCGGCGTGTCGACCACGACCGCATCGCAAGCCTGACCCAGCGCCTCGAACGCCTCGGCGACCGTTTGGCGTTCCTCCTCCTGCGCAAAGGCGACGCTGACCGCCTGGCTGGGCAAGACGGCGATGATCTCCGGCATCGGCAGATCCGCGCCTGTCTTCTCCGCCGTCCGGCGACGCCGCTCGACAAAACGGCTCAGGGTTCCTTGGCGCGCGTCGGTGTCGATCGCGCCAACACGCCGGCCGTCCCGCATCAGCCCGACCATGATGTGCAGGGCGGTGGTGGATTTACCGGAGCCGCCCTTTTCGTTGCCGACCACGATGACGTGGGTGCCGTCGCCGGTGGGACGCGGTTCCGGCATGGGCAGGGTCGGCGGCAAGGTCGACATGCGCATGTGTCCAACTGGTGACGATTCGGATTTGCCCTACGATAGGTCGTCCGATCACGGCCTGGCCAGACAACATCACATAGACGCCATTGCTTCGTGACATGGTTGCCTTATGGTTGGCAAAAACGTGAAGCAGGGCTACGTCAAGGTGTGAAGCGTCGGACGTTGGCGCCGAAATCGACGGCTCTTCGTCTAGAGCAAGAAACACTAAAACAGGGAGTTACACATTCATGGTTTATCGTTTTGCGATCCCGGCCGTTGCCGCAGCGGCATTGCTGGCCATCGGCTTTGGTCAAACCTCGACCCCCGCGCATGCGCAGGAGGACTGCGACCGCTCGGACTTTCCGGAGAGCTTTACGGTCGGCACGGCGAGCCAGGGCGGCACCTATTTCACCTACGGCTCCGGCTGGGCCAACATGGTCGCCGAAGAGCTTGGCCTGAACGCCGGTGGCGAGGTGACCGGCGGCCCCGTGCAGAATCTGGCCCTGGTTCAGACCGGCGACCTGGAGTTCGGCATGACGACGATGGGCCCGGCCAGCCTCGCGCTCGCCGGAGAGAGCCCGCTGGCACCGGGTCTCGTCCATGACCAGGTTCGGGCGATTTTCCCGATGTATGTGACGCCGTTCAAGATCATGACCCTGGCGTCAAGCGGCATCGACAGCATCGACAGCATCCCCGCGGGCGCCACGATCGGTGTCGGACCGGCCGGTGGCACGTCGGACACCTATTTCCCTGCCATGCTGGAAATGCTGGGCGTTGAGTTCGAAAAGCAGAACGGCGGCGCGTCCGATCTTGCCGGCCAGTTGCAGGACGGCCTGATTGACGTCTTCGCCTTTGCCGGTGGCGTGCCGATTTCGGCCTTCAGCCAACTCGAAGCCCAGGTGGACGTGAACATCTTCGGCTTGACCGATGACGAGATCGCAACGGTTGTCGAGGCCTTCCCGGTCTCGCCGTTTGCCATTCCGGCCGATGTCTACACCTCGACCGACGAAGACGTGCCGACGGTTTCGATGTGGAACTTCGCGATCGGATCGGCCGATTTGCCGGACTGCTTTGTCTATCACGTTGTCGACACCGTGATGTCGAACAACGACGCCATGCTGCAGATCCACTCCGCCGCGGCGTCGACCCTGCCGGAGAACCATACGCAGAATCCTCTGATCCCCTGGCATCCTGGCGCTGTCATGTGGTTTGAGGAGAACGGTCACGACATCAATGACGACCTAGAGGGTTAGGTCACGACTTTGCAGCCTTAAGGCCAGGTGGCCAGTCTTACGATCGTAAGGCCGGCCGCCTGGCAGACTGCAAGACCACGGTTCGGCAGCCGCCCATGCCAACAGCGCTACAACGTTTTGCCTGGCCGATGTCGCCGGTGCTGTTACCCTGCGCCAACGTCGCAACAAGACCGGGGGTGAGCGATCAGCCATGAGCACACACGGCACGCCCCCATCTGAGCCGGAAGGCCCCGCGATCGACACAAGCGCGGTCGATGAGGAGCCGCCTGCGTCGAACGAACGTCACCTGAACGGCTGGACGCTGTGGCTGTTCTTCACCTTCGGCGTTCTCTACACCTTTTTTCATCTCTACAGCCTGAACGTCGCGCCGCTGGAGACCTGGACCTTCCGGATCTTGCACGTCGCCGGCGGGTTGGTAATTGGGTTCGGGCTGATGGCGGCCTGGTCCGCCGACCATATGCGCGAAGAGGGCCACAAGAGCCCGATCCAGTATCCCGCGGCCGTAATCGCAATTGTCGCCATTGCCTACGCGACGTTTTGCATTGCCTACGCCTATGTTGGCCAGGCATTTCTCGGCCAGGCGAACCCGCCCCCTTGGGTTTACGGCAACATCGATTTCGGGTTCGTCAGCCTGTCGCTTTTTGGCGTCTGCCTTTGGGCCGCGACCGTTATCGGCATTCTGAGCGGTTGGGCGCTGCGCGGCACGGCCAAGCGCGTCCTGTGGAGCGACTGGGTTTTGCTTGTGGCCTCGATCCTGGTCGCCGCCTACCTGATCCCCCAACTCGATCGCGTGCGCATGAGCGCCGGCACCCCGTTCGCCCTGACACCGGACTTCTGGGTGACCTTCAGCGGTGTGCTGCTGATCCTGGAACTGACCCGCCGCGTCGCCGGCCTTGCGCTGGTGATCATCTCGATCATCTTCATCGCCTACGCCTTTCTCGGCCCCTGGCTGCCGGGCTTTCTGGCCCATCAGGGCTATGACATCGAGCGGTTCTTCACCTACGTCTATACCGACAACGGCATCCTGGGGCCGACGACGGCGGTGTCGTCGACCTACATCATCCTGTTCATCTGTTTTGCCGCCTTTCTGCAGTTTTCCGGTGTCGGCGCCTATTTCGTGAACTTCGCCTTCGCCGTCGCCGGCAAGGCGCGCGGCGGGCCGGCCAAGGTCGCCGTCTTCGCGTCGGGCTTAATGGGCATGATCAACGGCACATCGGCCGGCAACGTCGTCGCGACGGGCAGTCTGACCATCCCGCTGATGAAGAAGGTCGGCTATCGGCCGCGCTCGGCCGGCGCGATCGAGGCGGCGGCCTCCACGGGCGGCCAGATCATGCCGCCGATCATGGGCGCGGGCGCCTTCATCATGGCGGAGATCACGGGCATTCCGTACACCGAGTTGGTGGTCGCCGCGCTGATCCCGGCCGTGCTCTATTTCATGTCGATCTATTTCATGGTCGATTTCGAGGCGGTGCGCACCGGCATGCGCGGTATGCGCAAGGACGAACTGCCCGAGCTGCGGCGTCTGCTGGCCCAGATCTATCTGTTCGTGCCGATCATCATCCTGATCGGTGCATTGTTCATGGGCTATTCGGTCATTCGCGCCGGCACACTGGCGATCGTGGCCGCCGCTGTCGTCAGTTGGTTGACGCCCGCGAAGTACCGCGACGAAAACTCCCAGCGCATGGGGCCTTGGAACATCGTCAAGGCGCTGGAACTCACCGCGCGCATGTCAATCCAGATTACGGCGGTCTGTGCCTGTGCTGGCATCATCGTCGGTGTGATCTCGCTGACCGGCGTCGGCGCTCGGTTCTCGTCGCTGTTGCTGGGTGTTGCCGAAAGCCCCTGGCTGCCGGCAGATATCGGTCTGCTGCTAGCCATGGTTTTCGCCATGGTGATCTCGATCATTCTGGGCATGGGCATGCCGACGACGGCGGCTTACGCAGTCGCGGCGTCCGTTGTCGCTCCTGGCCTGATCGGCCTGGGCATTCCGGTCTTGGTCGCCCATTTCTTCGTGTTCTATTTCGCGGTCATCTCGGCGATCACGCCGCCGGTCGCGCTCGCCTCGTACGCAGCGGCCGCGATCTCCGGCGCCGATCCGATGCGGACCTCGGTCACGTCGTTCAAGCTTGGCCTGGCGGCGTTCATCGTGCCCTACATGTTCTTCTATAGCCCCGCCATGCTTCTGGAAGGGGATTGGGTCGCGATCCTGCATGTCGGGGTCAGCGCTTCAATCGGCGTCTATCTGCTGTCCGGTGCCGTGCAGGGCTGGTATTTCGGCCGAATCGGCGCCCTGTTACGGCTCGCCTTGCTGGCTGGCGCGCTCTTCTTAATGAGCGGGGGCTGGCTGACCGACGGTGTCGGCATCGCGATCGCGGTGGCCGTGGCCGGCTATCAGCGTCTGGTGGCGGAACGGGACACGTCAGCGACCGAGAAACGGAGTGCTTGAGCACGCGGCCAGCTACGAGGCACTTGCCCAGGGCTTTCGGTGGCGGATTCCCGACCGCTTTAACATCGGCGTCGACGTCATCGACCGGCATGCGGACGGCACGGGCCGGCTGGCGCTGACCGAGGTCGGTGCCGACGGTGCCATCCGACAATCCAGCTTCGACGATCTGAAGCGGCTGACCAACCGTTTGGCGAACGCCCTCACCGGCCTCGGAGTGGAACGGGGCGACCGGGTCGCAATCCTGCTGTCACAATCGCTCGAGACCGCCGTCGCGCACGGCGCCGCCTACAAGGCCGGGCTGATAGCCCTGCCCCTGTTCACCCTGTTCGGCGAGCAGGCGCTGGAATTTCGGCTAACGGACAGCGGCGCCTCGGTTCTGGTCACGGACCGGGAGAACTGGTCGAAGCTCGCCCCGATCCGCGACCGGCTGCCCGCCCTGCGTTCGGTCCTTGTGATCGACGGCGCGCCGGCAGGGACAAACGACTTTTGGCACGCGATTGACTCTGCCAGCGACGCTTTCGCGCCGGCGGACACGGGCGCCGACGATCCGGCGCTGATCATCTACACCTCCGGCACGACCGGCCAGCCGAAGGGGGCGCTGCACGCCCACCGCGTGTTGCTGGGCCATCTTCCCGGCGTCGAACTGCCGCAGAACTTCTTTCATGCCGACCCGCGCCGGTCACCAGGCGACCATTTCTGGACGCCGGCCGATTGGGCCTGGATCGGCGGCCTGTTGGACGTGCTGCTGCCGGCCTGGCATCACGGCTATCCCGTGCTGGCCCACCGCATGGGCAAGTTCGATGCCGATCGGGCCTTTGCGCTGATGCGCGACCATCAGGTGCGGCATTGCTTTCTGCCGCCGACGGCTCTTAAGCTGATGCGCCTCGCCGATCCGGGGCCGTTCCAGGGCTTGCGCTCGATTGGATCGGGTGGCGAGACCCTCGGTGCGGAGCTGCTGGACTGGGGCCGGCGCACCTTCGGCCTGACGATCAACGAGTTTTACGGCCAGACCGAATGCAATCTGGTCGTCGGCAACTGCGCCGATCTGTTCGCACCCCGACCCGGCTGTATGGGACGGCCGATCCCTGGCCACGAAGTCACGATCATCAACGAGACCGGGGCGCGGCTGCCGGCCGGCGAGGTCGGCCAGATCGCGGTGCGACGGCCGGACCCGGTGATGTTCCTCGGCTATTGGAACAATCCGGTGGCGACCGAGGCCAAGTTCGTCGGCGACTGGCTGGTCACGGGCGACACCGGACGGGCGGATGATGACGGCTGTCTCTGGTATGTCGGTCGCGACGACGACGTCATCACCACCGCTGGCTATCGGGTTGGGCCCGGCGAAATCGAGGATTGTCTGGCCGGCCATCCCGCCGTGGCGCTTGCCGCCGTCGTCGGCGTCCCCGACCCGGTGCGGACGGAGATCGTCAAGGCCGTGATCGTGCTGAAGGAGGGCGTCGCCGGCGATGCGGCCTTGAAAGAGGACATCCAAGCCTTCGTCAAGCGGCGGCTGGCGGCGCATGAATACCCGCGCATCGTGGCGTTCGCCGACAGCCTGCCAATGACCACGACGGGAAAGATCATCCGCCGCGCCCTGCGTTGACGGCCGCTTGACGGCGGAAATCCTTGATTGGCGGCGGCTCTCCGATCATTTGTTCGAAGGACGCCACGGATTGATTTGGGCCCACCAATGGTCCAGGCTTGCCGGCCTGGGCATGGCCCCTGAACGACGGACGAAGAACAAGATGATTTGGAACAAGCTGCTCGGCGAATTCATCGACATCATCGAGTGGACCGATGATAGCAATGACACGCTGGTCTACCGCTTTGAGCGCTACGGCAATGAGATTAAGAACGGCGCCAAGCTGACCGTTCGAGAGGGCCAGACGGCGATCTTCGTCAATGAGGGCGAACTGGCCGACGTGTTCGCACCCGGCATGTACGACCTCGAAACCCAGAACCTGCCGATCCTGTCGACCCTGCAGGGCTGGAAGTACGGCTTCAGCAGCCCGTTCAAGGCCGAGGTCTATTTCGTCAGCACCCGCCGGTTCACCGACCTGAAATGGGGCACGAAGAACCCGATCATGCTGCGGGACCCGGAATTTGGGCCAGTTCGGCTGCGCGCGTTTGGCACCTACACCATGCAGGCAACGGATGCGCCAGCGCTGATCCGCGAGATCGTCGGCACAGACGGGCATTTCACGATCGACGAGATCACCAACCAGTTGCGCAACCTGATCGTCAGCCGGTTTGCCAACATCGTCGGCGGCTCGCGCATTCCGGTGCTGGATCTGGCGGCCAACTATGACGATCTCGGCAAGTTCGTCGCCGACCGCATCCGGCCGGAATTTCAGGCCTATGGCTTGGACATCCCGACCCTGCTGATCGAGAACATCTCGCTGCCGCCGGCGGTGGAGGAGGCGTTGGACAAGCGCACCTCGATGGGCGTGATCGGCGACCTCAGCCGCTATACGCAGTACCAGACCGCCGAGGCGATCACCAAGGCGGCAGACAATCCCGGCGGCATGGCGGCCGGCGGCATGGGCATGGGCATGGGTTTCGCCATGGCCAACCAGATGGCCCAGACCATGGGCGCCCAGCAGCAGCAACAGCCGCAGGCCGGCCCGGCTGCCGCGGCGCCCCCGCCCCTTCCACCGCAGGTGTCATACTACATCGCTGTCAACGGCCAGCAGGCCGGCCCGTTCGACATGAACGCGCTGCGGGGCGAGCACCAGGCCGGGCGCCTGACGCCGGACACTTTGGTCTGGAGCCAGGGCATGGCCGGCTGGACACGGGCGCAGGAGGTTGCTGCCCTTGGCGGCCTGTTCCAGGCAGGCCCACCGCCCCTGCCCGGCGCCGCGTGAGCCGCGGCGCCCGCTAGCAGAACCGGCGATCGATCATGGCGCGCCCCACCCCACCGCCGATGGACCCCGACGCGCTGCCGCGCGCCGGTGCCGACCGCCCGCGCAACGAACCGGACCCGGAGGAGGTTGGCGTCGCCGCGCCCGCGCCGGACGACGAGGTCGTCGATGACGAGTCGACCGACCCGACACAGTTTCCCTGCGCCAAGTGCGGCGCGCTGTTGAAGTTTCAGCCAGGCGCCGCTGCGATCGTCTGTGACTATTGTGGTCACGAGAACCCGATCGCGGAAAACCATGATACGGTCGAGGAACTGGATTTCGAGGCCGCCTTAGCAGCCAATGCTGATAGCGGCGAGACCATCGAAGTCCAGACCGTCAAGTGCGACAACTGCGGTGCGGAGTTCACACTGGACCCCGAGGTGCACTCCGATGCCTGCCCGTTTTGCGGCACCGATGTGGTGGCCAAGCCACAGACCCACACGCTGCTGCGGCCCCGGTCCGTCCTGCCGTTCGGCATCGACGGCAAGCAGGCGCGGCAGGAGTTTCGCAAATGGGTCGGCCGGCTGTGGTTCGCACCCAACAAGCTGAAGCAATACGCCCGAGCGGACGATGCCTTTGCCGGTATGTATGTGCCGCACTGGACCTACGACAGCCAGACCCATTCCAGCTACACCGGCATGCGCGGCACCTACTACTACGTGCCGCAGACCTACACGACTACGGTCAACGGCAAGTCGGTGACCCGCACCCGCATGGTGCGCAAGATCCGCTGGCGGCCGGCGTCGGGACGGGTTAGCCGGTTTTTCGACGATGTGCTTGTTCTGGCGGACAACAAGCTGCCGCGCAAATATGCCGACAAGCTGGAGCCATGGGACCTGCACAATCTCGCCAGCTATGACGAGCGATACCTGGCCGGTTTCCGGGCGGAGACTTACAACATCAACGTCCGCGACGGCTTCGGCATCGCCCAGCATCATATGGACAAGGTCATTCGCGGCGATGTGCGGCGCGACATCGGCGGTGACGTCCAGCGCATCACCAGCCTGTCGACCCGCCATCAGGATGTGACCTACAAGCACATCCTGTTGCCGGTCTGGCTGGGCGCCTATCGGTTTAACAACAAGACCTACAACGTGCTGGTCAATGGCCGCACGGGCGAGGTGCAGGGCGAACGGCCGTGGAGCTGGATCAAGATCGGCGCCGCGATCTTGGCCGGTCTTGCCATCGCCGCTGCGATCTATTTCGGCTATGAAGCCTTTGCCAATGGCGGCGATGGCGGCTTTGGCAGCCAGCCGGTGATCGAAGCGCCGGCCGCCAGCGACGACAAGTGAACGGTGGGCCATGACAGAGGACGCGGACAAGCGAACCATCGATTACTACTTCACGGTCAGTTCGCCCTGGTCCTATCTCGGGCATAGCCGACTGAAGGAGATCGCCACCGCCGGCGAGGCCGAAATCAAGCCGAAGCCTTGCGATTTCGGCGCGATCTTCAAGGTGTCGGGCGGGCTGCCGCTGAAGAAGCGGGCGCCGCAGCGCCAGGCCTATCGCCAGATCGAACTGGCACGCTGGTCGGTTGAGCTCAACGAGCCCATCAACCGCAACCCGAAGCATTTCCCGGTCGCCGATGGTCTGGCCAACCGCATGGTCATCGCCGCCCACGCGCTGGAAGAGGACGCCTTCGGCCTTGCACTGGCGCTGATGCAGGGCGTCTGGATCGAAGAGCAGGACATCGCCGACCGGCACACGCTGAATGAGATCGCCCTGACCTGCGGCATGGATGGCGAGGCGTTGCTGGACGAGGCCGAGAAGCCGGGGACCGATACCGTCTATGAGGCCAACACCAACGAGGCGATCGGCCGCCAAGTCTTCGGCGCACCGACCTATGTGCTCGATGGCGTGCTGTTCTGGGGCCAAGACAGGCTGGATTTCCTCGAACGCGCGCTGACCGAAGGCGATATCTAATCAAGCAGGAGGAACGGCCGTGTTGGTCGGACTGCCCAAAGAGATCAAGGATCAGGAAAGCCGGGTCGGCCTAACCCCGTCCTCCGTCCGTGAGCTGACCCATAATGGTCACACGGTGCTGGTCGAAACCGGTGCCGGCAGCGGCATCGACCTGTCAGACGGGCTCTACGAAGCGGCCGGTGCGGAGATCGTCGGCTCCGCCAAAGAGGTGTTCGATCGTGCGGAGATGGTGGTCAAGGTCAAGGAACCCCAGCCGGTCGAGTGCGCCATGCTGCGCGGCGGTCAGGTCTTGTTCACCTATCTACATCTGGCACCGGATCCCCAACAGACAAACGCCCTGATCACGTCCGGCGCGGTTGCCATCGCCTACGAGACAGTGACCGACGCGATGGGCGGCCTGCCCCTGCTGTCGCCGATGAGCGAAGTGGCCGGGCGCATGTCGATCCAAGCGGGGGCGCACTGCCTGGAAAAGCCCGCCGGCGGCAGAGGCATGCTGTTGGGCGGCGTGCCGGGCGTGCCGGCGGCTAAGGTGGTGGTGATCGGCGGCGGCGTGGTCGGCACCAACGCCATTCGCATGGCCATGGGCTTGGAGGCCCACGTCACCGTCATCGACCGCGACCTGAACCGGTTGAAAGAGCTGGACCTGCATTACGGCAGCCGTATCAGCACGGTCTATTCGACCGTCGATGCGATCGAGACCCAGGTCTTGGCGGCCGACCTTGTGGTCGGCGCCGTACTGGTCCCGGGTGCGGCGGCGCCGAAACTGGTCACGGCGGAGATGGTGCGCAAGATGCGCCCCGGTTCCGTCCTTGTCGATGTCGCGATCGACCAGGGTGGCTGTTTCGAAACCTCGCGCCCGACCACCCATGCCGACCCGACCTTCGTGGTCGACGAGGTCGTGCATTATTGCGTTGCCAACATGCCCGGCGCGGTCGCCCGCACCTCAACCTTCGCGCTGAACAACGCCACCCTGCCCTTCGTCATCGCGCTGGCCAACAAGGGCTATCGCCGGGCCCTGATCGAGGACACGCATCTTAGGCAAGGCCTCAACGTCCATAACGGCCGTGTGACGAACCAGTTCGTTGCCGAGGCGCAATCGCTGCACTTCACACCGCCTGAGGAGGCGTTGGGGTTATAGCCTCCCCAACCGCTCAACCATCAGCGCAAAGAAGCCCTCCGCATCGACCTTGTTAAGCACGAAGCAGTTCTTTGGCTTGCCAGTCTGGCCCCACCAATCGACCAGGGTCGCCCCCATTGAGAGTTCGGAGTAGATGTCGATCTGGACGGCACACTGCTTGCCGACGAACAGGTCCGGTTTCAGCAAGAAGGCGATCACGCAGGGATCGTGCAGCGGTCCGCCGTCCTGGCCGTACCGTTCCATGTCGAACCGCTCATAGAAGTCCAGCATCTGAGCGGAAGCGATGCCCACCGGCGTGCCCAACGCGCGCAAATCTTCGATGAATTTGCGGTTCATCAGCGCCTTATGGGTGACATCCAGGGGCGCCTTGGTCAGCTTCGCGCCACTGGTGAACACAACATGGGCGGCATGCGGGTCGACATAGATGTTGAACTCCGCCGCCGGGGTGGTGTTGCCGCCTTCGAAATAGCCGCCTCCCATCAGCACGATCTCTTCGATGCGCGGCACGATGGCCGGTTCCTTGACCATGGCCATGGCGATGTTGGTGAGCGGGCCAAGCGGGCAAAGCGTCACCGTGCCCGCCGGCTCCGTCATCAGCGTGTCGATAATCCAATCGACCGCGTGTTCCGGCTGCAGCGGCATGGTCGGCTCCGGCAGGTCGGGGCCGTCAAGACCCGTCTTGCCGTGTACCTCTTCGGCGGTCACGAGGTCGCGCACCATAGGCCGGGCGCAGCCCGCGAACACCTTGGTCTGGGGCCGGCCGGCGAGCTCGCACAGCTTGCGAGCATTCAGTTCGGTCAACCGCAGCGGTACGTTGCCGGCCACGGCCGTGATGCCCAGCACATCAAGTTCCGGCGATCCGAAAGCGGCGAGAATGGCGATGGCGTCGTCTTGCCCAGGGTCGGTGTCGATGATGATTTTGCGCGGCGCCATGGCGTTCGTCCTTAGCTGATTGGGGCCGCCTCGCTAGCACTGCGCGCCGGCATGCGCAAGCCATGCCGTCATGGCAAAAACAGCGGAAAGATTGTTGCCCGACAAGGGTCCGATTTCGGCCGCGACCGGTTGCACCGAGCCCCGCTTGCTTACATTTGTGCTTTCTTTTTACCCGCCTTCGAAAGTTATTGAAGGCATTTCATTTTCTGCAGATCTTTACAGGAATCGAGTGCGTAAGGGCTCTGTTGTTGCTTGGCACAAATGGAGGATGCCCATGTCGGTTTTCGATGCGGTCGATTTTGACAGCCACGAGAAGATCGTCTTCTGCAGCGACCCTAGCACGGGCCTTCGGGCCATCATTGCCATTCACAACACGTCACGCGGCCCCGCCTTGGGCGGCTGCCGGATGTGGCCCTACGGCCACGAAGATGACGCGCTGACGGACGTGCTGCGCCTCTCGCGCGGCATGACCTACAAGGCCGCCATATCCGGCCTGGATCTCGGCGGCGGCAAGTCCGTCATCAT
>JBCBSH010000053.1:0-21846 GCA_039819285.1 Pseudomonadota bacterium
CCAATCTGCCAGGTACCGATGGTCGTCTTGGCCAAGGTTTCGGCCGATGCCTCGACCGAGAATCGGCCAGGTGATCTCTCCGTGACCGTCAGGCAAACGCCATTGCAAGCGATCGAGGCATCGGCCGAAACCTTGGCCAAGACGACCATCGGTACCTGGCAGATTGGGACAAAGGTCAATCTGGAGAGGTCGCTTCGCCTTGGCGACGAACTCGGTGGGCACTTGGTCTTCGGTCATGTCGACGGCGTTGCGGAAGTCGTCGATGTCCAACCGGACGGCGACAGTTTGCGCTGGCGTTTCGCGGTGCCGGCTGGACTTGAGAGATTCATCGCGCAAAAGGGCTCGGTGGCGTTGAACGGCGTCTCGCTGACCGTGAACGACGTTGACGGAAGAGAGTTTGGGGTCAACATCATCGCGCACACCCAGGCGGAGACCACCTTTGCCGCCAATGGCGCAGGGGGATCGGTGGCCCTCGGTGACGGGGTAAACCTTGAGGTCGACATGCTGGCGCGCTATGTCGCTCGCCTGAACGAGGTGAAAGCAACCGCCCCATGACCGCAGGCCCAGGTGCGCCCGCCACTGTAAGCAAACAAGCCATCGCCGCCGCCCGCCGCGAGGAAGCGCGGCTGAGCGCTGATGATCAGGAGTTCCTGTCGCCGATCGCCGATCTCGTTGAGGAGGCGCGGCGCGGCCGCATGTTCATCCTGGTCGACGACGAGGATCGGGAGAATGAAGGCGACCTGATTATCCCGGCGGAAACCGCGACCGCCGAGGCGATCAACTTCATGGCCAAGTACGGCCGCGGCCTGATTTGCCTGGCGCTGGAAGCCGAGCGTATTCAGCAGCTTCACCTGCCGCTGATGCGCCAGACCAACGCCTCGCGCCACGGCACGGCTTTTACGGTCTCGATCGAGGCGCGCGAGGGCATCACAACCGGCATCTCGGCGGCCGATCGGGCGCACACCGTCGCCGTGGCCATCGATCCGGCGAAGGGTGCAGACGACCTAGCCACCCCCGGCCATGTATTTCCGCTGTTGGCCCGGGATGGTGGTGTCCTGGCCCGCGCCGGCCACACGGAGGCCTCCGTCGATCTCGCCCGCATGGCGGGGCTGAACCCATCGGCCGTGATCTGCGAGATCATGAACGATGACGGCTCGATGGCACGGCTGCCGGATCTGATCAAGTTCGCCCAGTTCCACGGCCTGAAGGTCGGCACGATCGCCGACCTAATCGCCTACCGAAGAGGCCGGGAGTCTCTCGTCGAGCGGCGCATGGAAGACGTGCTCGACAGCCGCTATGGCGGCGAATGGCGCATGGTGATCTATGTGAACACGGCTGAATACGCCGAGCATGTCGCGCTGGTGAAGGGCGACCCTTCGGCGCCGGGGCCGGTTCTAGTGCGCATGCATGCGCTGAGCGTTCTGGACGATGTCTTGGGTGGACGGCGCAGCGTCGGCAGCGACTTGCACGGTGCGATGCAGGCCATAGCGGACGAGGGGCGCGGCGTCGTTGTGCTGATCCGTGAACCGCGCCCCGATAGCCTGACACAGCGCCTCTTGGCGCGGCAGCAGGCGACGCCGCGCGACAGCGGGAAGGAACTGCGCGACTATGGCGTCGGCGCGCAAATTCTTCTGGACCTCGGCGTGCGCGAGATGGAGCTGTTGTCGAACCACGAAAAGACCGTGATCGGGCTGGAGGGGTATGGCCTGACCATTGCCGGCCGTCGCCCAATTCTGCCGCTGAGAGAGAGCGAATGACCGCCGGGCCGCTTATCCTGATCGTCGAGGCGCCGTTCTACGCCGACATTGTCGAAGAGCTGCGCGCCGGTGCTGAGGAGGCCTTAGCGGCGGCCGGCGCGACGGTTGAACATGCCAGCGTGCCAGGCGCTTTCGAGGTTCCGGCGGCGATCGCCATCGCTGCGGATACGGGCCGCTATGACGGTTATGTCGCGCTCGGTTGCGTCATTCGTGGTGAGACCAGCCACTATGATTATGTCTGCGCCGAAAGTGCCCGCGGGCTGCAGGATCTCGCCACTGAGCGCCGGCTCGCCATCGGCTATGGGATTCTGACCACGGATACTGATGCGCAGGCGTGGGCGCGGGCCCGGCGCAGCGAGAAAAACAAGGGCAGGGATGCGGCCGAGACCTGTCTCGCCATGATTGCCCTGAAACACCGTTTCGATGGGGCAGCCTGAACGTGGCGGATCGCAAACCCTCGGCCTCCGCCCGCAGGCGCGCGGCGCGCCTGCATGCGGTTCAGGCGCTGTACAACATCGATCGAACCGGTCAGAGCGCGGACAGTGTTCTGGGCGAGTTCGTGCGCTTTCGCCTTGGCGAAGAGGTCGATGGCGACCGTTATGTCGATCCGGACCGTCCCCTCTTCGCCGCCATCGTGCGCGGCGTTGTCGAGCGCGAAGCGGATCTGACCCCGATCATCGACGGTGCCCTCGACAAGGGCATGACGGCCGACCGGCTGGAGCTGTTGCTGCGCCTCATCCTGCGGGCTGGGACGTGGGAACTGTTGGCCACGCCTGATGTCGCCGCGCGCATCGTCATTGCCGACTATGTCGACCTGGCCCACGCCTTTTACGAAGGCAAGGAGCCGGGCATCACGAACGCCGTGCTGGACCGCATCGCCCGCGTGCTGCGCCCCGAAGAACTGGGGGCCGCGACGCAACCCGCCGCGACTTGAGCGCGCCAAGCATGACCAATCTCGGCGAATTCGAACGCATCGAACAGATCCTCCGCCCTTTGGCGGCCGGCGATCCGGGTTCACTGAACCTGATGGACGACGCGGCGTTGATCGATGTGGAGCCAGGACAGCAAATCGTCGTCACGACCGACACGATGGTCGATACGGTCCATTTTCTGGCTGGAACGCCGCCGGGCTCTCTCGCCGCGAAACTGCTGCGCGTCAACCTCTCCGACCTTGCCGCGATGGGCGCCAAACCCTTTGCCTATCTGCTGACGACGGCACTGCCTCGTAACCTGGACGACGATTGGCTGGCCGCATTCGCCCGGGGGCTGGCCGACGATCAGGAGCGCTTCTCGGTTCATCTGATTGGCGGCGACTCGGTGTCGACGTCCGGGCAACTCTCGGTTGGGATCACCGCCCTCGGCCGAGTGCCTTCCGGTCAGGCGCTGCGCCGGGATGGCGCGCGCTCGGGCCATGGCATCTATGTCACGGGCACGCCCGGTGACGCGGTACTCGGCCTTCATCTCTTGCGCCAGAAGCGCACCCATGGCCTGTTGGTGGATGATGCCGAGTATCTCACGGGGCGCTATCAGCGGCCGACCCCACGGTTGGAGGTCGGCCAACGGCTAGTCGGCATTGCCAGCGCGGCGATCGACATCTCCGATGGTCTGATCGGCGATCTCGGCCACATTTGCAGCGCGTCGGGCGTTGCGGCGGCGGTGGTCGCCAGCCGTTTGCCACGTTCCAAGCCCGCACAAAAACTGTTGGAGCTCAACCCGGAACTGGCGCACATGGCCTTGGCCGGCGGCGACGATTACGAGCTGTTGTTCACGGTGGCCAGTCAGAACGAGGCGGCCTTGGCGCCGATCAGGGCGGAGTGCGGCGTGCCGATCACCCGGATAGGCGCCATCATCGCAGGCGACACACCGCGCATCTTGGATGACACCGGACAGGAGATCGAAGGCCTCGCCGGCTGGCGCCACTTCTAGCCGTCGCACAGGAGGCATGCGAAGAGGCATGCTTGCCGGCAACCGGCCCATCGTCGCATTGTTGCGGCTGAAATGACCATGACGGAAACTCAGACTTACGACCCGACCCGGCGCAATGTGCTGTTGCTGGCGCTCTGCCAGGCGCTTGGCATGACCGGCATCTCGGTGCTGATGATCATCGTCGGTCTGGTCGGGTACAGCCTTGCCATCGACAAGAGCTTGGCGACGTTGCCGCTGGCCCTGGGTTTCGTCGGCACGATGCTGACCACCATTCCGGCCTCGGCGTTGATGCGGCGGATCGGCCGGCGGGCCGGGTTCTCGCTCGGTGCGGTGATCGGCATCATAAGCGCTTTGGTTTCGGCCTACGCCATCTGGCAGCAAGATTTCTGGCTCTATGCGGTCGCTGCCCTCGGCATCGGCATAAAGGGCTCGTTCATCCATTTCTACCGGTTTGCAGCCGCGGATACCGCCAGCGAGGCGTTCCGGCCGAAAGCAATCAGCCTGGTCTTGGCCGGCGGGGTGGTGGCGGCCTTGGCCGGGGCGCCGTTGGCCCGCGCGACTCGCGAACTGTTTAGTCCGAACCTCTATGTCGGCTGCTATCTGGCGATCGCCGTGCTTTCGCTCTTAGCCCTGGTGGTCTTGCAGTTCATTCGCATTCCGCCGCTCACGGCCGAGCAACGCGCCGATCACGGCCGGCCGCTCCGTGTTATCGCGCGTCAGCCGACCTTTATCGTCGCGGTCATGGCGGCCGCGATCGGCTACGGCGTCATGAGCCTGGTGATGACGACCACGCCGTTGGCCATGAACAGCTACGACCATGGCTTCGGCGAGACGACCTGGGTCATTCAATGGCATGCGCTCGCCATGTTTGTCCCCAGCTTCGTTTCAGGCAGCCTGATCAAAAAGTTCGGTCCTGCGCAGATCATCCTCACCGGCGGCTTCATAACGATCGCCTGCGTTATCGTCGCCTTGCTGGGGACCAGCTTTTGGCATTTCTGGCTGGCGCTGTTCCTGCTGGGCCTGGGCTGGAACTTCATGTTCATCGGCGGAACGACGCTGGCCACCGAGACCTACACCATCGTCGAGCGCAACAAGACCCAGGCGCTGAACGACTTCATCATCTTTACCACTGTGGCCTGTGCATCACTGGCCTCTGGCGCGCTGCACCACTGGTTCGGCTGGCAGGCGGTGGTGATTGGCGTGACGCCGCTTTTGGCGCTGGCCATGGTGGCAGTCTCGTACCTTCACTTCATCCGTCGGGCACCCGTGACGCCGGCCGCGGCGGAGTAGCTCGCGGTAAAATTGCCGACCGACACCGCATTATCTGACCAATTTGTTGCAACGCACCGTTGGTTCTGGCATTTTCCCGGCGCTTTTTGGGGCGGGCGGCGCTGAGAGGGACTCGATGGCTGCCCATTTTTGCCGTTCCGGCCATTCCTTTCGCTACTTGAGTCCTCAGGGAACCAACAATGACACTCGTGTTGATCTTTGTTTTGATCTGCGGTGCGCTGGCAATTGCCTACGGCATCTGGGCGGCGCGCGCGGTCCTGTCGGCCAGCGCCGGCAGTGACCGCATGCAAGAGATCGCCGCCGCCATCCAGGAAGGTGCCAGCGCCTACCTGAACCGGCAATACCTGACGATCGGCGCCGTCGGTGTCGTAATCGCCATTATCGTGTCATTGCTGTTGGGTTGGACGGTCGGCGTCGGGTTCATCATCGGTGCCGTGCTGTCCGGTGCGGCCGGCTATATCGGTATGCACATCTCGGTTCGCGCCAACGTCCGCACGACGGAAGCATCCAAACACGGGATGTCCCAGGGCCTTGAAGTCGCGTTCAAGTCTGGGGCGATCACGGGCATGCTGGTCGCCGGTTTGGCGCTGATCGGCGTCACCGGCTATTACGGCATCCTGCTGTTGATGGGCGCCGACGGACGGGGCCTGATCGACCCGTTGGTTGGCCTTGGCTTCGGCGCCTCGCTGATTTCGATTTTCGCCCGTCTCGGCGGTGGTATCTTTACCAAGGGGGCCGATGTCGGCGCCGACTTGGTCGGCAAAGTCGAGGCCGGCATTCCAGAGGACGACCCGCGCAACCCGGCGGTGATCGCCGATAATGTCGGCGACAATGTCGGTGACTGCGCCGGAATGGCCGCCGACCTGTTCGAGACCTATGCGGTCACCGTCGTTGCGACCATGGTGCTGGCGTCGATTTTCTTCGTCGGCAGCGACCTGATGCGTCCGCTGATGGCTTTCCCTCTCGCGATCGGCGGTGTCTGCATCCTGGCTTCGATCGCGGGTACGTTTTTCGTCAAGCTCGGTCCCACCAAGAACGTCATGGGGGCTCTCTATAAGGGCTTCATGGCCTCGGCGGGACTTGCCCTGGTCGGTATCGCGCTGGCGACCTTGGTCGTTGTCGGTTTCGGGACCGAGATGACGGTCGCGGGATCGACCTTCAATGGCTTTGACCTATTCATCTGTGCCGCCATCGGCCTGATCGTCACCGGCCTTTTGATCTGGGTGACCGAGTATTACACCGGAACGACTTATCGGCCCGTGAAGTCCATCGCCAAATCGTCGACCACCGGCCACGGCACGAACGTTATTCAGGGCCTGGCGATCTCGATGGAAGCCACGGCCATTCCGGCCATCATCATCTGCGCCGCGATCATCGCTGCCTACAGCCTGGGCGGCCTATTCGGCATTGCCATTGCGGTGACGGCCATGCTGGCCCTGGCCGGCATGGTGGTAGCGCTCGATGCCTACGGCCCGGTAACCGACAATGCCGGCGGTATTGCCGAGATGGCGGATCTGGACGCTGAGGTGCGCAACACCACCGACGCCCTTGATGCGGTCGGCAACACGACAAAGGCGGTAACCAAGGGCTACGCCATTGGGTCGGCTGGTCTGGGCGCGCTGGTCCTGTTCGCGGCGTATACCGAGGATCTGCGGTACTTTATTGGCAATCCGGAGAGCTATCCCTACTTCGCCGAGCTTGACCTGGATTTCAGCCTGTCCAACCCGTACGTCGTTGTCGGCCTGATCCTCGGCGGCCTGTTGCCCTTCCTGTTCGGTGCGCTGAGCATGACGGCGGTCGGTCGGGCGGCGGGCTCGGTGGTTGAAGAGGTGCGGCGGCAGTTCCGCGATGATGACGGCATCATGGCCGGCACGTCGAAGCCCAATTACAGCCGGGCGGTTGACATGCTGACCAAGTCGGCAATCAAGGAAATGATCGTGCCGTCGCTGCTGCCGGTGCTGGCGCCGATCGTCCTGTTCCTCATCATCAATCTGATCGATGGCCGGTCGGCCGCGTTCTCGTCGGTCGGGGCGATGCTGCTGGGCGTGATCGCGACCGGACTGTTCGTGGCGATTTCCATGACCGCCGGTGGCGGTGCCTGGGACAACGCCAAGAAGTACATCGAGGACGGCAACCATGGCGGCAAGGGGTCGGAGGCCCACAAGGCGGCCGTGACCGGCGACACGGTCGGCGATCCGTACAAGGACACCGCCGGCCCGGCGGTCAATCCGATGATCAAGATCACCAACATCGTCGCTTTGCTGCTGCTGGCCGTCCTGGCTCACTAAACTGCGGGCAGCGACAAGGAAAAAGGCCCGGCGCCAATAGGTGCCGGGCCTTATCGTTTCGTCTTAGGCGACACTCAGGCCGCGTCCTCACTAACCGACGACGACGGACAGTTCGGCGGACACTGGCATTCGGTGATGTTCCGGTCGCCTAAGTCACTGTGGTTCTTGCCAGCGTCAGCGTGTATCCGGTTCGCGTCACAACTCGCGCCGCGCCCATCCGGTCGTCGCGATCTCATAACACTCTGGACTAAGGCAATCGCAAGCCGGCAATTGCACGGGATCTGGCTCGCCGAGCCTCATCGTGCGTCGAGCCGTGCGGCGACCTCCGTACTGGTCATCAGGTCCGCATACTTCTGTTCCATGTCGAACAGGTTGGCCCGATGCGGGCCCATGGCGCGATCGCCGACACAGTCGCTGACGACTATGGTCTTGAAATTGTAACTCATCGAATCGACGACACTCGCCCGGACGCACCCGGAGGTCGTGCTGCCGGCGACGATAACCGTGTCGACGGCTTTGCTGGTCAGCCAACCGATCAGCCCGGTCCCGAAAAATGCCGACGGCTGGGTTTTGCACACGATGTAGTCCCCGGGCTGCGGCGACAGCGCATCAACGACATGGCTGCCGGGTGACTCGTCGGTCAAGTTCGCGAGCTTGGGTGCTTTAAGGCAAAAGACGCCCACATCTGACTGATCATCAGCATAGACCACACGCGTATAGGCGATCGGCAAGGCGGCCTTGCGGGCCGCCGCCAGCAGATTGACCGTGTTGTCGATCGCCTCGGCAATATTGCCGCCGCCAAACTGCTCGGGGTCAGCGAAACTGTTGATAAAGTCGACGACGAGCACGGCCGGTCGGTCACCGAAGCCGCTCGTTCCGCCATAGCCTTGGCGTTCATATACATCGACACCAAAGTCGTCGTCTGTCATTGCGTGTTCTCCCCTTTTAAGAGGCCGTCGATCGCTTTGACGAGCTGTGCTCCCGAATGGCATGGACGAATAACGCGCCACACTCGCTATCATCTAGCATACTGCATTTGGTAGCCAGCGCGAGCGAGCGCGGTGTTGGTTGGCCAACATCCGGCTTAGGCGCTACAGGGCATTACCGATCTGTTTCAGCCCGTACCCCTATTGGGACAGTAAGCGGGTCGAGCGGTTCTTCAACTGGATCGAAATGGTCGGCGCACGGCCGCCCGGTGCAACAAGCCCGCTGCGAACTACCTTGCCTTCATCAAGCGTGGCCGAATCCACCTTTGGCTAAGGCCTTATCGGCCCACGCCCTAGTTGCCGCCCAACGTCTGCGCGCCGAACTGGCCGATGTTGCCGAACAGCTGTTCCAGTACGCCCATCTGGCGCCCCAGCGTTGGCGTTTCGGATTCCTCGAAGGCGAACTCCATGCCGTCTTCCAGCGTACGGACCTGCAGATCCGTGACGACGCCGCTCAACGTGTCGAACTGCACCCGAATCACCCGCCGCTCCAGCACATCCGGCTCGAAGAACGCGAAATACTCTACCCGGCTGCCAATGTAGTACCAGATGCCGTCGTCGAATGTTGCGACGGCGGTCGGCGAGCCGAAGGTGCGTAAGACGTCGCCGGCTGTGCTGGTGCCGACCTGGATCTGCTCCAACCGCCGGTCTTCCACCAAATTGCCGCGATTGCGCACCTCCGCGGCGCAGGCTGTGACCGCGATCGCCGCCGCCATGACAATGCCGAGCCGGCTCGCGGTTCGCCTCCGGTTGCGAATCGAACTCTCGGCCATGGTCACCACCGTTCCTCAAATAGTCCTTGCGTCGGCAGGTGGCAGGCATTCTTCGCCCCAAGCATTGATCCCGCCGCGCCGCGCGCCCATCTTGGCGGGCGTCGGCGTCCTGGTCGCGGCCATCATGCGGCGCAAACGACGTCAGCCATCCTTGCCATAGGACTTCCATGCCGTTTTCGGTGTTCAAACGCAAGCCCTTGTCTGCCGAAGCGGCGCATGCATACGACGTTATCGTTGCCCAGGCGCGGCAACCATACTTCTATCTGGAGGCCGGCGTACCCGACACGCTGGATGGCCGTTTTGACCTGATCGTGCTGCATGCCTTCCTCGTGATGCATCGAAGCGCGGGCCATGGCGCCGAAGCCGAACGGTTCAACCAGGCCCTGTTCGACATCATGTTCAAGGACATGGAGGCCAACCTCAGGACGATCGGGGTGAGCGATCTGCGCGTCGGCAAGAAGGTCAAGCAGATGGCCCAGGCGTTCTACGGGCGCAGCGTCGCCTACCGCGAGGCGATGAAGATGAACGGCGATGATGCTCTTGCTGAGGCCCTTCGCCGCAATCTTTACCGGCAGTCGTCCCCAAGCGACCGGCAGCTCACCATCCTTGCGGACTATCTGCGCGGCGAGGTGGCAAACTTGGCGGCGCAGCCGCTTTCCGGCATTCTCGGTGGACGTCCCAGTTTCGGACAACCCGGCGGATCGGGCTAATGACCGAACTCAAGCGCACCGTGCGAGTGATTGACATTCCTTACGGGAAGAGCGCGCAATCGATAGAGGCGGCCGCCGACGAATGCGCCCAGATCGCTGCACGATTGCAGTTGGAAGCCGTGACCACGTTCGCAGCATCTTTCGTGCTTTCGCGCGCCGAAAACAGCCCGATTATCAGCGTCGAGGGCAGCCTGACGAGCGATATTCGCCAGCTTTGCGTCGTCACGCTCGAGCCTTTCGATAGCGCCGTAAGCGAGGCGTTCAGCGCCAGCTTCACGACCGAACGGCCGGCATCGGATGTGGGGCAGGAGATCTTCGTTGATGCCGCTTCGGACGATGAGCCGGAGCCGATCTCCGGTGGCCGCATTGAACTCGGCGAGCTGGCTGTCCAAATGCTGAGCCTGTCGCTGGACCCGTATCCGCGCCGGCCAGACCTGCCGCCGGTGGAACAGGTGTTCGGGGCGCCGACGTCGCCGGACGACGATGGTGATCCGACAGGCGGGATGA
This sequence comes from Pseudomonadota bacterium, assembly GCA_039819285.1. Classification (GTDB taxonomy): domain Bacteria; phylum Pseudomonadota; class Alphaproteobacteria; order DSM-16000; family Inquilinaceae; genus JANQGH01. Next base: position 10,238 of record JBCBSH010000053.1, read on the forward strand.
GCGACAAACCGTTCGCAGCGCTTGAGCGTTGGAAGCGGCGACCCTAGATTGAGGGCATTGGCCTTGCCGCTTGCCCGGATTGTCCATTTCCTTTAAGAAGGCGCTCCGCAAGCGGCCGCGATCATGGCCGCTTTTTACATGAAAGAAACACGACCATGGCTGTTCCAAAGCGAAAGGTATCGAAGTCGCGTCGCAATCTCCGTCGTGCTCATGATGCGCTGGAAGCACCCACCTACGTTGAGAGCCCGGATAGCGGCGAATATGTGCGCCCCCACCACATCGATCTGAAGACCGGCATGTATAAGGGCCGGCAGGTGATCGAGGTTAAGCGGCCGCGCTGAGCGGTGGCACTGAAGCCGCCGTGCGCTTAGACGCAGGGCCGATCCGGTCGGAACTGGCGGCGCCGGGCATCGGGATATGAACGGGCAGGAAACATCGGGACTGACCATCGCGCTGGATGCGATGGGCGGCGACCGTGCGCCCGACATGGTGCTTGCGGGCGCCCAGTTGGCGCGCATTCGGCATCCGGATATCAGCTTTGTGCTGGTCGGTGACCAGGCGCGCATCGAGCCGCTGCTGGCCAAACGCAAGCTGCTGGCATCCTGCGCGCGGATCGTCCACACCGACCGGGCGATCACCAACGACGAGAGGCCGTCGGTTGCGTTGCGGGCCGGTCGCGGTTCCAGCATGCGCATGGCCATCGATTTGGTCGCCTCGGGCGAATCGGACTGCATCGTTTCGGCCGGCAACACCGGCGCACTCATGGCCATGGCGAAGTTCGTGCTGAAGACTCTGCCTGGCATCGATCGCCCTGCTATGGCCTCGTTCTTCCCGACGATGCGCGGCGAAAGTGTGATGCTGGATCTGGGCGCGAACATCGAATGCGATCCCGACAATCTGGTGCAGTTCGCCGTGATGGGCGCGATCTTCGGACAGGCCGTGCTGGGGCTGACCCGGCCCTCGATCGGCCTCTTGAATGTCGGGGCCGAGGCCCTGAAGGGCAATGACGTGGTGAAAGAGGCCTCCAACAGGCTGCAAGACATGAAGCTGCCCGGCGATTTCCACGGCTTTGTCGAGGGCAATGACATCCCGGCAGGCACCGTCGATGTCGTGGTCACGGACGGGTTCACGGGCAACATCGCTCTTAAGACCGCGGAAGGGACGGCAGCGCTCGTGAACGAATGGTTGCGCCGCACCTTCCGGTCGTCGGTCTTCGCGATGCTCGGCTACCTGTTGGCGCGCAACGCTTTTCGCAAGCTGCGCCAGCGCGCCGATCCCCGCCAATACAACGGCGCCATGTTTCTAGGCTTGCGCGGCATCTGCGTGAAAAGCCACGGCGGAACGGACGCCAAGGGTTTCGCGAACGCCATCGACGTTGCGGTGGATCTGGTGCGCAACGGCTTCAACGAGCATGTTAAGGAAGAGCTGGACCGCTATGGCGACCGGCATGAGGAACTCGCCGCCGCCATGGGGGGCACATGACGGTACGCCGCGCCCGCATCTCGGGATGCGGGGCTTACTTGCCAGCACGCCAGGTCACCAACGATGAACTCGCGCTGTCGGTTGACACGTCGGACGCGTGGATCGTCCAGCGCACCGGCATCAAGTCGCGCCACATCGCTGCCGAGGACGAGCTGACCTCCGACATGGCCTTGGCGTCGGCGCGGCCCGCCCTGGAGCAGGCTGGCCTCGACCCGGCGGATTTGGATCTGATCGTCCTGGCGACCACAACGCCGGACAATACCTTTCCCGCCACCGCAGTCCGGGTGCAGGCCGAGCTCGGCATGAACAACGGCATGGCCTTCGACGTTCAGGCCGTATGTTCCGGCTTCGTCTATGCGCTTGCGGTTGCCAACAATTTCATCATTACCGGTCAGGCGCAAAATGCCTTGGTGATCGGGGCCGAGGCGTTTTCCCGCATCCTCGACTGGGAAGACCGATCGACCTGCGTTCTGTTTGGCGATGGGGCGGGGTCGGTCGTTCTGCGCGGGGACGAGGGCAGGGGAACCAGCGACGATCGTGGCGTCCTTTCGACCCATTTGCATTCCGACGGCCGCTATCAGGAAGCGCTGTATGTCGATGGTGGCGTCGGCGCTACCGGCACGATCGGTCACGTCCGCATGCAGGGTCGCGAGGTCTTCCGCTTCGCCGTGAATAAGCTGGCCGAGGTGGTTGACGAGGCGCTGGACGCCAACGGCTTGACGGCCAAGGATGTGCGCTGGCTGGTGCCGCATCAGGCCAACCGCCGCATCATCGACGCCATGGCGAAAAAGCTCGACCTGCCGTCGGAACGCGTGGTTTACACGGTCGAGCGGCATGCCAATACCTCGGCTGCGTCGATTCCGCTGGCTCTTGCGGAAGTGGCGGCCGACGGCAGGGTCGAGGAGGGCGACCTGCTGCTGCTCGAAGCCATGGGTGGCGGCTTCACCTGGGGGTCGGCACTGGTTCGCTGGTAGGCCGCGCCCGCCAGAACGCTAGCGCGGGCTTTGCCGATATTGCATCAAAGCATCGCTTGTCCGTCGGCTTCTGTGGCCGACATTAAAGACCTCGAACAAGTCTTTGGAATTGACGGAATTTTTATCCCGACATACAGTGCTCTCTCAGCGTTCCGATGGGGGAGAGGTCAATGCCGGGCATAACGGTTACACGGGCGCAGTTGAGCGAAGCCGTTTACGAGGAGGTCGGGCTGTCCCGTAACGAGTCGGCCGAACTCGTCGAGGCGGTTCTCGATGAAATGTCGGATGCCTTGGCACGGGGCGAAAGCGTAAAGATCTCCAGCTTCGGCAGTTTTGCCGTCCGCCAAAAGGGGCAGCGGATCGGCCGTAATCCCAAGACCGGCGAAGAGGTCCCGATTCTGCCACGGCGCGTCCTGGTTTTCCGGGCCTCCCATGTGCTGAAGGATCGCATCAACAACGGTCCAGGCCAGTAGCGATGGCACAAGCAGCACCCATGTCGACGCGACGGGGCGGCAAGTCTGCCTCGGCCTATCGAACGATCAGCGAGGTTTCCGACGAACTGTCGGTACCCCAGCATGTGCTGCGCTTTTGGGAGACCAAGTTCGGCCAGGTGAGACCGCTGAAGCGAGGTGGCGGGCGGCGTTACTACCGGCCTGAAGACATCGAGCTGCTACGTGAAATCCAGCGTCTGCTGTATGAGGACGGCTATACGATCAAAGGCGTGCAAAAGCTGTTGCGCGAGGGCCATGTCAAACCCAAGGCGCTTGAGCGCGCCGCGCCGGCCGAGGAACCCGCGCCGCAACTGCCCATCGAGCCCGCGCCTGCGGCGTCCGGCCAGCCAAGCGCGTTGCCGCCGGAGGTGCGTGGCCAATTGACCGCCCTCTTGGAGGATCTGCGGGTTCTGCGCGACGCCTTGCGCGGGCCGGAGCCGGAATAGTCGGCCACCCTCATTCAGCCGATCGTGGCATTGCCAGCCTGGCGGCCGCCGCGTATACAGGGCCCGCCGGTCCCAAGGGCCCGGTCACCGGTCGGAGCGTAGCGCAGCCTGGTAGCGCATCAGTCTGGGGGACTGAGGGTCGTGGGTTCAAATCCCGCCGCTCCGACCATTCCAAGCGCGCCTTGGTCAGGACCGCCTTCAGCGGCTAGCCCCGATGGAAAGAACGCTTGTCGAACTGGCGCGGATGGTGCGCCAAGGCGAGGTCACTGCCAGCACGCTGGTGGACCAGGCGCTGCGCCGGGCCGATGCGCACGCCGCACTCAACGCCTTCATCACACTCGATCGCGACGGTGCCCGTTCCAAGGCCCGGCGCATAGATGAGGCCCTTGTGAAGGGGCATGATGCCGGCCCCCTAGCTGGCGTGCCGGTCGTGGTGAAGGACAACATCAATGTCGCTGGCCTTCGCACGACGGCTGGCACACCGGGGATCGAGTTAGTCGCGGAGACGTCCGCCCCGATCGTCGCCCGACTTGAGGCCGCGCAGGCGATCGTGATCGGCAAGACCAACCTGCACGAACTTGCCTTTGGGGTGACGTCCAACAATGCCGCCTATGGCGCGGTTCGAAATGCCGTCGATCCGGCCCGGTTCCCGGGCGGTTCGTCCGGCGGAACGGCGACGGCGATTGCGGCTTGCATCGTGCCGGCCGGGCTCGGAACGGATACCGGAGGCTCGGTTCGGCAGCCGGCGGCGCTGTGCGGTGTGGTTGGCTTCCGCCCGACCACCGGTCGCGTCGATCAGGACGGCGTCGTACCTTCGATCCCGACCCTTGATGTCGTGGGTCCGATGGCGCGCACCGTGGCCGATGTGGCGCTCTTGAACGCCGTTATGAACGACAGTTCGTTGCCCGGTCAGCGTGACGCGGGAAGTCTTCGTCTGGGCATCGCGAGGCCGCAGGCGGAGGGGCTGTCGACCGGCGTTGCCGGCGCGTTTGGCGCGGCGGTTTCGCGGCTTCGCCAGGGCGGTGCGACACTGATCGACGTCGACCTTTCGGCCATCGTGGCCGCCTGTTTCGAGATCGGCTTCTCGATCGGCTTCCACGAGATGAACAGCGCGATGAAGGCGTTTCTCGCCCGGTACCAGCCGCAAACCAGCCTCAAGCAACTCGTCGACCAGATCGCAAGCCCGGATGTGAAGGCGGTCTACGTCACTTCGGTCGTTGGCGACGGCGCCCCGACCGACGCCGTCTATGGCGACGCGATTGGCCGGATCGCGAGCATCAGGCGCGACTATCTGAAGCTCCTTGACGACTTCGGACTGGACGCCGTCATTTTCCCGACGGCGCCGCTTGAGGCTCAGCCGATCGAGGGCTCGGAAGCGACCGTTGTGCTGAACGGCCAGGTGGTTTCGACATTGGAAACCTACATCCGCAACAACGCGTCCACCGGTGTCTATGGAGCGCCTGGGCTTTCGATCCCGATCGGAAAGACCGGCGATGGCCTGCCTGTCGGGCTTGAGATCGACGGTCGTCCGGACGGCGATATTGACGTTCTTGCCATCGGCCAGTGTATCGAGGCCCTGCTCGCGACAGATTGAACCGTCGCGCGCCTCGGCCGCCTAACATTTGTCACCAGCGCAAGCGAGTTCTGCGCGCAAGACCGAAACACCGGCGAACGCCGGCCGGTTCAGTCTTGCAAACGAAGCCACATGTTCTGATGGCCGATCTTGAAGCCGCTCTTTTCAAAGCAGCCACGGGCCGCCGCGTTGAACGACCAGAAATCGATGCCGACCAGTGAGATACCTTGTCGCCGTGCTTCGGCCTTGACGTGATCAATCAATCGGGTACCGCAGCCGGTCCGTCGAAACGCCTTTGATACGCATATGTGGTCGATCCGCGCGACGCTTCCTTCTGCTCGAAAGAACGTCTCTGGACGGGTGCCGATGAAGTACTGAACATAGCCGATTGCCTCGTCACCAAGACAGGCCAAGGTGAAGCGACGCTGCGGGTCATCGAGGACGCCGTCGAAGTAGGCCTTGAACAATGCGTCGTTGGCCGGCGGCTTGAAGAAGTCCGGTTCGGCGTTCGCGTGGATCGCCTGGACCTCGGCAAACAAGCCGAATACCGTATCCAAATCATCGCTGCGTGCGGCGCGCAGGGTCACCTGCTGTTCTTGCATCCCGCTTCTCCCCGCCGAAACAGCCAAACCAGGCGGTCGCCCGTGATCGTCAAAGACCGGGGCCGGCCGGCTGCTCGTCCAAGTCTTGCGCGAAGCACAGCAGGTGGCCGTCCGGATCGGCAACGTCGATTTCGCGGCAATCATAGACGGTGTCTTCCGGACCGCGCGCAATCTCGGTGCCTCGCTCCTGCAAGTCGGCGATCACGGCCTCAATGTCGTCGACATAGACATAGACCGCCCAGTATTGGTTCTGCGGCTTCCGGCCCTCGTCCCGTGACTGGTCGAGTGCGATCGTCACTGTGTCGCGCCCGACGATGCAGAAGGCTGGCGGATCGCCCCAAAACCGACCCGGAGTGAAGCCAAGCTTGTCGCGATAGAAAGCCGCCGATTTCTTCACGTCGGACACTTCCAGAATGGTCATTGAGCGAACCATGGTCATCGCTAAGGTTCCTTGATTGCGGGGGCTGACGCCAGTGTCGGCCCGATCGATCGTGTATACAACCCCAGCGGGTGCGACATCTCAGCCAATCTTGCAAGGCATGTATGGCAGAGCCTGGCTCAGGGCACGAGATCGTCCAGATAGAGGGGCAGCATCTCGCGCCAGGTCGGCCAGTCGTGGTCGTAGGCCTCGCTCCAGGGATCGACCCGGTTGGGAATGCCTTTGCCGCCCAGGATGTCGGCCATGGCCCAGCTCTCGCCAGGGCTCTCCCATCGTCCTTGGCCAAAGGCCATCAGGATGAAGCGCTGGCGCAACTGGTCGAGAATTTGCCCCTCCCCAAGCTGTGGCAGGAAGGCGCGCGGCGAGGCGAAGTAGAAATCCTCGTTGCCCTGAAACCCGAAAAGCCGTTCCAGATCGTATGTACCGCTCATGGCTATTGCCGTGCGGAACAGCCAGGGGTAGCGGCAGGTCACCGCAACCGCCGTGAAGGCGCCGATCGAAGCGCCGGCCGCGATCACGTCGATCGCGTCGTTTTGACAGTCGGTGCGGATCGCCGGCACCACCTCATGGGCGACATAGTCCTCAAACCGGTTCAACAGCCAGCAACGATGATCGACCGAACCCTCGTGGGCCGACAGGGCCCGACCTGCCACGCTGTCGCAGGAATAGACCTTGATCCTCCCCGCATCGATCAGCGGCCCGACGGCGCCGACCAGGTGCATGCGCTCCACCTCCTCGGCGTCGCCGCCGGCAGTTGGAAAAAGCAGCACCGGCTGGCCCCAATGGCCCCAGCGCACGAGCGTGATATCCTGTTGGCAGCGCGGCGAGTACCACCTAGAAACCGTCTTGGTCACCGGCGGCACCTTCCTGTTCGCGCCAAAGCTGGACACGGCCCCAGAACAGTTCCGTGAACGCGTCCACCTCGTGGGCCGGGAATAGGGACGAGACCTTCTGGTGGATCGCATCGCGCATGGCCGGCGAGCCGAAGAAGACATAGGCCAGCTCGTCCAGATGCCCCAGCCGGGTGCGGCAGAACTCTCGGAACTTCTCGGTCTCAAACCGGTCGTGCGCGACCCTGGCGTATTCGCGCAGCTTCTCCCTCGGCGGCAGGTCCCGATCCGCCACCTTGTAGAACGGTGCCCAGTCCATGTTCTTGCGCATCGGGCGTTCGGTGGCGGCGGCGAAGATCGACCAGCGCAGATTGGCCTTGATCAGCCAGGGAAAGTGATAGTGCAGCGAGGTCACCTGGCTGTCCGGACAGGCATTGGCGAAATCGATCGGATGCCAGATACCGTCGCGCCTCAATGCCTCGCACGAGTTAAAGTCCCAGCCGAAGAAGGCGTTGATGGTCAGCGTCATGTCTTCCAGCACGGACTGGTCTTCGGCGGACAGGAAATCGATGTCCAGGCGATAGCGGTCGTGCAGCGGCGCGCTGGGGTCGTAGTTCACTTTTCGCGTCTGCGGCCCCAGCCCGACGCAGCGGACGAACCAGTCGTGCGGCAGAATGGCGGCCTGCAGGTTCATGATCTCCGTGCCGCTGGCGTCGTAGGCCCGGTGAAAGCCCTCGGCGTCGTCGATCTTGGTCACGCCCTTCCAGCCGCCGCCATGATAGGGCTTCATGAAGAATGGGTAGCCGATTTGATCGCCGATGTCCTCCAGCGAAAACATCCGTGCATACTGTCTCAGGGTCGGTTCCAGATCGTCCGAAGGGTCGTACGATTTTGCCGGCAGCATCCAGGTGTCCGGCACCGGCAGGCCCAAGCGCATCATGGCTGCGTAGGAGGTGTGCTTCTCGTTCGACTGCAGCGACCAGGGATTGTTGTAGACGTAGAGGTCGTTCAGCAGGATCGCCTTCTTGATCCATTCCCGGCTGACTGAATACCAATGGGTCAGCCGGTCAATCACAACGTCGTACTTCACCGGCTGGCGCAGGTTGAACGGCTCGATCGTCACCCGCTCGCAGTTGAAGGCCAACCGACGGCCATCCAGTTCGAAGTCAAGCTTCAACTGGTCGAACAGTGTCTCGTAGCAGATCGGCCAGCAGATATCGGCCCCCAGCGACAGTCCGATATTGACCGTGCGATCGCTCATCTTGCCTCCGCCATTCCCGCCGCCGGTCTGGGCCCGGTCAGCCTTCAGTGTCGGGCCGGCGCAAGACCCACATCAGCCCGTCGCGCAACTGGTCGCGCCAATTGTGCCAATGGTGCCCGTCCCACGCGCTTTTGAACAGAACCTCGACGCCGTGCGAGCGCAGGAAGCTGGCAAGCGCCCGGTTTTCGTCCGCCAACCCTTCAAGCTCGCCGGTCGAAACAAAGGCGCGGGTGCCGGGCATCGGAGGCGCGCGTCGCAAGGCCCTAACCAGCCGCGCGATCTGATGAAAGACCGGATGTTGGCGTTGCTCCAACGCGCGGTCATCCAGAATGAAAGTGCCTGAATTGAGGATCAGCCCGGCAAAGATGCCCGGATAGCGAAAGGCGGTGGCCAGCGAAGCCACGGCCCCAAGGCTGGCGCCCAGCAGCACGCGATCGGCCGCGTCGGTTGAGATGCGGTAGCGCGTGGTAATGGCCGGCAACAGCTCGTTGACAACATAGCGCGCATGGTCGCGGGCCCTCGCATACTCGCCCATGCGGTCCTTGGTTTGGATCAGCACGGCCACCAGGGGCGGAATGTCGCCCCGGTCAATCAGGTTGTCGAGCGATGTCTTCAGGCTGGCGTAGGTGTCGAAATCGTCGCCGTCATGAATGATGACGAGCGGGTAGAGCGCGTCGGCGTCGTAGCCCGCGGGCAGATAGGCCCGTTCCTGACGGGTCTCGCCGAACGTCTCGCTGTCGACGGCCAGGGTCTCGACTTCGCCTTCTGGGGCACCGAGCGGGGTGCTCCAGACCGGCGGTCGGTAGCCCCAGGTTCGGCATACAGAGTTCTCACCAAATGGATCGCCGGCCCGTGCCGGGTTTAGCGGGTCAAGGATCCAGTGTTCGCCATCGCCATCGTGAACGGCCAGCTTGTACTCGAACCGGCCGCCATCCTCGACCGGCAGCGTCAGCAGCCACAGATCGGTGTTGTGCACTTGGTCAAAACTGGTCCGGTCGACACCCGCATGTATCCAGCGCAGCAGCTCGACCCGGTCGGCCGCTCCGCGCCATGCGAATGTCGCGGTGCCCGGGGATGTCAACGGGAACGCATTGGCCGCGAGAAACGCATCGATCGCGCCAGGGCCAAATTGACCCTCGGCGAAGAAGGCAGCCACCGACGGATGCCGCTCGCTCGCATCGGCGTTGGCGCTATCGCTCATCGGCTTTGCACCTTTTGGGGTCCGACATGGCTCATGGGGTTGTCCGGTAATCCGGGACCGATCTATCTAGGGAGTTCGCCGCTGAATTGCATCCGTTATGCGGCGCATGCACGTCCAACGCGGCAAGGGAATCAAGTACGAGAATCGGCCGGCAACGCAGCCTTTCGCGCCTTGGGCTTGCGACCGGCGATCGTCTGACGTTGGATAGCGGGCCGAGTAAACCCAAGCCGGAGACCGTATGACCACGCCCCCGACCCTGGCCGAGATCGAGGCGACCCGCGCGCGCATCGCGCCCCATGTTCTGGAAACCCCCATGCTGGCCTATTACGGCAGCGTCGTGCCTCGGCGCTTGCCGGCAGGCACCGCGCCCATGCTGAAGCTGGAGCTTTTCCAGCGCACCGGCAGCTTCAAGGCGCGCGGCGCGGTGAACGTGATGCTGTCCTTGTCCGATGCAGAGCGATCGCGGGGCGTCGTCGCTGCGTCGGCCGGCAACCATGCGATGGCGACTGCCTATGCCGCGAAGGTGCTCGGTATTTCCGCCAAGGTGGCGATGCCGAAGTCGTCCAACCCGTTCCGCGTCGCGCGCTGCCGTGCATTCGGGGCCGAGATCGTCTTTGCCGATCATGTCGGCGAGCTGTTCGATCTGGTCGAGACGATCCAGCGGGAGGAAGGCCGTGTCATGGTCCACCCGTTCGAGGGCCCGCGCACGTTTGAGGGCACGGCCACCGTGGGTTGGGAGATCGGTCGCGACGCCCCGGACCTGGATGCGGTCATCGTTCCGGTCGGCGGCGGCGGCCTGATTTCGGGCATCGCCTCGGCGATCAAGCAGCTGAAGCCCAATTGTGCCGTCTTCGGCGTCGAGCCGGCCGGGGCCCAGGGCATGACGCTCAGCCTCGCAGCCGGTGCCCCCTTGGACAAGGTGGTCGTGAAAACCATCGCCGACAGCCTCGGCGCCCCGCACCACCGCGCCGGTTCGTTTGCCCTGGTCCAGCGTTTCGTCGACGACATGGTCACGGTTGAGGACCAAGAGATGATCGACGCCATGGCCGTCATGTTCGGCGATCTTAAGCTGGCCGTGGAGCCGGCCGGCGCGGCCGCGCTCGCGGCGCTGCTGGGACCCTTGAAGTCCAGGCTGGCAGGCAAGCGCGTGGGCATCGTCGTCTGCGGTACCAATATCGACCAGGTGAGCTACTGCAAGTTGTTAGGAAGGGCGTCACCTGAGAGATAGCGCGCAGCTGAGCAGCTGGGCCGACCGGCAGTGGTCTCGAGAGCCCATGCAGCGCGCTTGTCGGCGCGCCGATTGCGCGTGAGGTCCGGCACATGGCCAGGGAGCAAATCCGCATACGTGCTGCGCGAGGTGACGATGTTGCCGCAATTGGCGAGATCGTCGTCGCCTCCTGGCGACATACTTTCGACGGTATATTGCCTAGAGATTTCTTGATGTCGATGTCGCGGCATCATCAGAAACGCCGGCATGGTCGAACTCTTTCCCTCGACTTCGTGCACTACGTCGTCGCTGTCACGAATGACGGGGAGGTGATTGGCTTTGCATCCGGCGGGCCAGGTCGCGATCCCGACTTCGCCGCCCGCAACGAAATCTATGCCACCTACGTGAAGCCCGGCTTCGAGCGTCGAGGGATCGGTCGTTGCCTGTTCGCCAGCATACTGTCCGCGCTGGCCACATCTAAGCAAAGGGGCTTCTATCTCACGGCTCTTGCCGTTAACCCGAACCGCTCATTCTATGCCAAGCTGGGCGGCGTCGAGACGGACGCTCCTCGCATCCGATTGGGACGTGATTCTTATGAACAAGTTGCTTTTGTCTGGGACGACCTGCCCACAGCCGACACCGGCCCACGCCAGCAGGGCTCCACTGGTCCGCCATGATGGCTTTGGCTGTTTGACGTCAGGGCCCGTGGAACAGATTGAGGGGTTTTCGTAGCGGAGGATTTCTGGCTCATCGTAGTGACCGAAGGGAACGCAGATGAGACAGAAATCGAAAGGTTCGAAAGTGGGTGTCGAGGCGACCGTCCGAGACATCCGACGCCGGACGCGCAAGCAGTATTCTGCTGAGGAGAAGATCCGGATTGTGCTGGCGGGCCTGCGGGGTGAGGACAGCATCGCTGAGCTGTGCCGCCAAGAGGGGATTGCCGAGAGCCTGTATTACAGCTGGTCGAAGGAGTTTCTTGAGGCTGGCAAAAAGCGGCTGGCGGGTGATACCGCGCGCCAGGCCTCCTCGGGTGAGGTCAAGGATCTGCGCCGCGAGATGCGCGACCTCAAGGAGGCGCTGGCCGAACAGATGCTGGAAAATCG
>JBCBSH010000054.1:0-21661 GCA_039819285.1 Pseudomonadota bacterium
CATGTGGGTGAAGACGCTGACCAGCCTGATGACCGGTCTTGCCAGCTATACGGTGCTGAGGCTTGTGGGCGTCGATTTTGCCGAAACGCTGGCGCTAATCATCTTCTTGCTGAACTACATCCCCAACATCGGCTCGATTTTGGGCATCGTGTTCCCGGCGATGATCGCGCTCGTCCAGTTCGACACGTTGGCGCCGTTCCTGATTGCCACGCCGATCCTGATCGCGATTCAGGTGATCATCGGCAATTTGGTTGAACCGATGCTCATGGGCCGGTCGCTGAACCTCAGCTCGTTTGTGATCATCCTGGCGCTGGTGTTCTGGGGCGTGATCTGGGGTATCCCCGGCATGTTCCTCAGCGTCCCCATCACCGTGGTCGCGCTGATCGTCTGTTCGCACATCAGGGGGGCGCGCTGGATCGCCATCTTGCTGTCAAAGGACGGGCAGATCGATTTCGACGAGGACGATGCCGAGGCCGAGGTGTCACGCGCCGATTAACGCCAGCCAATCGGCCTCGGTCAGCGTGTTCAGGCCCAACTCCTGGGCCTTCTTCGCCTTCGATCCGGCGTCGGCGCCAACCACGACATAGTCGGTTTTCTTCGAGACCGACCCGGCGACCTTGGCGCCCAGGCTTTCCGCTCGTGCCTTGGCTTCCGACCGCGTCATCTGCTCCAGGCTGCCGGTGAACACCACGGTCTTGCCGCTGATCTCGCTGTCGCCGGCGTCCGTGCCGACGAAGGGCTCGACGGTGATCTGGTCGGTCAGATCACGTAGGATCTCGCGATTGTGCGGCTCGGCGAAAAAGCCGAGCAGGTCGTCGGCGACCGACGGCCCGATCTGATCGATGTCGATCAGGCTTGCATACTCCTCGCTCTCCCGATCCTGCGCCGCATCCATCGCCTCGCCCAGGGCGTCCAGCGTGCCGTAGGTGCGGGCCAGCAGTCTGGCCGTCGCTTCGCCGACCTGGCGGATGCCCAGCGCGTAGATGAACCGGTCCAGCCCGATCGTGCGCCGCGCCTCGATGGCGGCGAACAGGTTGGCCACCGATGTTTCGCCCCAGCCCTTGCGCCCGCTCAGCGGCTCCTCGGCTGCCTTGTCGGTCTGGGCCAGCCGGAAGATGTCGCCGGGCGAGGCGATCATCTTCTCGTCGAAGAAGTACTTGATCTGCTTGTAGCCCAGCCCCTCGATGTCGAAGGCGTCGCGGCTGACAAAATGGCGCAGCCGCTCGACCGCTTGGGCGGGGCAGATCAGGCCGCCGGTGCACCTTGTCACCGCCTCGCCGGCCTCGCGGATCGCCAGGCTGCCGCATTCGGGGCAGTGGTCCGGGAAGATGAAGGGCTTGCTGTCGGCCGGGCGCTGGTCCGGTACCACGGAGACGACCTGCGGGATGACATCGCCGGCGCGCTGGATCACCACCGTATCGCCTTCGCGGATGTCCTTGCGGGCGATTTCGTCCTGATTGTGCAGCGTGGCGCGCGCCACCACCACACCGCCGACGGTGATCGGCTCAAGATTGGCGACGGGCGTCAGGGCGCCGGTACGGCCGACCTGGATGGTGATCTTTTCCAGCCTGGTCTGGGCCTGTTCGGCGGGAAACTTGTGCGCGATCGCCCAGCGCGGGTGCCGGCTGACCGCGCCCAGCCGGTCCTGCCAGTCGATTCGGTCGACCTTGTAGACGACGCCGTCGATATCGAAGGGCAGGTCGACCCTGGTTTCTGCGATCGTTCGGTAGTGGGACAGCATCTCCTGTGCCGACTGACACAGACGTGCCGGTTCGTTGGTCTGAAAGCCCCAGCGCCGCAGCTTGTCCCGAAACTCCGCCATGGTCGCCGCGATCGGCTCGCTGACCTCACCCCAGGCGTAGGCGAAGAACTTCAGATTGCGCTGGGCGGTAATGGTCGGATCGAGCTGGCGCAGGCTGCCGGCCGCCGTATTGCGCGGGTTGATGTAGAGCGGCAGCCCGGCTTCCTCGCGATCCTCGTTCAACGCGGCGAAGTCGCTGTGCAGCATGTAAACTTCGCCGCGCACCTCCAGGACGGACGGTGCCTCAGCGGAAAGCTGCTCCGGCACGTCTTTCAACGTGCGGATGTTGGCCGTGACGTCCTCGCCTTCGCGCCCGTCGCCGCGGGTTGCGGCCTGGGCAAGGCGACCGTTCTCGTACCGCAGCGAGCATGACAGCCCGTCGATCTTTGGCTCCGCCATGAAGGCGATCGGCTTGTCGGGATCGTCCCGCAACTCCTTGATGAAGGACCGCACGCTGGCGACGAAGTCCTCGACATCCTGGTCGTCGAAGGCGTTGGCGAGCGACAGCATCGGCACGGCGTGCTGGACCTTACCGAAACCGCTGGAGGGCGCCGCACCGACCCTCTCCGACGGGCTGTCATCGCGCTTCAGGGCGGGGAACAGCGCCTCGATCGTCTGGTTGCGCAGGCGCAGCGCATCGTACTCGGCGTCCGACACGGAAGGCGCGTCGTGCTGATAATAGGCCTCGTCATGGGCTGCGATTTCGGCGGCGAGCGCCGCCAGCTCAGCCTCGGCCTCCGCCTCGGTCAGGCTTTCGGCCGGCTTTCCCCGCAGCGCCTCGTCGCTCATCGCGATTCGGCCGCCACCAGTTCGTCGGCCACGGCGCGGGCCTGGTCTGTGATCCGGGCGCCCGACAGCATCCGCGCGATCTCCTCCCGCCGCTCGTCCGCGTCCAGAAGCGTGACCCGCGTGGTTGTGGCCGCCCCCTCGCTCGACTTCTCGACCTTCAGATGGCGATCGGCCCGCGCCGCGACTTGCGGGCTGTGTGTCACGACCAGCACCTGCGACCGCTCGCCAAGCCGCGCTAGCCGTTCGCCAACCGCTGCCGCCACCGCGCCAGACACCCCGTTATCGACCTCGTCGAAAATCAGGGTGGGCACGCCGCCGTCCGCGCTCAACACCACTTTCAAGGCCAGCATGAAACGGGCCAATTCGCCGCCCGACGCAATCTTGTTCAGCGGGCCTGGGTCGACGCCCGGGTTGGTGGCCACCATGAAGCGAACCTGATCCTGGCCCGTCGGGGCCCAGTCGGCTTCATCGAGCGGCTCGACCCTGGTTTCGAACCGGGCCTTTTCGAGCTTCAACGGCGGCAACTCAGCGGCAATGGCCTCGTCGAGGGCGGCGGCTGCCGCTGTCCGGCGTTGGCTGATCTCGGCGGCGGCGCTGCGAAAAGCCGCCGCCGCCATTTCGACGGCGCGGCCAAGCTTATCCAGCCGTGCGCCTTGATCGTCTATCATGGCCAGGCGCTCCGCGAACTCCGTTCGCAGGCGTGGCAGATCGGCCACCTCGACACTGTGCTTGCGGGCGGTGGCGCGCAGGGCGAACAGGCGCTCTTCCAGGCTTTCGAGGTCGGTCTGATCCAATCCGTGGTCGCTGCCAAGGCCGCGTAGGCCCGACAAGGCCTCCTCGATCTCCGATGCTGCCCGGCTTAGCGCGGCCAGCGGCTCGTCCAGCCGGTTTCCCGCCTTCTCAGCCATCCGTTCCAGGCCCCGCCGGGCGGTCGCGAGAGCGGAACCCGCGCCCCGATCGCCGTCAAGCGCCTCGACCGCGGCATCCAATGCCTCGATCAGCTGCTCGCGATGCATCAGGATCGTGCGTTGCTCCGCCAGGTGCCCTTCCTCGTCGGCCTGTGGGTTGAGCTGATCCAGCTCGTCCAGCGCATGACGAAGGAAAGCCTCTTCCGACCGGGCGCGGTCAACCTCGGCTTTTGCGTCATCGAGCGCGGTCTCGGCGGCGCGCCTGTGCTGCCATTTGGCGTTCAGGTCTGAGGTGTCGATGCCGCCGAAACGGTCGAGCAGGGCGAGATGCGTGCCCGGATTTAGAAGTCCCTGCGTGTCGAACTGACCGTGCACCTCGACCAGCGTCTCGCCCAGATGGCGTGCCAGGCCGGCACTGGCCGGTTGATCGTTGACGAAGGCGCGGCTGCGGCCATCCGCGCTGACCGTGCGGCGCAGGATCAACTGGTCTTCCTCCGGCAGTCCGCGATCACGCAGAACCTCACGTGCAGGATGGTCGCCGGCAAGGTCGAAGCATGCTGTCACGCTCGCTTGCTCGGCCCCCTTGCGGACGAGCCGCGCGTCGCTGCGCCCGCCGACAGCTAGCCCAAGCGCATCCAGCAAGATCGATTTGCCCGCGCCCGTCTCGCCGGTCAGTGCGCCAAGCCCCGGTTCGATTGTGAGATCCAGCTGTTCGATCAAGACAACGTCGCGGATCGATAGCGCGACCAGCATGGTGGTGCCCGGCTAAAACACGCTGCCAAACGTGCGGCGCAGAAAGCCCTCCCGCTGCGGCACATTGCCGTCGACCAACAGCGCATAGCTGTTGCGGTACCACTCGCTGCCAGGGAAGTTCGCGCCCAGCACGGTCGCGGAACGCTCGGCCTCGGCCAGCAGGCCCAAGGTCATGTACGCCTCCGTCAGACGGTAGAGGGCCTCCGGCGTGTGGCTGGTCGTCTGGTAGTTGTCGACCACGCTGCGGAAACGGTTGATCGCCGCCGGCAACTCGCCCTGGCGCAAGTAGTAGCGGCCGATCGACATCTCCTGGCCGGCCAACTGGTCTTGGGTCAGGTCGAACTTCAGCCGCGCGTCGCGCGCATACACGGAATCCGGAAAGCGCCGGACCACATCTTCTAGGGTTTGGGCCGCGAGTTCCGTCTGACGCTGGTCGCGCTCGACGTCGACGATCTGTTCGTAATAGCAAAGCGCCCGCATGTAGTAGGCGTAGGCGACGTCAGGATGGCCCGGATGCAGTTCGATGAAGCGTTCGAAGGCCAGGATCGCCTGTTCGTAGTCGAGCGCTTCATAATACGAATAGGCTGCCATCAGCTGGGCCTGGGTGGCAAACTGAGAGTAGGGATGCTGTCGCTCGACCTCGTTGAATTCGTCGGCGGCCAGCTCGTACTCCTCCTCGTCCAGCGCATTCAGGCCGGCCTGGTAGATCTGCTCCGGCGGTCTTTCGATATAGACGATCTCGTCGTCGGACGAGCCGCACGCCGCCAGCACCAATAGGGCCGCGGCGGCAAGGGTCAGCTTAAAGCTGCTTTTGATGGCAAAACGCATGGTCATCGCATCGACGTTCCGTGCAGGGGAAATTACGTGCCGGCGGGAACTCCGTTTCCGACAGACACTGTATACCACGGCTTGGACAAAACGCGAGATAACGGAAACGCGATTCCGGGGCGATCAGGCGGTCTTCGCCAGCGGCTGGTCATCCCACTCCGCACTGGCCCAGTCGGCGGCCGTCGGCACCTCCATGCGCCAGGCCTGCGGGTCGGCGAACAGGGCGCGCAGCACCAGATTGTTCAGCCGGTGCCCCGACTTCACGCCAACGAACCGGCCCATGATCGGCGCCCCGGCCAAGGCCAGATCGCCCATGGCGTCGAGGATCTTGTGACGCACGAATTCATCCTCGTAGCGCAGGCCGTCTTCGTTCAGAACCGAATCGCCGTTCACAACAACCGAGTTCTCCAGCGATCCACCTCGGGCCAGACCGGCCGCGCGAAGCTGTTCGACCTCGTGGAGGAATCCGAAGGTGCGCGCGCGCGAAACTTCGGCCTTAAAGTCATCAACCGTCGGCGACAAGGCAAAGCGCTGATGGCCGATGGCCCGGCTGGCGAACTCGATCTCGCAATTGATCGAAAAACCGACGGCCGGCTGTAGGGTTGCCGACGCGCCCTTGTCGTCGGAAACGGTGATCGGCCGCATGACACGGATCGCGCGCCGTGGCGTGTCTTCGTCGACCTGCCCCGCGCAGTCGACCAGGAACAGGAACGGCTCGGCACTGCCGTCCATGATCGGGATCTCTGGTCCGTCCAGCTCGATCTCCGCATTGTCGATGCCCGCACCTGCCAAGGCAGCCATCAGATGCTCGATGGTGCCCACCGTTGTGCCGTGCTCATTGGCGACGACGGTGCACAGCCTGGTATCGCACACACGGTCCCAGCGCGCCGGTACCACGGCACGATGGGCCGGCACATCGGTGCGCACGAACGTGATGCCGGTCCCGGCCTCGGCCGGTTTCAGCGTCAACGTCACCCGGCGTCCGCTATGGACGCCGACACCAGAACAGTGGATTGGGGCTTTTAGGGTACGCTGCAACAAAGTCGGGGCATACACCGGCACAAATCTCCTGACCGCGAACTCTTAATAACGACGACTTTTCACCGTCTTGTGGCCAAACATTGGTCCGCCAAACGCGACGGATGTGCGGCCAACTCAAGCCCTGTCCGAAGCAATCATGTGGTTCATTTGCGCCAACATCATGCAACCCAGGATCTTCAGGTCCCAATTGCCGGCTAAACCCTTGATGCCAAAGAAAAGGCTCCAAGGATTGGATAGCAATCACCCTTGGAGCCCTCAAATCACTCTTTGTTACGCTTTGTTACCGGTCGCCACCTCTATGGAAGCTTTTGGTCAGCACTTTGACGGGCCGGCCTAGTTCGCCTGGCGCCTGAGGAACGCCGGTATATCAAGCCCGTCATCCTCGTTCGGCGGCAGCGGCGGCCGGCTGGACGGATCGACGCCCGCCAGACGCTGTTGGGCCGGCTGTGCCCGGGGCGCTTGCGGCCGCGGTGCCGCTTGCGGTGCAGTCGGGGCGGGCTGCTCTGCGACCGGTGCTGCCGGACGGGCCGCCGGACGCGGCGCGGCCTGCTGGGGTGTGGCCTGCCGGGGTGCTGCCGGTTGACTGGGCGCCGCCGGTGCTTCGTCCTTGATCAGGCCGGTTACACGGCGGAACAATCCGCCAGGTCGGCGACGCGGTGCCGCCGGCTGTTCCGGCTCGGCACGTTCCGGTGCGGCGGGGGCCGAAGCGGACATCGCAGGTCGGGCTTGCGCCCTCGGCTGTTGGGGTGCGCGAGGCGCCGGGCGGCTTTCCATCGCCGGGGCCTCGACTTCCTCGGCTTCCGGCTCCAGTTCAGGCTCGGGCTCGGGGTTCGGCTGTTGCTCGGCCAGATCGATCAGCGAGGGCTCCTCGACGATCTCTTCTTCGAACTGCACATCGGTCGCGACCTCGGGTTCCGGCTCGGGTTCCTCAATAGCCGCTGCAACCGCCGCCGCCGGTGCAGCCTTGGCGGCCGCCATCGCGGGGGCTGCGGCGCCCGCAGCCTGCCGAATCGATTGCGGGAAGCTGGCGGCTGCCGGCGCCGGCGTGGTCTGGCCGGCGCCACCGCCGGGGCTGTCGGTCGCTGCCGGCGTCGCCCGGCGTTCGGCCACCAGGTTCAAGCTGGTCACATTCGGGCGCGGCGCGCTTTGCGCGTCGGCCTCGATGCCCGTGGCGACGACCGAGACCCGGATCTTGCCTTCCAGCTTCTCGTCAAAGGTCGAGCCGAAGATGATGTTGGCTTCCGGGTCGACCTCGTCGCGGATGCGGTTCACCGCCTCGTCGACCTCATACAGCGTCATGTCCATGCCGCCGGTGATGTTGATCAGCACGCCGCGCGCGCCCTTCATCGAGACATCGTCCAGAAGCGGGTTGGAGATCGCCGCCTCGGCCGACTGGATCGACCGCCGCTCGCCATCGCCTTCTCCGGTGCCCATCATGGCCTTGCCCATTTCGGCCATGACCGTGCGGATATCAGCGAAGTCGAGATTGATCAGGCCGGGCATCACCATCAGGTCGGTAACGCCGCGCACGCCGGAATCCAAGACCTCGTCGGCCATGCGGAAGGCGTCGGCAAAGGTCGTTTTCTCGTTGGCCACCCGGAACAGGTTCTGGTTCGGGATGATGATCAACGTGTCGACATATTGCTGCAGTTCCTTCAGCCCCTCTTCGGCCAGGCGCATGCGATGCGCGCCCTCGAAGTGGAAGGGCTTGGTCACCACGCCGACCGTCAACATGCCCATCTCGCGCGCAGCCCGTGCGATGACCGGTCCAGCGCCGGTACCGGTGCCGCCGCCCATGCCGGCGGTGATGAACACCATATGGCTGCCGTCGAGATAGGTGGAGATCTCGTCGATCGCCTCCTCAGCGGCGGCGCGGCCGATGTCGGGGCGCGAGCCGGCGCCCAGCCCCTGGGTGATGCCGACGCCAAGCTGAAGCTTGCGCTCCGCCGTATTGCCGGCCAAAGCCTGGGCATCGGTGTTGGCGACGACGAATTCCACCCCTTCCAGGTTGGATCGGATCATGTTGTTGACCGCGTTGCCGCCGGCGCCGCCGACGCCGACCACGGTGATCTTGGGGCGCAATTGCGCATCGTTCATCGGTATCGTCAAATTGATCATGCCTCACACTCCTTGATTGTCTTGCCTGCGATTGCCATGCCTGCTTGGTCGGCCATCACCGCCCGCCATGTATCGACCGCCTCGCCCCGGCCGCAGGGCCACCGGTCTCCCGGCGCCAATCCATTGAATTCGCTGTTAGAGATGTTCACGGACCCATCCTCCCAGTCGGCTCCACAGCCCGCTGTGGGCATCCTCCATCGGACCTATCTCCGCCCAGTCCATCGCCTGGCCCGACAGAGAGACCAGTAGGCCTGCGGCGGTCGCAAAGTCCGGTCCGGAAACCGTTTCCGTCAGGCCGGCAACGCCGGCCGGTCGGCCGAGCCGGACCTGCTTGTCCATGACCAGTTGGGCCAGTTCGCGCACGCCCTGCAACTGGCTGGCGCCGCCGCACAGCACGACGCGCCGGCCGGAGATCTTCTCGAATCCGCCCGCCTCCAGCCGGCCGCGCGCCAACTCGAAGATTTCCTCCACGCGCGGCTGAATGATGCCGGTCAGCAAGCTCTTGGGCACATGGTTGGTGTGCCCTTCCTCCTCGCCGATCTGGGGCACGTCGATCACTTCCCGCTCGTCGGCGATTGATGGCATGGCGCCGCCGAACAGCGTCTTCATCCGCTCCGCGTCGTTCAGCGGCGTCGTCAGCCCGCGCGCCAGGTCGTTCGTCACATGGGCGCCGCCGACCGGAATGGTGTCGGTGAAGACCATCTTGCCTTCGAAGAAGACGGCAAGCGTGGTCGTGCCTGCGCCCATATCGATGATGGTGCAGCCTAGTTCCATCTCGTCCGGCACCAGGCAGGCCAGGCCTGCGGCATAGGCGCTGGACACCAGGCTCTCGACCTCCAGGTGGCAGCGTCGGATGCAGGTCTCGAGGTTCCGAATGGCGCTTGATGCGGCTGTGACCAGGTGCAGATCGACGCCCAGCCGGTCGCCATGCATGCCGCGCGGGTCGCTGATGCCGCGCGCGCCGTCGACGATGTAGGAGACGGGGATCGCATGAACGATTTCGCTGTCGGGCCCCAGCGGCGCCTGGTTCTGCCCGCGCAACGCCCGGCGCAGGTCGACCTCGGAGACCTCGTTGCCCGAGATGCCGACCTCCACGCTGATGGTCTGCGAAGCCGGGTGCCCACCTGACAGGTTGACGTGGACCTGGCCGATCTGTTCGCCCGCCGCCTTTTCGGCAGCCTCGATGGCCAGCCCAATCGACTGGACGGCTGCCTCCATGTCGGTTATCGCGCCGGCCTTCACGCCATTGCTGGCCTGATGGCCGGTGCCAATCACGGTCGGCACGCCGTCCTCGTCCATGCTGGCAATCAGGCAGACGATTTTCGACGTGCCCACATCCAGGGCCGCCATCAGCTCGCCCCGGCTCTTGGTCTTTGGCCGCTTTACGCCGTTGAATCCCATGGCGCCTAAGTCGTCTCCTCCGCGATAGAATTGTCGGTCTCTGATGTGATCTCTGGTTCCGGCTCCAGGACCGGGATGGGGGGCATCCGCACGACCATCCGGTCGGTCAGGCGCAGATCGATCGTCGCGATATCGCGATCGACCAGGCCGTCACTCGCCTCGATGGCCAGCAGCCGTTCCAGCGCCGCCGCCATGTTCCGCTCCGGCAATTGGATCGTCACGCCATTGTCCAGCCGCAGGTCCCAGCGCCGGTTGCCGACCCAGACCGCCGCGACCATGCGCTCGGCCAGTTCCGGTGCCTCGTCGAGGGCCGACAGCAAGTCGGCGGCGCGCGTTTCGGCGCCGAAGCCAACCACCAGCGGCAACGGGCCAAATGCGCCGAGATTGTCTTGGCTCAGTTCAATGCCCTCGGCATCGATCAACCGGATGACGCCATCCTGCTGCCACAGCGCTGTCGGTACGCGCTCCTGAATGGCGACATGCAGCGTGTCGGGCAGGCGCCGCGCGATCGACGCGGACGCGATCCACGGCAGTTCGGCAAGGCGCTCATGGGCGGCGCCGGCATCGAAGCTCAGGATCGGATCGCCGCGCTGGACCTCAAGGGCCTGCCAGATCGTGTTGCGATCCGTGACGCTGCGGCCGACGACAACCACTTCCTGGACGCTGAAACCCATGTCTGCGGTCAGGGACAAGGCATCGGTCCGAAGCCCCGCCCACCAATCCGCTGCCCGGCCGCTGGCGACCGCCCAGCCGCTGCCACCCAGGACGGCGATCACGAGCAACAGCGCGGAGCCGTTGCGGGCGATGCGAGCAAAGCGCCGCATCGGCCCGGGCCGGCGCCGGGCCGGTGTTGCAACTGCTGCTGGGGCTACGCGTGGCATGTCGCGCCCTCCGCCAGCCAGCGACACAGCTCAACGAACGACACCCCGACATGATCGGCCTGCTCTGGAACGAGCGAGATCGAAGTGAAGCCGGGCTGGGTGTTGATCTCCAGGAAGTTGAGACCATCGATCCCCGGCTGGCGATCGTCATAGCGAAAATCCGACCGGCTGATGCCGCTGCATCCCAGGGTCTGATGCGCCGTCAGCGCCTGATCCATGCAGGCGTCGAAGACCGGTTTCGGCAGTTCCGCCGGCAGGACGTGCCGGGCGTGGCCGCTGACATATTTGGCCTCATAGTCGAAGAAGCCGTGGCTGTGCAGGATCTCCGTCACGGTCAGCGCCCGGTCGCCCATGACGCCGACCGTCAATTCGCGGCCCGGAATGTAGGTTTCTACCAAAACCTTTGTGCCGAAGTGCCAGTCGGCGAGATCGACCCGCGGCCGGTTATCGCCCTTGCGCACGATCGTGACCCCGACGCTGGAGCCCTCGTCGACGGGTTTGACGACATAGGGCGGCTCCATCACGTGCCGCGACAGCACGTCGGCAAAGCAATGGACCTGGCCTTCAGGGCTGCGGATGCCGACGGTGCTCAACAGCCGCTTGGTCAGCGGTTTGTTCATGGCGATCGAAGACGCCGCCACGCCTGAATGGGTGTAGGGGATGCGCAGGTGTTCCAGAACACCCTGGATCACGCCGTCCTCGCCGCCGCGTCCGTGCAGCGCGTTGAAGGCGACATCGGGCGCCGGTGTCAGCGCGTCGATCAGCCGACCGAGATCGTGGTCCACGTCGACGGTCGTGACCTCGAAGCCACCCTCGCGCAACGCGTCGGCGGCCGCGGCGCCGGAAACCAGCGACACCTCGCGTTCGGCGGACCAGCCGCCCATCAACACCGCGACCTGCTTAGCCATCGCCAGCCTCCTGCCCGGGCAGGGGCGTGCCAATGCGGCGGATTTCCCAGCGCAGCTCGATGTCGAAGGCCTTGCGCACCCGCTGGCGCACCAGTTCGCCCAGCGCTTCCAGATCGCCGGCTGTCGCCGTGCCGGTATTGATCAGGAAGTTGCAGTGCTTTTCCGACACCTGGGCGCCACCGACGCGCAGGCCGCGACATCCGGCGCCGTCGATCACCTGCCAGGCCTTGTGGCCCTCAGGGTTGGCGAAGGTCGACCCGCCGGTGCGTGACCGGATCGGCTGGGTCGCCTCGCGCGCCTCGCTGATCTCGGTCATCCGCGCGGCGATGGCCTTGGCTTCGCCCGGCTGGCCTTGCAGTACGGCGCCGGTGAAGAGCCAGTCCTTTGGGGTATCCGTGTGTCGGTAGCGCATGCCCAAGTCTTGGGCCGTCACGCGATGCGTGGCGCCCGTTCGATCGACGGCGTCGGCCTCGACCAGCACGTCCTTGAACTCGGTGCCGTAGGCGCCGGCATTCATGCGCAGGCCACCGCCAATGGTGCCGGGAATGCCGACCAGGAACTCTAGGCTGGCGACACTAGCCTCCATGGCGACCCGCGCGACATGCACGTCCAGCGCCGCGGCACCGGCGCGGACCCGGTCACCCTCCGCGTTGATGATCGCAAAATCGCGGCCAAGACGGATCGTGACGCCCGGCACGCCGCCGTCGCGCACCAGCAGGTTGGACGCAACCCCGATCACCGTGATGGGGATATCCGAGGGGCAGCCGGCCAGAAACGCCGCCAGATCGTCCCGATCGGCGGGCTTGAACAGCACTTCTGCAGGTCCGCCAACCCGGAACCAAGTAACCCGCGACAGGTCGGCATTCTCAGTCAGCCGGCCGCGTACGGGCGGCAGCCGGTCGATCAGTCTGCTGTCGGCGCGTTCGGCGGCGTTCATCATCGCACACCCTCCCGCACAGCCGGCTGATCGCCCGTGCCGTAAATCGCCGACAGTTCGGTCGGCAGGGCATTGGCCCACTTGGTGATGGTCCCCGCGCCTAGGCAGACGACCATATCGCCAGCCCGCGCAAGCTCAGCGATCAGCGGTGCCAGCGCCTCCGGCCCGTCCAGCGGGAACACGTGGCGGTGGCCTCGGGTGCGCAGCCCCTCGATCAGATGATCGCGGTCGGCACCCTCGATAGGCTGTTCGCCGGCCGCATAGACATCGGCCACGACCACGACATCGGCGTCGTTGAAGCAGGTGCAGAAGTCCTCGAACAGGTCGGCCAGCCGGCTGTAGCGATGGGGCTGAACGACCGCGATGACGTTATGGTCTTGCCCGGCCCCGGCGCGCGCCGCCCGCAGCACGGCCGAGATTTCCACTGGGTGATGGCCGTAATCGTCGATCACCGTGACGCCGTTCACCTCGCCCGTCTTGGTGAAGCGCCGCTTGACGCCGGCGAACTGCGCCAGGCCCTGGCGAATGCGGTCGTCACCGATGCCCATCTCCGTCGCCACGGCCACGGCTGCCAGGGCATTCAAGACATTGTGCTGGCCCAGCATGGGCAGGGTCAGGTCGATCAGCGTGCGTCCCTGGTCGCCAACCCGATCCTGGATCACAACGTCGAACCGGGAGCCCGCCCCACCCATGACGACGTTCACCGCGCGCAGGTCGGCCTGCGGGCTGAATCCGTAGGTGACGATGCGCCGGTCCAGCACCCGCGGGATCATCGCCTGGACCTCGGCATGGTCGATGCACATGGCGGCGAAGCCATAAAACGGCACATTGGTGACGAACTGCTCAAACGCGGCGCGGACGCCATCGAACGAGCCGTAGAAGTCCAGATGTTCCGGGTCGATATTGGTCACGACCGCGATGGTGGCCGGCAGCCGCGTGAAAGTGCCGTCGCTCTCGTCCGCCTCCACGACCATCCAATCGCCCTGGCCCAGCCGCGCATTGGTGCCGTAGGCGTTGATGATGCCGCCATTGATGATGGTCGGGTCCATGCCGGCCTCGTCCAAAAGGCCCGCGACCAGCGACGTGGTCGTTGTCTTACCGTGCGTGCCGCCGACCGCGATCGACCATTTTAGGCGCATCAGTTCGCCCAGCATCTCCGCGCGCCGCACCACCGGGATCATGGCCGCGCGTGCGGCGGCGATCTCCGGGTTGTCCGGCTTGACCGCCGATGAGGCGACCACGACGGCACAGTCGGCAATGTTCTCGGCGCGATGGCCGATGGCGACTTGAATGCCAAGGGCGCGCAAGCGCTCGACGTTTGCGCTGTCGGCGATGTCGCTGCCTTGAACGTCGTAGCCGAGATTGCTCAAGATCTCGGCGATACCGCTCATCCCGATCCCGCCGATGCCGACGAAATGAATGCGGCCGATGTCGAGCGGCATCTCCCTCATTCCGCGGCCTCCACGGCGGGGGGCGGGTGGTTGCCGTTGGCGCCGCCGTCATGGGCGAGGCTCAGCGCGACGTCCGCCAGCCGGTCGGCCGCGTCGATGATGCCGAGCAGCCGCGCATCGGCCGCCGCCTTGGTCAAGGTCTCGGGCAGCATCAGCAGGTTGTCCAGACAATCGGCCAACCCCTCCGGCGTGAAGCCGTCCTGCGGCAGCAGCCAGGCCGCACCGGCCTCCACCAGGTTGGCGGCGTTGGCGCGCTGATGGTCGTCGGCGGCGTAGGGGTAGGGGACCAGGATCGAAGGCCGGCCCGCCACCGTCAGCTCCGCGCAGGTCGACGCGCCGGCCCGCGTGATCGCCAAATGACAGCCGGCCAGCCGGTCCGGCACATCGGTAAAGAAGGTCGCAAGCTCGGTCTTCGTGCCCATCGCCTGATAGGCAGCCTGCGCTTGCGCCAAGTCCTCCGGCCGTGCCTGCTGGGCGATCGACAGGCGTTGGCGCAGCCCCTCGGGCAACCGCGCGATCGCGGCCGGCACAACCTCGCTGAACACGCGCGCGCCCTGGCTGCCGCCCAGCACCAGCAGGCGGATCTCGCCACCGTTCGGCGCCTCGTAGGCGCGGTCGCGAACCCCGACGATCGGCGGCCGAACGGGCGTTCCGGTCAGGACCATCTTGGCCTGATCCCCGTCACCAAGGCCGGTGACATGCGGAAACGAGATTGCGATCCGATGCGCGCGGCCTGCCAGCATGCGATTGGCGCGGCCGACGATCGCATTCTGCTCGTGCAGCAAGATCTTGAGACCCAGCCGGCTGGCCGCGAACACGGTCGGCAGCGATGGGTAGCCACCAAAACCGATCACGGCGGCCGGCCGCAGCCGGCGCAGGATCGCCATCGCCTGACGATAGCCGAGCCCCAGCTCGATCGCCGTGCGGGCCTTGCCCATGACGCCGGACTGTAGGCGCGAGGCGCGCACCCGGAAGGTCTCGACATCTTGCAAATCGTCGCCGAAGGCCTGGCCGCGCTTGTCGGTGATCAGCACCACACTCTCGCCCCGCGCGATCAAGGCGCGTGCCAGCGCCTCAGCCGGGAAGATGTGGCCGCCGGTGCCGCCGGCCGCCAGCACGAAGGGGCCGGTCATGATCGCCCCCCGGCCTGTCGGCGTGTCGTGGCGAGCAATAGCCCGGTGCCCAGCGCCAGCGCCAGCATGGACGAACCGCCATAGCTGATGAAGGGCAGGGTCATGCCCTTGGTCGGGATCAGGCTGAGCGTCGAGCCCATGTTGATCAGCGCCTGAAAGCCGAACTGTGCCGCCAGGCCAGCGGCCGTCAGGATCACGAACAGATTGCGGCTGCGGCTGGCGCCAATCAGGCTGCGGATAACGACCACGGCGAACAGGCAGACCAGCAGCAGGCACCACAACAGCCCAAACTCTTCGCCCGCCACGGCGAACACGAAGTCCGAATGCGCGTCGGGCAGGAACTGCTTCACCGCCCCTTCACCCGGACCGACGCCCCAGACACCGCCATTGGCGAAGGCCTCCAGCGATCGATCGATCTGGTAGCTGTCGCCGCTCGACGGATCCATGAACCGGTCGATCCGGCTGGCGACGTGCGGAAACACGAAATAGCTGGCGACGCCGCCACCGATGGCGACGCAGGCCAACAGCACCACCGCGATGATTGGCAGGCCGGCGACGAAGAACTGCACACCCCACACGGCCGTGACCACCACCGCCATACCCAGATCCGGCTGCATCAACAACAGGGCCACGACCACAGCGTACAAGACGGCCGAGGCGAGATAACCGGGCACGTTGCGGTTCGTCTTCTGCAGCGAGAACAGCCAGGCGGCCACGACCACGAAGGACGGTTTCAGAAACTCCGATGGCTGCAGCGTCATGCCCGGCAAATGCAGCCAGCGCGTTGCGCCCTTGATCTCCACGCCAACCACCAGGGTTGCAGCCGTCGCCGCCAAGCTGCCGAGCAGCACGAGTAGCGACAGGCGCCGCACCCAGGGGATGGACAGCGTGGAGCAAACGACCAGAATGCCGATCGCCGGCACCAGCATGATCAGATGCCGCTGAATGAAGTGATAGTCGGGCAGGTTGATGCGCTCGGCCACTGGTGGGCTGGCCGCCGCGACCATGATCGCACCCAGGCCGATCAGCACCGCCAAGGCGGCCAACGACCAGCGGTCGATGGTCCACCACCAGCGGCCAAGAACGGATGTGTCGGTGCGGGCCAGGCTAATCATCACGCGGCCCCGCCTAAGGAACGGGTTTCAAAGCGATGCGCGATCGCCGTGACCGACGCGATAAAGGCCTCGCCCCGCGCCTCGAAATTCACGAACTGGTCCCACGACGTGCAGGCGGGGGCCAGCAGCACGACGGCATCGTCGCTGCCGTCCGCCAGCGCTGTGCTGAAGGCTTCAGAGGCCGCGGCGTCAAGATCCGTGCATTGGCTTGTCGGCACGCCGGGTTCCAGCATCTTGGCCAGCTCCGGCGCGGCCTCGCCGATCACAAAGGCATGGCGGATGCGCGACAGGAAGGGCCTCAGGGCGTCGAACCCGCCCCCCTTGGGCCGTCCGCCGGCAATCCAATAGACCGTGTCGTAGCTGCCCAGCGCCTTGGCGGCCGCGTCCGGATTGGTCGCCTTGCTGTCATTGACGAACCGGATGCCGGCCACCGTGGCCACCGGCTGTTGGCGATGTGCCAGCCCCGGAAAGCTCAAGAGCCCGGGCGCGATGTCTTCCGGCGTCAGTCCGGCCAGTCGGCAGGCGGCATAGGCGGCCGCCGCATTCTGCCAATTGTGCTGGCCGGGCAGGGCCGGTGCACGGGCCAGATCGAACACCGTCCGCGCGGGGCCGTCGATGGCGTCGACCAGGGTGCCGTTCGCCGCCGAGACGCCGCCCGGCGCCGGACCGGCCGCGGAGATCGGCACGACGCGCCGGTGGGCGGCGGTCAGCGACTCCACAAGCGCCCGCGATGGCACGTCGTCGATGCCGACAATCGCGGCCGCGCTCGACCCGTCCCCTTCGAACAGGCGTCGCTTCGCCGCGATATAGGCGTTGATGTCCGGGTAGCGGTCGAGATGGTCGGGCGCGATGTTCAAAAACACGCCCGTGGTCCAGGCCACATCGTTGATGGTTTCGAGCTGGAACGAGCTGACCTCCAGCACGTACCAACCGTCGGACCCGAGCGGCGCCAGCGATAGCGCCGGCCGGCCGAGGTTGCCGCCCGCCTCCGCCGGCACCCCCGCGCTCGTCAGCACATGACCGATCAGGGAGGTCGTGGTCGACTTGCCGTTGGTGCCAGTGACGCCGAGATAGTTGGCGTCCGGCCGGGCCGCGGCCAGCAGGTCGATGTCGCTGACCAGGCGTACGCCGTGCTCTAAGGCCAGCTTAACCACCGCGTGGGGCGCGGGGTGGGCGCGCGGAATGCCGGGGCTCAAGACCAGCGTGTCGATGTCGCCAAGCCCGTCGGTGGCAAAGCGGCGCAAGGCGATGCCGCCGCGTTCCGCCCAGGCTCTGCCGACCAGCCCGTCGTCCCAGGCGACGACGCTGACGCCCGACGCTTTCAGGGCATCGGCCGCCGCCATGCCCGTCCGGCCAAGGCCCAAGACGCCGAACTGGTGACCGCGAAGGTGGCTGAGGTCGATCATGCGTCCTACCTCAGCTTCAGTGTGCTGAGGCCGACCAGGGCCAGGATGACGGCGATGATCCAAAAGCGGATGACGATGGTCGGCTCTGCCCAGCCCTTCTTTTCGAAGTGATGGTGCAGGGGTGCCATGCGAAAGACGCGCCGGCCGGTCAGCTTGAACGACGCCACCTGGACGATCACCGAGACCGTCTCCAAGACGAACAGGCCGCCGACGATGGCCAACACCATCTCGTGCTTGATGATGATCGCGATGGCGCCCAAGGCGCCGCCCATCGACAGGCTGCCGGTATCGCCCATGAACACCATTGCCGGCGGCGCGTTGAACCAGAGAAAGCCGAGGCCGCCGCCGATCAGCGCGCCGCAGAAGATGGCCAGTTCTCCCGATCCCGGCACGGCGTTGATCTGCAGATAGTTGGCGAAGATGGCGTTGCCGGCGACATAGGCGATGAAGCCGAACACGCCGGCGGCGATCATCACCGGCACGATCGCCAGCCCGTCCAGCCCGTCGGTTAAGTTCACTGCGTTCGAGGCACCGACCAGCACGATGATCGCGAACAGCACGAAGCCGTAGCCGAGCGGGATCAGGTAATCGTTGATGAAGGGTATCGCGACGCCGGTGTTCAGCGGCGCCGGCGTGATCGCCATGTACCAGATCGCGGCACCCAGCCCAATCACCACCTGTGCCAGCAGCTTCCGGCGGCCGGAAAGGCCCCTCGTATTGCGCCGGGTCAGTTTCAGGTAATCGTCGGAAAAGCCGATCAGACCGAACCCCACGGTGACCAGCAGGACGATCCAGACGAACTGGTTGGTCAAATCGGCCCACAGCAGTGTCGCGACCGTGATGCCGATCAGGATCATCAGGCCGCCCATGGTCGGCGTGCCCATCTTCGCGAAATGGGTCTCCGGCCCATCGTCGCGGATCGGCTGCCCGGCCCCCTGGCGGCGCCTCAGCCAGTTGATCAACCAGGGGCCAAGCACGAAGGCGATGATCAGCGCGGTCACCAGTGCGGCCCCGGTCCGAAACGTCAGGTAACGCACCAGGTTGAAGAGCGTGAACTCGTCCGCTAGCGGTAACAGCGCGGCGTACAGCATGCGCTAGCCCCCGTTTGCGGCCCAGGCCGACGGCTGGCCGGCAGGGTCGTCAATCGAGTTTGACTTGATGGCGTCGACCACCTTCGTCATGCGGCTGCCGAAGGAACCCTTGACCAGAATGATGTCGCCGGGGCGCAAGGCGTCCGCGACGATCGGTGCCAGGGCCTCGGAATCGGGTGTATGGGCGCCGCGCTGGCCGGCCGGCAGGGCATCGTAGAGAACACGCATGTTGGGGCCACAGGCGAAAACGAGATCGATCTCGGCCTGCTCGATCGGGCCGATCAGTTCACGGTGCAAACGGCCGGCGTCCGGTCCCAACTCCAGCATGTCCCCAAGTACCGCGATTCGCCGATGGGACAAAGCTGAACCGCCGCCGATTTCGGCTCGACCTACTACATCTAGTGCTGCGGCGACGGAAACGGGGCTGGCATTGTAGCTGTCGTCGATCAGCAGAATTTGGCCCGGACCGCCCGGCATGTGGATCGTCAGCCGTTGGCGGGCGCCCCTGCCGCTGCCCGGCGTAACCTTCGAGAGACCGCGTGCGGCGGCCACCAGATCGCCGCCGGCGGCCTTGATCGCCAGCAGCACGGCCAGGCTGTTCATGACCCAGTGTTTGCCGGGTGCCGACAGCGAATACTGGATGGGTTCGCCCCGAATAACCGCGTTGACCGCGCTTGCCGTCGGATGCAGCGAGCAGTCGATCAAGCGGGCGTCGGCCTTCTCGTCGCTGCCGAAGCTCCAGATCCGCCCGACGCCTTGGGTGCGTGCGTGGGCAACCAGGCGGGCGAAATGGCGGTTGTCGGCGTTCAGAACGGCGACGCCGCGCGGGTCCATGCCGTCGAATATCTCCGCCTTGGCGTCGGCAATCCCTTCGACCGAGGAGAAGCTGGCGAGATGTACCGCCGCCACCGTTGTGATGATCGAAACATCCGGCTTCACCTGACGCGACAGGGGCGAGATCTCGCCGGCATGGTTCATGCCCAGTTCGAAGACGCCGTAGGCCGCATCGCTGGGCAGGCGCGCCAAGCTTAGCGGCACGCCCCACTGATTGTTCAGATTGCCTTGGCTGGCATAGGTCGGGCCTTGGGCCGACAGGCACAGCGCCAGCGCTTCCTTGGTGCTGGTTTTGCCGACCGAGCCGGTCACGGCGATGATCCGTGCGTCGCTGCGCAGGCGGGCGTGGTTGCCGAGCGCTTCGAGGCCCGCCATCGTATCGTCCACGACCAACAGCGGCGCGTCGGCGGGCACGTTTGGCGGCGGTTGATGCACCATCGCGGCGCCCGCCCCGCGCGCCAAAGCGTCGGCAGCGAAGTCGTGGCCGTCGAAGCTCGGCCCCTTCAAGGCCACGAACAGGTCGCCGGGTCGGACCGTCCGGCTGTCGATCGAGACGCCGGAGGCCGACCAGTCGCCGGCCGCCATGCCGTCTGTCGCCTGCGCCGCCTCGGCCGCCGACCAGAGCTGCTTTTGGTTCAAGCCAACGATCTTCATAGCCGTGCCTCCGCATCGATGCTTTTGACCGCCTCGCGCGCCACCTCGACATCGTCGAAGGGGCGAACCTCCGTGCCCACGATCTGGCCCGGCTCGTGCCCCTTGCCGGCGATCACCAAAATGTCTCCACCTTGCAACGACGCCACGCCGGCGCGGATCGCCTCGGCGCGGTCGCCAATCTCCTGGCCATCGGGGCACGCCGCCATGACGGCCGCCCTGATCGCCGCCGGATCCTCGGTACGCGGATTGTCGTCGGTAACGATTGGCAGATCGGCGAGACGCTGAACCACCGCGCCCATTTGCGGGCGCTTGCCGGGGTCGCGGTCGCCGCCGCAGCCGAAGACGGCGACCAGCCGCCCATGCACGTGCGGCCGCACGGCGGTCAGAACAGTCTCCAAGGCGTCCGGCGTGTGGGCGTAGTCGACATAGACCGCCGCACCATTGAACAGAACCGCCGCCTGTTCCAGCCGTCCGCGCACACCGTTCAGGCCGTTCAGCCCCGCCAGCGTCGCGTCCTCGTCCGCGCCAAGTGCCAGGGCCAGACCGACGGCGCAAAGCGCGTTCATCGCCTGAAACACCCCGATCAAGGGCAGCTCCTGCACCACCGTCCGGCCATTGACCGACAGTGTCAGACGCTGGCCGTGCGGCAGAACGGCTCGCTCCGCCAAGCGAAGATCGCCGGCGTCGTTTCCGTATGACAGCACCTGCCGGCCCGCGTCGGCAGCCGCCTTCGCGATCGACCGGCCTGCTTCGCCGTCGATATTCACGACGGCGGTGCCCGTGGGCGCCAACACCTCGCTGAACAATCGCGCTTTGGCGGCGAGATAGGCCGCCATCGTCTTGTGATAGTCGAGGTGATCGCGGCTTAGATTGGTAAAGCCGGCCGCACCGACGGCGACGCCGTCAAGCCGATACTGTGACAGGCCATGGCTGGAGGCCTCCATCGCCAGATGGCCAACGCCCGAGTCCGCTAGCTCTGCAAGGATCCGGTGCAGTGTCACAGGGTCTGGCGTTGTCAGGGCGCCGTAGGTGTCTCGGCCCGGAGACTTGACGCCCAACGTGCCAAGGCTGGCGGCGGCCAAACCCTGGCGCGACCAAAGCTGGCGCAGAAAATCGGCCGTTGAGGTCTTGCCGTTCGTGCCGGTGATCGCGGCGATATGGTCTGGCTGGCGCCCGTAGAACGCGGCCGCCATCAGCGCGAACCGTCGGCGGGGATTCTCGTCAGTGATCAGGGTGACGTTCCGGTTGACTTCCGGCAGGCGCGTGCCCGGTGGCGCCAGGATGGCCACGGCCCCCTTCGCCACGGCCTCGTCGATGAAAGCCCGCCCGTCCGCGACGGTTCCCGGCAAGGCTGCGAACAGAAAGCCCGGTTCGACGGCGCGGCTGTCGGCGGTCAGTCCGCGCAGCGTGCCTGGCAGGTCGTCGGGCAGGGGGGGCGTGGTCAGCATCTTTGTCATTGCGGCGCGGCGGGGACTGTCCCCCGGTCCAACACCTCGTCGGTCAGCGCCAGGGCGTCGACGATCGCCGGATCGGTCGGGTCGAACGGCGCCAGGCCGACCATCGGCGCCATGCGCTCGATGACCCGGCGCACGGTCGGCGCTGCGACCCAACC
>JBCBSH010000055.1:0-21427 GCA_039819285.1 Pseudomonadota bacterium
CGAATGCCATCGGGCCGGTGATGACGGTCGCGGGCCTTCAGATCGGCTTCCTTTTCGGCTCGATCATCGTGATCGAGAGCCTTTTCTCATACACCGGTATGGGCTGGCTGACTTACCAGGCGCTCTTGAACCGCGACATCCCGCTGATCCAGAGCACGGTCTTCGTGATCGCGGCGGTGGTGATGCTCGTGAACCTCGCCGTCGACCTCCTCTACCGGGTCATCGACCCGCGCATCAGGCTGGGATAGGCGATGCGCAAGTTCCTGTCCACGAAGGCGCTGATCGGACTCGCGCTGGTCCTGACGGTCGTCGCGGTCGCCGTGCTGGCGCCGTTCTTCATTCCGCCTGAGCGGGCGACCCAGATGGTGATGACCGCGCGGCTGCAGCCGCCGTCGTTCGACTTTCTGCTCGGCACCGACCAGCTCGGCCGCGACCTTTTCGCCCGCGTGATGCTGGGTGCGCAGACATCACTGACCATCGCGGTTCTCGCCGTCGGCATGTCTATCGTCCTTGGCCTGCCGCTGGGCATCATCTCCGGCTATTATGGTGGCCGGGTCGACAACGTGCTGATGCGCCTGATCGACGCGCTGTTGAGCTTTCCCATCCTGCTTCTGGCGCTGACGATCTCGGCGGTCCTCGGGCCCAACCTCCAGAACACGATCATCGCCATCGGCGTCGCCTTTACGCCCTTCCTGGCCCGGATCGTGCGCGGCGAGGCGTTGCGGATCGTGCAGATGCCCTATGTCGAGGCTGCTCGGTCCGCCGGTACCCGCGACCTGCAAATGATCGTGCGCCACATTCTGCCCAACGTCATGCCGGCGTTGATCGTGCAGGCGACGATCAGCCTCGCCTTCGCGGTCTTGGCCGAGGCGGCACTGTCCTTCCTCGGGCTCGGGACCCAGCCGCCACAGGCCTCCTGGGGGCTGATGATCCAGGCGTCCCGCCAGTTCCTCGACCTCGCGCCCTGGACGGCACTGGTGCCCGGCATTGCGCTCGCGATCACGATCCTGGGCCTGAACCTGCTCGGCGACGTTTTGCGCGACGTCCTCGACCCCAGGGCGCGGTGACGGCGATGTCCGAACAGACCGGGGTCGCACCTCCCCTCCTGTCCATCGAGAACCTGCGCGTCGAGTTTGAGGGCGAAACCGGCCCCATCGTCGGCGTGAAGGATGTCAGCTTCACTGTGAACCCGGGCGAAACCGTCTGCGTCGTGGGCGAAAGCGGCTCGGGCAAGTCCGTCACCTCCCTCTCCCTGCTGCGGCTTGTGGAGTTTGGTGGCGGCAAGATCGTCTCGGGCCGTCTCTGGTTCCGTCCCGGCGGCGAGGAGGCGATGGACCTGGCGCAGATGCCGGCGGAGCGGATGATCGACCTGCGCGGCGACCGGATCGGCATGATCTTTCAGGAGCCGATGACCGCCCTGAACCCGGTGTTCACCATCCGCCGACAGTTGACGGACGGCCTGCGCCGCCACCGCAAGCTATCGGCAACCGAGGCCGACGCACGCGCGCTTGAGCTGCTGCAGGAGGTGCGGCTGCCGGAACCCGATCAGCGGCTGAAACAGTATCCGCACGAGCTGTCCGGCGGCATGCGTCAGCGGGTGGTGATCGCAATGGCCATGGCCTGTCGGCCCCAGCTCCTGATCGCCGACGAGCCCACGACCGCCCTCGACGTGACGATCCAGGCCGAAATCCTCGGCCTCATCAAGCGGCTCAAGCGCGAGTTCGGCATGGCCGTTCTGTTCATCACACACGACATGGCCGTGGTGGCGCAGCTCGCTGACCGTGTCGTGGTCATGCGACACGGCGAGAAGGTCGAGGAAGGGCCGGTCGAGCGCATCTTCACGGAGCCCCAGGCCGAGTACACCAAGACGCTTCTCGCCTCCGTCCCGAAGCTTGGCGAGATGCGGGGCAAGCCGGGGCCGGAGCCCCTGCGCATCCCCGGCCAGCCCGAGCCCGTCGCGCCACCACAGCCGACAGAAACCGCGGCGGAACGCCCCGTGCTCTCCGTCAAGGGGCTGACCACGCGCTTTCCCGTGAAGGGCGGCATCCTGCGTCGGGTGGTGGCGAACGTCCACGCGGTCGAAGATGTCAGTTTCGAGCTGGCCCATGGCGAGACGCTCGCGCTTGTGGGGGAGTCGGGCTGCGGCAAGTCCACGACGGCACGATCCATTCTGCGGCTGGTCAAACCAACCTCCGGCGATGTTGTCATGGACGGGCAGGAGGTCCTCCGCCTTGACCCCGGCGCACTTCGGCGGGCCCGGCGCAACATGCAGATGGTCTTCCAGGACCCTTTCGCCTCGTTGAACCCGTTCATGCGGCTGCGAAAGCAGGTGGCCGAGCCGATGCTAAACTTCGATCTCGCGAGGGGGTCGGAACTTCAGGATCGTATCGCCTTCCTTTTCGACCGCGTCGGCCTGCCGCGCGACTTCATGCGCCGCTTCCCGCATGAGCTTTCGGGCGGACAGCGCCAGCGCGTCGCCATTGCCCGCGCGCTGTCGGTTAACCCCAAGCTGATCATCGCCGACGAGGCAGTTTCGGCCCTCGACGTGTCCGTACAGGCCCAGGTCCTGAACCTGCTGATGGAGCTGCAGGCGGAGTTCGGCCTTTCCTATCTCTTCATCAGCCACGATATGGCGGTTGTCGAGCGGGTCTCGCACCGGGTCGGCGTCATGTATCTGGGGCGGATCGTCGAGATCGGTTCGCGGGCCGATATCTTCGAAAATCCGCGCCACAGCTACACGCGCACCCTTCTGGCCGGTGTTCCGATCGCCGATGTGACACGCCGGACGCTGAAGGAGAGTGCCGAGTTCAAGCCCCTGCCCTCGCCGGTCTTCCCGGTTGGGCAGGAACGCGCAGCGCCGGTTTACGATGAGGTCTCGCCCGGCCATCTGGTGCTGCAAGACGACTGAAGAAAGGGCAGGACGGCGTCGAGGAACGCCGACTGCGGACAGGGAGGAGAAAGGCATGGCCTGGAAGGACTACCTCAACCGCGAGCAAGATCGCTTCGTGTCTGAGCTGAGCGAGTTCGTCAGCATCCCGTCGGTCTCGGCAAAGCCCGAGAACGCCGCCGATGTGCAGCGCGCGGCCGAATGGGTTGCCGGCCGACTGACCGAAGCAGGCGCTGAGAATGTCGAGGTTCTGCAGACCGCCGGACACCCCGTCGTTTGCGGAGACTGGCTGCATGCCGGGCCGGACCGGCCGACCGTCCTCGTCTACGGGCATTTCGACGTGCAGCCGGCAGAACCGTTCGAGCTCTGGTCCTCACCGCCCTTCGAACCGGAGGTGCGCGACGGTCGTCTCTTTGGGCGCGGCGCCACCGACGACAAGGGTTCCATGCTGATCCCTATTCTCGCGGTCGAGGCGATGCTCAAGTCCGAGGGCCGTCTGCCGGTCAATTTGCGGTTCTTCTTCGAGGGCCAGGAGGAGATCGGCTCGCCGGACATGCCGGATTTTGTCGCCGCGAACGCACACCGGCTTTCCGCCGACATGATCTTTTCCGCCGACGGGGCGCAGTGGGCGCCGGACCAGCCGCAGATCGTCGAAGGTCTCAGGGGTATCGCCTCGGTCGAAATCGTCGTGCGGGGCGCGGATTCGGACCAGCATTCCGGCCTGCATGGCGGCGGCATCGCCAACCCGGCGATGGCGCTGGCCCAGATCCTCGCCTCGATGAAGTCGCCTGACGGAAACATCTCGGTCGAAGGGTTCTACGATGACGTAGTCCCGCTGACGGAGGACGATCGCGCGGCCATCGCTGAGGTGCCCTTCGACGCTGAAGCCTACCTGGCCGAAACGGGCGCGCCGGCGGAACATGGGGAGCCAGGCTACACCACGCGAGAGCGCCTTTGGGCGCGTCCGACGCTGGAGATCAATGGGTTGACCAGCGGCTGGCAGGGCGCTGGGACCAAGACCGTTCTACCGGCCGAGGCACGCGCCAAGATCACCTGCCGCCTGGTCGCCGACCAGTCACCCGAGCGGATCGTTGAGGCCCTTCGCGCGCATGTCGAACGCCACGCGCCCGATGGCGTAACGGTGGACTTTGAGCCCGGCGCCGCCCGAGGCAACCCGTTCTTGGTGCCGCGGGGCCATAACTCCAGCGTGGTTGCCGCACAGGTTCTGGAAGAAATCTACGGGCGCGCACCGCTGCGGACGCGCGTTGGCGGTTCGATCCCGGTCATGACGATGCTGCTGGATCATGTCGGCGTACACGCCACGATGTTCGCCTTCCAGCACGATGACGAGAACCTGCACGGCCCCGACGAGTTCGTCCGCCTCGACGCTTTCCGGCGCGGCCAGGAGGCCTATTGCCGGCTCTTCGAGAGCCTGTAGCGCCAGGCCGGCCCGCCCGGACCGAACGAGCCGGCATAAGCGGCCTGCCAATGTGACTGGCCGGGAATTCAGGCCGGTCCGTTTGGCCGGCTGAGAATGAACGCCGCCGCCCCCGTCATACAGACGGCCTGGACGATCAGCACCCAAACCGACAGGGCGGCAATGATGCTGAGCGCGAGCACGCCACCCATCATCGCGACCGCCAATACCTTGAACCGCGGGGCAATGGCTCCGTGTCGTCGCCAGTCGGCAATGATCGGGCCGAAGGCGCGGCTGGTCTCAAGCCAGATCGCGAGCCTGGGCGAGCTCTTGCCAAAGGCGAACGCGGCCACAAGCACGAAGGGCGTCGTGGGCAACAAGGGCAAAACGATGCCGATCGCTCCCAGGCCGAGCGCGCCGCCACCGATGGCCAACCAGATGACCCGCCGCGGCGTCCTATCGATCTGCCTGTCACCCCCGGCTTCCTGACTCATCGCCCCACCTGTTCGGTATCTGAAACACTGATGAGCAGAACTGATCTGATATCGCAACTCGTTCTCATGAAGCGTGTCAAGATCACGCACGCGGTCGACAGATGTCACCGAACTCAGCCGTCCCGCGCTGATTTGGCGGACCAGCGTTCCGGATCGGGTCCATTCGGCGAGACCAAATGCGGCCAGGTCCTCGAGTGCCGGTAACGCGCCGGGTCAATCGATGGGCTCGTCGGTCAGGGCCGGTTTCGATACCACCCGCAGCGCCACGAGCGGCGGCGTGGTTAGGCCGCAGCCGGCCAGGAATCGAATGAAAGACCGCAAGCAGCGGGGCATTGTCGACGTTCGTCAGGCTGCGGACGCCTTCCAACCGGGCGCCACTTGCGATAACAACGCCGATCATGACCAGCCAAACCGCCACCCCGGCTGACCCGTCGGACGATGAACTCGAAATCCTTCGTCAGAGTAATATCGGCCGCCTGCTTGACGAGGTTCACGTCGGGTTTGACCAGCTTGCCCTTTCGTACTTGAAACAGCGCGGTTACCCGATGCTCTCCGCCTCACACACGCATGTGCTGCGTACGATGCGGCTGGAAGGTGCACGGGTCACCGACATGGCCGGGCAAGCCGGCATCTCCAAGCAGGCGATGAGCAAGCTGGTTGCGGCATTCGAGCAACACGGGTTTGTCGAGTGGCGCACCAATCCAAGCGACGGCCGATCGCGCATGGTCTATGCGACCCCGGCAGGACGCCAATTGCTGGCCCACGGGGTGGATGCCCTCCAGCACGCCGAGGAGGAATACTTCGGCGAGTTGACGGCGGACGAGCGAGAGACTCTGCGAAATCTGCTGAAGCTGGCGCAGGAAAACCGACAACGTCATCGCTGGTCGGACTGGCGCCGCCGTCGAGCCTGACACGAGCCTGAAGCAAGATAGTCAACATAGTTGACAGCAGAAATCCTATCCGCCATCCTCGCCGTTGCAAGATGACGAAGATCGTCTCGTAACCACAGGGAGAGCGCGATGCTCATTCGGACTCTTGGCGCTGTCGGGCTGGCCGCACTCGTGTCAGCAAGCGGCGTACAGGCACAAGACTTCACCTACGGTTCAGGCGTCCCCGAGCGCTCCTCGGCCAACGGTTTCGGCGTTCTGCCTTTGCTCGATCGGATCACCGAGGCAACCGGCGGCGAGGTTACCTTCACGCCTATTCTCGGCGGTCAGTTGGTTTCGATCCCCAACGCGCTTGCCGGCATCAGCGATGGCGTTGTCGACAGCGGCTTCTTCATCACACAGTTTCACCCGGCGGAATTGCCCCACGCCTCGTTGATGTCGGAGGTTACGGGGTTGGCGACAGACCCCTATGCGACAATTGGTGCTCTGAACGAAGCCTTCTTCGTTGCCTGCGAGGCCTGCCGCGAGGATTTTCGGGAGATGGGTGTCGTGCCCATCCTGATGCAGTCGGCCACGCCGCTGACCATGCAATGCAGCGAGCCGGCGTCGACCCGGGCCGACCTGGAGGGGCGGCGGGTCAGCACCATCGGCGCACCCGAGATGCGCTGGGCCGAGGCCATCGGCATGACACCGGTCCGCACCTCGATCACCGATATCCTGCCGGCCCTGCAACTGGGTCAAACGGACTGCACCCTCATCGGCACCGCGTGGATCCGCAGTTACGGCCTGGAAGACACGGTCGAAAGCGTGATCGAGATGCCCCAAGGCATCATTTCCGGCGCCGTCCCGCTGGCCTTTAACGCCGCCAGTTGGGAGGCGATCTCACCTGAAAACCAGGCAGCGATCATCGACCTGATGCCGGCGACGCTTTGGGACTATGTCACGGACGCCTACGTGACGGTGGACGCGGACGTCAAGGATGCGCTGTCGGACCAGATCAGCTTCGTGCCGGGGGACGCGGCCTTGACGGATGCCTGGTCGGCGTTTCAAGCGGCGGAACCCGCCGCGCTGGTGGCGTTGACTGAGCGGCGGGATATCGAAGACGGCGACGCCCTGGTGGCGGAG
This sequence comes from Pseudomonadota bacterium, assembly GCA_039819285.1. Lineage (GTDB taxonomy): Bacteria > Pseudomonadota > Alphaproteobacteria > DSM-16000 > Inquilinaceae > JANQGH01. Next base: position 6,811 of record JBCBSH010000055.1, read on the forward strand.
ATCGTCGAGATCTTTCGGGTCTGGCACGAGGACCTGCTGCCGCAGTTCGCGGGCGATCGGGCCGCGTTCGAGCGGATTGCCCAAGAGCGCATTTTCGATCACTACGATTTCGGCTCCTGAGCGAGCAGCCCCGAGCAACCGAAAATGAACGGTGCGGCGCCGATCGGGCTGGTCGGCGGCATGAGCTGGCAGTCGAGCGCGCTTTACTATCGTCGCCTGAACGAACTTGGCGAGGATCGGTGGGAACCGCATCGCAACCCCACCAGTGTTCTGGCGACGCTTTGCTTCGACGATCTGCTGGCCGCCGCAAACGACGGCGAGTGGGAGACGGTCGACCGCCTGATCGTCGACGCCGCCTGCCGGCTTAAGGACGCGGGCGCTGCACTGGTCATGCTGACCGCCTTCACGGCCCACAGGGCCGCCGACGCGGTAACCCAAGCCACCGGGCTGCCGCTGGTTCACGCAGGCGACGCTCTGGCCAATAAGTTGGCCCACGATCAGATCAAACGCGTCGGATTGCTGGGGACGGCGGCGACGCTCAATCAGGGCCTGATCGCCGAGCGGATCGCGGCCTTAGGCATCGCGGTCGTTGAACCCGATCCGGAACCTGCCCAAGCCGTCGACCAGCTCATTTTGTCCGAACTCACGCGGGGGCGCGTCACGGATGAAGGCATCGGCACATTCGAGCGGGCTGCCAAGAACACATTGGCCAAGGGCGCAGACGCGATTGCGCTGGCCTGCACGGAGTTGCCACTGCTCGCCGGCCATCATCGCCTGAGCGTACCAGTCATCGACGGTGTCGACGCCCATGTCGAGGCGGCGCTGGAACAGGCAGAGGCACAACACAAGAAACCATGAAAGCAGTCTACTTCAACGAGCACGGGCCGATCGAGGTCCTGCATCATGGCGATGTGCCGGAACCGGATCGGCCGCCCGGCTGGGTGAAGCTGAAGGTCCGCGCCTGCGCCCTCAACTTTCTCGACGTCTTCACCAGGCGGGGCATGCCCGGCATTCGCATCCCCCTGCCCGGCATTACCGGCGGCGACTGCGTCGGCGAGATCGTCGAGGCCGACCAGAACCTTAGCGGCTGGGCGCTGGGCGACCGCTGCCTGGTCAATCCCGCCTTCATCGACGACCAGAGCGGCCATTTCGAGATGATGGGCGAGACCAGGGCCGGCGCCCTTGCCGAGTACTGCGTCTGCCGGGCGAGCCAACTGATCCGGATTCCCGACGCCGTCAGCGACGCTCAGGCGGCGGCTATCCCCGTCGCCTACGCCACGGCCTATCGGATGCTGGTCACGCGGGGGAACGTGCAGCCTGGCGAGAGCGTGCTTGTCTTGGGCGCCAGCGGCGGCGTCGGCACGGCCACGGTGCTGTTGGCCAAGCAGCTTGGTGCCGTGGTCACGGCGGCGGCCGGCTCACAAGAGAAATGCGAGCGCCTGATCGCGCTCGGCGCCGACGCCGCCTACGACTACACGACCGAAGCCATCGACAAGTATGCGCGGCGGGTCACTGGCTCGCTGTTTCGCGGCGGCGGGTTCGATGTCGTCGTCAACTTCACCGGCGGCGATAGCTGGGCGCCGTCGCTGCGGGCCGTGAAGCGCGGCGGCCGGCTCTTGACCTGTGGCGCCACCGCCGGCCACGCGCCGCCGACCGACATTCGCTTCATTTTCATGGCCGAGATGGACATCAAGGGCTCGACCGGCTTTACAGCGCCGGAAATCGAAGCCTGCCTGGCCCTGATCGCCGACGGTCGCCTGGACCCGGTGATCGATCGCGTACTGCCCCTCGACCAAGCGATCGAGGGCATTCGGTTGCTCGAGGAACGCAAGGTCTTCGGCAAGGTCATCATCGAACCAGGGATTTCGCGGTGACCGATTGGCCGCGTTTCGCCGCGCCGGGAGATGTCGAGGTGGTGGAGGCCATGCCGCTCAGCCACTGGCTGCCGGGCGAGACGCTGCCGGACATCGTGGCGAACAGCGCGGAACGATTTGGAAACGCGCCGGCACAGCGGTTTCTCGCCACGCCGAACGCCACGCCCATCGACCGAACCTTTCGCGATGTCGCCGATCGAACGCGCCGCGTCGCCAATGCGCTTTCCGGGCTCGGCGTAACCCGCAAGACGGTCATCGCCAGCCTGCTGCCGGCCTTGCCCGACACGCTGCCGTTGGCCTGGGCGGCGGCGTGGGCCGGGGTCTACATGCCGATCAACCCGTTTCTCGAACCGGCCGCGATCGCCGCGATGCTTGCGCGCGCAAACGCGCCGGTTCTGATCGCCGAAGGCCCCGCCGGCACACAAGGTGTCGCCGAAAAGCTGCCCGCGATCCGCGCTGAGGCGCCGGATCTTGAGCATGTGCTGACCTTGGGCGAAAGCCATGGGCCAGATCGGCTGGAGGACATTTTCGATACGACGCCTGAGCATAACGTGCCAATGCCGGAACCATCCGATGCGGCCGCCTACTTCCATACCGGCGGTACCACGGGCCTGCCGAAGATTGCCCCGCTGAGCCATGCGAATCTTGCCTTCATGGCCTTCCTGGCCGGCTTCGGCGGCGGTATGCGATCCGGCGACGTGATCCCTTGCGGCATGCCGCTGTTCCATGTCGGCGGCCTTGTCTTCGGCGGCCTGGCGCCGTTGGCTGTTGGCGCGTCCACCGTCCAACTGGGACGCGGCGGCTTTCGCGACCCTGCGTTTATTGACCGCTTTTGGGACCTGGTGGCGAACGAGCATGCGACATTGCTGTTTGGGCCCCCGACCGTTGCTCGCGCTGTTATGGAGAGCCCGCCCGAGAGGCGGTCTGCCCAAGTACGCCATTGGGTTTCGTCGGCCGCCGCACTGCCGGTCGAAACGCATCGCCGGTTCACGGCGAAGACCGGCCTGCCGGTGAAAGAGGCATGGGGCCTGACGGAGGCGTCCCTGGTGCTGACCTTCACCCCGCCCAATGGAGAAGGTCGCGCCGGATCGGTCGGGCCGCGGCTGCCCTATTGCGATCTGGTCGCCGTTCGAAAGTCGCCTGCGGGTGAGATCGAAGGTGTCTGCAACGCGGGCGAGCCCGGTGTCATCCTGGCCCGGTCGCCGGGGGTCTTCGACGGCTATCTGGGCCAACCGGACATCGGCTTCGTCACCAGCGAGCATCTGGAACCGGGGCGCTGGCTGGATACCGGCGACATCGGGTATCGCGACACCGACGGCTATTGGACCATCACCGGCCGGGCCAAGGATATGATCATGCGCGGCGGCCACAACATCGACCCGCTTGTGATCGAGGACGCGTTTCACGCGCTGCCGGAGGTCGCGAGCGCCGCCGCGGTCGGCAAGCCTGACGCGCGCCTGGGCGAGGTGCCGCTGGTGTTCGTTACGCTGTCACATGCCGCGGATGACCCGGGCGAGAGTGTCGAGCATCTGTGCGCGGCCGCGACCCCAAGCATTGCCGAACGCGCCGCGCGCCCCAAAACGGCGGTGATCCTGCCGGCCATGCCATTGACCGCCGTCGGCAAGATCGACAAGACCGCGCTGCGTCGCCAGGCGGCGCGGATGGCCGCCGCCGAGGCGCTCAACCTGCCGCTCGATCGTGTCCACGCCAAAGATCAAGCCGGCGGGCAGATCCTCATCGAGGCGGATGTCGTGGGCGGTCCGGCGGCGGCCGCTGCGCTGGCGGAGATGGGTTTGGCGCTGCTGCCTGCGCGCAACGGTGGGGACCGATAGTGGGAGCCCTCATCGACATCGACCATCTGATGGTCCATGTGCCCGATAGTGACGCCGCCGGTGACATCTTCAGCGCCATGGGTTTCACGGTCACGCCGCGAAGCATCCTGCCGGGCCTTAGCAACCGGCTGATCTGCTTTGGGCGGGCGGACCCGGCGCGGGGCTTGTGCAACTACATCGAGCTGATGTCGCTTGACGATGCCGGCACGGCACCGCCACCAATGCCCGCACTGCTAATCCGTCCGGGCCCGGTGTCGACCGTATTGGCAACCGAGGACGCCCGTGCGGCCCGCGAGCGACTGGTCGCGGCGGGTTTGCGCGTGCCGCCAGTGCTCGATCTGCAGCGAGACTGGCACCTACCCTCTGGCGAGACCATAACACCAGCCTTTGTCGTCGCCATTCCGGACTTGGACCAGGGCCCCTTCTATTGGAATTTCTGTCAACACAAGACGCCACGACACTATGTTCGGTCGGATTTTGTCGATCATGCCAATGGCGCGCTGGCCCTGACTTCGGTCATCGCGGTTGCGGACGACCCTGGCGATGCGGCAGACCATTACCGGCGCTGCTGGCAGGCCACGTGCATCGGCACCAATCCAGTACGGGTCCGGCTCGGCAAGGTGGACTTGTTGATCCACTCGCCGGAGAGCTACGCTGACCGCTTCACGAGTGACGGTGCGGAACCCGCGGGTCTGCGCGGTTTCACCGTTGCCTGCGCGTCGCTGTCGGAGGCTCGGGAGCGTGTGGTTGCAAACGGCATCGCCGTCGCCGAGGTCGCAGGCGGCTTCATGATTTCGCCGGACAATGCGCTAGGCACGCTGATCGTTTTCGAGGCGGACGGTGATTGACCGTCTGGTCCACTGGTCGCGTTACGCGACGGGTCTGGCCGCGCTTGCCGTTGCCCTCATGATCCTTCACGTAGTCATCGACATTCTGTCGCGGACGCTGTTCGACCGGCCGCTGCTGGGCACGGCGGAATTCGTCGCCGAAATCTACATGCCGTTCGCGATCTTTGCAGCCTTGGTCGGCGTGCAGGCGCAGGACGCGCAGATCCGCGTCGATCTGATCGACCGTCTGTTAAGTACCCGCGCACGTCGCGTGCTGGATGCCGCTATTGCGCTCTGCATCGCCGTAATCGGCGCATTTCTCGCCTGGCACACGGGCGATCAGGCCATCGTGGCCGCCGGGCGGGGAGAATCGATCGATCTGATCCGCTTCTCGGTTCCCTCCTGGCCGGGCAAGGCGATTGTCTCGGTCGGCTTTGGCCTCATGGCCGTTGTTGCGGCGGCCCAAGCCGTCGACCGGATGCACCGACGGTCATGAGTCCTGTTGATCAGGGCGGCATCGCCCTTCTCGTCGCGATCGTGTTGATCGTACTGCGTGTTCCCGTCGGCATCGCCCTCGGCCTGGTCGCCTTTGTCGGCGCAACGGCCTTGCTGCCGTTTTCAGCGGTGGTCAGCTTGATGACGCGCGTCCCGTACGAATTTACCGCGAGCTGGGAGTTTTCAGCCGTCCCCCTGTTCCTGGCCATGGGCGCCATCGTCTTTCACGCCGGCCTGGCCGACGAGTTGTTCGGCCTTGTGCAACGGCTGGTCCGACGTCTGCCAGGCGGCTTGGCCGTTGCCACCAACCTGGCCGGGGCTGCGTTCGGGGCCGCCTCCGGCTCAAGCCTGGCGACCACGGCCGCTGTCGGACGCCTGGCGATCCCTCAGATGCTGCGAAATGGCTACCAGCCAGGACTGGCGGCGGGTGTCTGCGCCTGCGCCGGGACGCTGGCGGCGCTGATCCCGCCTTCGATCCCGTTGATCGTCTACGCCATCCTGGCCGAGCAATCCATCGCCAGGCTGTTCTTCGCAGGGATTGTGCCCGGGTTGCTGACAGCGTTCGCCTATGCCGCCATGATCTTGATCCGCTGCCGGCTGAATCCGACGCTGGCGCCGACGGCGCGACGCGAGGACTTGCCCGCCCGGACGAGTTGGACCGTGATCGCCCTGCCCTTGCTGGCGGTAATTGTCTTGGGTGGCATCTATGCCGGGGTTTTCAGCCCTGGCGAGGCCGGTGCCGTCGGTGCCGGCGTGGCGACGCTCTTGGCCCTTCTACAACCGGGCTTCGGGCCCCGCCGCCTGTTCGACGCCCTGCGCGAGGCCGCAAAGACGACCGCCGCCATCCTGTTCGTTGCCATTGGCGCCTTCATGCTGACCCGTTACATGGCGCTTACCGGCCTGCCCGCGACCCTGGCCGATCTGGTCGAGCTTTGGTCGGTCTCGCCCATGCTGCTGATCGTGGGATCGGCCGCGCTGTTCGTGCTCTTGGGCATGTTTCTCGATCCGTTCGGCGTCATGCTGTTGTCAGTCGCCGTGCTGCTGCCCGTCTTCGAGCGGCTTGGCTTCGATCTGGTTTGGGTCGGCATCATCATCGTCAAATACATCGAAATCGGCCTGATTACGCCTCCCGTCGGCCTCAACGTGTTCGCCGCCAAGTCGGTCTCGCCGCCGGAAATCACGCTGCCCGTCATCTTTCGCGGCGTTGCCTGGTTTTTGGTCGCGGAGGCGTTCGTGCTGGCAATCCTGTTTGCTTTTCCGGGGGTCACCTTGTGGCTGCCCAACACTTTGCTCTAACCACGGGGGCCTGACCCATGGACGTCGAAGATCTGCGCACCCTCATCGCCAAGGCGGAATTTCACAAGTTCCTGAAGGTCGAGCTGATGTCCTGCGATGCCGATCAGGGCCGCCTGACCCTGAAACTGCCGTTCGACAGCGCCTATACCATCTTCGCCGAAGCCGGCACCTATCATGGCGGCATTGTCGCCAGCCTGGTCGACATTGCGGGCGCGATGGCCTGCACCCTGATCAAGGGGCATCCGACACCGACCGCCAACTTGCGGGTCGACTATCTGAAAACGCCGGCCCGAACCGATCTTTATGCCGACGGTGTGGCTCAGCGGGTTGGCCGATCGATCGGCGTGGCCGACGTGGCGGTGCGCGACGAGGATGGAACCCTGTTCGCGCTCGGGCGTGGCACGTTCGTCACCACGGACCCGAATCCCCCGCTCTTCGCCGACCGATAAGCGCCAATCGGTCGCAGCGCCAAATCGGGATTCCGATGATCTCTCAATTGAGAACCGTTCTCAATTGGAGTATGGTCTGCCCATCCGATACGGAGTTTTCTCATGGCTGCATCCGCCAAGCCAAACCCTTGGACGACCCGGCTAATCAGCCTGCTATTCGTCGTCATCGTGCTTGCCCTTGTCGCGGTGGGGCTGTGGCGCTGGCAAGTCAATGGCTGGGGATCTTTGGTCTGGCTGGCCAGCTTCATCGTCACCGGTCTGATCCGCGCGCCTTATGCTCGGCAAACCCGCGACAACGAGATCACGGATGACCGCAAGGACCTTAGCGAGCGCCTGCTGCTCGGCGGCATGTTCCTGACCATGATGGTCCTGCCCCCGCTTCATCTGGCGACCGGCGTCTTCGGCTTCGCCAACTACGTTCTGCCCACCTGGGCCATCGTCGTCGGCGCGGTGCTGCAACTCCCCTTCCTGTGGCTGTTCTGGCGCAGCCATGCCGATTTGGGCCGCAACTGGAGCGTCAGCCTTGAAATCCATGACGAGCAGAGCCTGGTCACCGAGGGTGTCTATGCCCGCACACGGCATCCGATGTATTCCGCGATCTGGCTGGCGGCGATTGCCCAGCCGCTGCTGATCCACAACTGGATCGCCGGCTTTCTCATCATTCCGGCCTTCGCGGCGATGTATTTCATTCGCGTGCCGCAAGAGGAGGCGATGATGCAGGCGCGCTTTGGCGAAGCGTATGATCGTTATGTCGCCCGAACGGGACGCATCTGGCCGCGTCTCAGCGGCGGTCGGGGGGCTGCGGCTTGACGGATACCGACCGGGCCGACCCGATGCCGTGGGCGCAGGCGCGCGCCTTCATCGAATCCGCCGGCTGGGTCTTGGAGGACCGAGCGGACGGTTCGGTCGATCTGCGCCTTGATGGCGGCGCCAGGATCGGCCCCATGCTGGATCGACTGCCGGCACCCGACGACATCGTCGATGGGCATGGCTTGTTGCGACAGGCAGGTGCAGGACAGCTTGACTGTGACCTGGCGAACAGCGTTACCGACAACACGCCCACCGACGAGGTGCTGGTCGGTCTCAACTGGACGATCGTTCGCGCGGGTCCGCTTGCCGGCATCGCCCGCAGCCCCGAGCGGGGCACCCAGGGCGCACGCACCGTGCGCCATGGGGAACCGATCGCGGGCCGAACGCTGGCTGCCCTGGCGGGGTGGATCTGCTCGGTCGATCCCTTGCGCCGCTCAATCGGGCTTGCCGCCATCAATGCCTTCTGGAACCGCCCCGACGGGTTGGATGCGGCGGACAACTGGGGCTTGGCCGGGTTCCTGCCGCCGGGCGATGGCCTGGTCATCGTCGGCGGCTTTCGCGCGGCGCTGAAGCGTTTGCCGGCGGCCCGCATCATCGAGCGCGAGCCGAAGGGAAACGACATTCCCATAGAGGAAGCGGGTGCGGCACTTGCCGATGCGCGAGCGGTGGCGATCACCGCGCAAACCCTGATGAACGGCAGCCTCGAACCGCTGTTGCCGCGCATAGTCGCCGCCGGCGACAGGCTGCTCGTCGGGCCAAGCGCGCCGGTCGCGCCGCCTGTTCTCGATGCCGGCCTGACACGTGTTTCGGGCCTCGCCATCACAGATCCGGATGCCGCCGCGTCCTTCATCAAGGAAACGGGAACGATGATCGCGCTGGACCATATGACGACCCAACGGGAACTGGCGCGATGAGCAGCCTAAGCGAATGTCAGGTTGGAGCGCGATGGGCGGTTTCCCGATCACCCAGACCGACGGGCCGATGTCCTGGATGACCAGGGAATAAGGACCATGTCGGCACGGGCGCGCTCGCTGGCCAAAGGCTTTGCCATCAGGAGGCATTGAGAATCGTTCGCAACTGCGGCATCATAACCTCCCTGAAAGATCGCGAAGACAGAGGCCATGAGCATCACTCCGCTACAGACCTGGGCCACCGATCCGGCCGAAGAAGACGCCATGAACCATGAGCACGGGCCATTCTGGCGACGCATGATCGCGCTGATGGTCGAGCGTGACCTGTTCGGCAAATCGGTGCTGGACTTTGGCTGCAACCAGGGCGGTCTCCTGCGCCTGCTCTATCACAGCCATGGCTATGCCGAGGCCCTCGGGGTCGACCTCGCCGCCGACTCGATAGCGCGCGCCAATGCGCTGGCCGGCCCGGTGCCGGCACGCTTCGAGGTGCGCGACAGTCTTGCCGGCCTTGAGGGGCGGTTCGACGTCGCGCTCAGCCAAGAGGTGCTTTACCTGCTGCCCGACCTGGACCAGCATGCACGCGAGATCCACGCCTGTCTGAAACCCGGCGGCGTCTATTATGCCGGCATTGGCTGCCACACCGACAATCCGGAGTGGCCGCGCTGGCGCGTGTTGATTGAACCGAGATCCAACCTGCCGGTGCAGAGCTACTCTCTGGACGATTTCAACCGCGCCTTCGCCGGTGCCGGTTTCGAGGTCTACGCCCAGCAATATCGCATCGACGAGTTCGTGCCCCTATCGGACGACGGCCAAATGGGCGGCGTGGCCGCGACGCTGCACTACTACGACGCGGTCAAAACCCTCTTCCGCTGTATCAAGAAGGCCTGAGCAACCGGTTGGCGAGATCGGTGAGGCATCGGCCGGCGCCCTCGCTCGCCAGCCGGTGTTAGACAGTCATGTGCGCAGCGGCGGTGCTTACTGGAGCCGGTCGGAGACCTTGATTTTGGTCGGAAAGGCAGCGTATGTGCGAGCCGGATCCATCGCCCGCGCAAGCCGGTGACACAATCAAGAAAGCGAAGTTATGGAAAACCTGAAAGTCACCGCCGGCCCCTACACTTTCGGGGCAAGGTTCGAGGCCGATCTGGCGCCTAAGACCTGCGAGGTATTCCGGCGGGTATTGCCGTACGACAGCCAGGTCGTGCATGTCCGGTGGAGCGGTGAAGGCGTTTGGATCCCGCTCGGCGATTACGATTTCGGCGTCGAGTACGAAAACCACACCAGCTTTCCGGCCCCCGGCCAGATCATCCTCTACCCCGGCGGCATCAGCGAGACCGAAATCCTGCTGGCCTACGGCGGCGTCCATTTCAAGAGCAAGATGGGCCAGTTGGCCGGCAACCATTTCATCACGCTGACCTCGGGCCTGGAAAATCTGCACGCGCTCGGCAACATGACCTTGTGGAAGGGCGCACAGCCGATCCGGATCGAAGCCGCATGAGTTGCTTTCAGGGTTTCGCTAGCCAGTCGGGGTAACGCCGCACCAAGCAGCGATGATGGTTGCGGTGGCCCGGACCGCGCGATGAAAGTCCGCGATGTCGACCCATTCGTCGCATTGCCCGGACATGGTCAGGCCGCCACACAGAGGCCCGAAGCCAACGGTTGGGATACCCTTCTGGACGATCGGGTTGCGGATGTCGCTGGAGGTGTGGAGCGGATTGACGACGGGGGCGGCACCCACGCCGGTAAGGATGCCGCTGACAGTCTGATAGAGATCGCTGTCGTCTTCGGTTTCTGCGCCGCTGACGCCCGACCGCCAATCGAAGGATGGCGGATGATCCCTTAACCATTCGTCCCTGGCGCAGGCGTCAGCGATCGCGGACTCAGCCTCGCCCATGACCGCCTCGAGCTTTTCGCCGGGAACAAGCGTCATGGCGCAGCCGATTTGGCACATCCGCGGCATGCGGCTCAGCGAGCCCTCGTTGCCCGCCTTGCAATAGGACACCATGACATTCGACGACCGGCCGATCGCCTTTTCAAGCCGAGCATGCCGGATCCGGCGGCCGCGAGCGGCATCCAGATCCCTCAGGGCGTCGATGACGATGCGAGCCTTCTCAAACGGATTGACTCCGCGATGGGCGAAGGCGGTGTGCGCCGGCTCTGACGTCTCCGGCGCCATGCCGTCAACCGTGATCACCGCTTCAAGCTGTCCCGGTGCGAAGGCCTTGATCTCGTCAAGGCCCCGCCCCGACTCCGCAGGATGGAGGTAAACCGCAGCATCCGACTGACAGCCATCGTGCAAGGCCGCGCTGATGCCCCGCCTGTGCTTCTTGCTGGGCGCACTGACCAGCAGCACATCACCCGACGGTCGCACACCGGCCTCGTCCAGAACATCCAGCGATTGAAGCATCATTGCGATGCCCGCGAGATCATCCGCCACGCCCCAGCCAACGAGGCGACCGTCACGCTCCGTCGGGACATGGGGGTCGCTTGTCCAGGCGGGCAAGGGCCGGAAATCCTCAACATCCGGATGGGCGAACAGCAGCAGCCTTCTGCCAGACCCGCCCTTTAAGCGGCCGACGATGTAGCGTTCCTCGGCGGCGGACCCGATGGCGTCGGTCGCGAACTCGTCGACCATCGGCACATCGCGCGGCTCGTAGGCGACCACGTTGGTGTCGCAGCCGCTGGCGCGCAGCCGCCGTTCGATGATGGCGTTGAGCGCAGCGCTGTTTGGACCCGCCGCGATCAGCTCGCACAGCAGATCGAGACTGCTCGCTTCCTTGCGCTCCGCCGCCGCCGCGATCGCGCCTGCCACGGCACCTTGCGCATCCGGCCCGGTGACGGTCACAGGTTCGCCATGACGGCCAGGACATCGTTGGTCAAGCTGCGGATATGCGCGCGGATGCTTGCTCTCGCCGCTTCGGAATCGCCTGATCTGAGCGCCGATATGATGGTCAGGTGCTCTTCCGTATCCGGCCGAAAGCGGGACGGCAGCCCGGAAAGCTCGAAGATGCGCGTCGTGATGCGCAAGCTGCGGATCATACCGGCCATCACGTCGTTGCCGGACGCATCGGCGATCAAGTCATGCAGTTTCTCATCAGCCGCCCAATGGATTTCGGCCGGCACGGCGGGGCTTTCCTTCAGCGCCAGCATGTCGCGTTCGACGTCGTCCAGCGCCTCGGCGGAAATCTTGCCGGTCGCCACGGCAATGGCTTCGCCTTCCAGCAGTTCGCGAAGGCGCATGGTCTGAAAATACTCCTTGTTCGAGACCAGTCGGACGCGAAAAGGCTGGTTCATCTCCTTGGCCATCAGGCCGTCGCTCTGCAGCCGAAGCAAGGCCTCGCGGACCGGCGTTCGCGAAACCTCCAGATCCGCAGCAATCCGATCCTCCGAAACGATCTCGCCAGCGCCGAGCTTGCGCGAGAGGATCATCGTGCGGATCGCATGGTAGGCGCGAAGGGCGCGGCTTCCGCCTTCGCCCGGTGTCGCCGCACGCCCTTTTCCACCCTGCTTCATGTCACGCCACTTTCCTGCCGCTGCCCGCGTCCGAGCGGTAGCCCAAGAGCCGCGCCGGGGTCTGCACGACGAGTTGATCGATATCGCTTTCGCGCCAGCCGCGCCGACGCATCAGCGGCACCACATGCCGGAACAGGTGGCCGTAGCCGTGGCCGCCATAGGAGGCAAGGCGGGTTCGGGTGCAAATGTCCTGCGACACGGCGATTTGATCGCGATAGCCCGCCTCCATCAGATCGCCGATCAGGTCGATCCGCATGTAATCCGTCGGTAGATCCAGATCGACGCCGCCCATCCAGTATTGCGACGTTTCGATGCCGAAAAAGTCCCATTCCAGGACAAAGCCCAGCTTCAGCAGATCGATCAGCCTGTCGCGATCGAAGATGGTGCGATCCATATGGCCGATCACGGTCGCGGATGGCTCGACCCCGCAATCGCGCAAAAGCTCCGCGATCTCGGCCGGTGCGTCCTCATGGCGGCCCGGATGGATGGTGATGGCGGCCCCGGTCTTCGCCTGGACCATGGCGGCGGCTTGCAGAGTGCGTCGTTCGCTGTCGGCGAGCGGCCAACTGCAGCCGATTTCCCCGATCAAGCCGGCGCGAACATCCGTGCCCCATGCCCCCTCGGTCAATTGCCGGGTCATCATGTCCGCCAACTCGTCGATCTCCGTCGTGCGGATCGCGTCGGGCAGATAGGCATCGACATAGAAGCCGGCCCCCATGACGATGTTGACCTGAGCGGCCGACGCCAAATCCGCCAGGCGCTGCGGCTGAGGCGCCAGGCCACCGGTGGTCACGTCGACGATCGTCCCACCGCCGGCGGATCTGAAACGCGCGAGTTCGCGCAAGGCGGTCGGGCCGTCATTCAGGTGCATGTTCGCCGGATTGCGGTTCTGGAAATAGTCGACCTCGAACCGGTTCTGCATGGTTATGGGCTGCGCGTCGTCCGTCTCGCCCCGCGTCGCCGGCGACCGCAGATCGCACAGAATATGTTCGTGCATCAGCGTGCGCCCCAGCGCGCTGCTGGGAACGAGGCCTGTGACGGTTTGAGCAAATCCCGGCATGGCGATCGTCGCGTCAGTGATGAAGGATTTTTGCCAGGAACTGGCGCGCCCGCTCACTGCGGTCGGCCTGGAAAAACGCGTCCTTCGAGCAGTCCTCGATGATTTCGCCCCGGTCCATGAAGATGATCTTTTGGGCAACCCGGCGGGCAAAGCCCATCTCGTGGGTCACGCACAGCATGGTCATGCCGTCGGCCGCCAACTCACCCATCACGTCCAGCACCTCATTGATCATCTCCGGATCGAGGGCCGAAGTCGGCTCGTCGAACATCATCACCAGGGGGTCCATGGCCAAGGCACGGGCGATCGCGACCCGTTGCTGTTGGCCGCCCGACAGGTGACCGGGGTACTTCGCCCGCTGATCCTCCAGCCCCACCCTGCGCAGCAGGCCGATCGCCTTGTCCTCGGATTCCTTCTCGCTTCGGCGCAGGACCTTGCGCTGGGCCAGCACCAGGTTTTGCATGATGGTCAGATGGGGAAACAGCTCGAAATTCTGAAAGACCATGCCGGTCTTGGCCCGCAATTGCGACAGATTGGTCGATGACGCGCCGACATCGATGTCGCCGACATGGATCGTCCCTTTGTCGAACGGTTCGAGACCGTTAATGCATTTTATGAGTGTCGATTTTCCGGACCCGGACGGCCCGCAGATGACGACAACCTCGCCCTTAGCGACCGACGTCGAACAGTTCTTGAGCACTTCGAAGGTGCCGTAGTTCTTACTGACATTTTCAAGTCGGATCATGGTCTTCCTATTGGAAACGATCGAGCTGGTAACTGCGAATGTCCCTGTCCGCGTTGCCGCGGAGAATGAGGTCCGTGGTCAACCGGGCGACGGCCGGCGCCAAGGTGTAGCCGTTCGATGTCACCGCATTGTAGAAGCCCGGAACACCGGGCGCTTCGCCGACGATCGGCGCACCATCGATATTGACGTTCATGGCCGCCCAACTTCTCAAGACATGCAGACCATCCATCTGCGGCAGAACGCGTCGCGCGGTCCACAGATTGCCTTCGATGCTGGCACGCGTGGTGACGTTGAGGTTGCGGCCTTGATCATACGCGGCGGTCCACGCGCCGCCGATGACGATGCCGCCGGTCGACAGTTGCTTCATGGTCAGGTGCCGGTCGGCGAATGCGACAAGCTGGTCGATCAGGATCGGCGCGCGTTCCGTGACGATCATCTGCAACGGCGCGCTGTAAACGGGCACCGGGATGCCGACCATGTCGCCGACAAGGCGCGCCCACGGGCCGGCCGCGTTGATGACCTTGCCCGCACGGATCGGGCCGCGGCTGGTCGCAATCTCAAAGCCGCTGCTGTTTCGGGATATGGCGGTCACGTCCGCGCTCTTCACGTAGCGGGCGCCCGCACGCCGGGCCGCATCAAAGACGCTGTAGGTGGCGACCAGCGGGTTGATCTTGCCTTCCTGAGGACAGTACGCGGCCCCAACCAGATGGTCCGACAAGGCCGGCGCCATGTCACGCAATGCCTTCGCGTCGAGGATCTCGGCCGTGATGCCGTGGGACCGTTCGATGCGTGCCTTGGCGCGCAGATAGTC
>JBCBSH010000056.1:0-21407 GCA_039819285.1 Pseudomonadota bacterium
CGACACGAATATTGACCGGCCGGGCGGGTCAAGCGCCCATCCAACGCCGGCTGAGTAGCGGATCGGGGCGGCCAAGCGGCCGTCCCTTTTCGATCAGCGGCCGAAGGTGAGCTTGGCCTGGGCCACGCGGCCCGCCGTGGTTAGCCAGCAGACCACGGAATAGATGTAGGCGATCCAATCAAACTGATTGGGAAACAGGCAGATCGCGAACAGGACCACGATCGTCTCGCCGCCCTCGGCCAGGCCGCCGACGTAGTAGATAACCTTGCTACCCCGTGCCTCGGTCGTGATGCCGCGTTTGGCCGCCAGAATGGCGAAGGCCAGGAACGACGACCCGGTGCCCATGAAGCTGAAGATCAGCAGCGCCGCCGGCAACGCCATGTCCGGCCGCCCGACGGCGAAGCCGAAGACGAAGCCGGCATAGACGATGAAATCGCAGACGATATCGAGGAAGCCGCCGAAGTCCGTGGCCCCGTGGTGGCGGGCGATGGCGCCGTCCACGCCATCGATGATCCGGTTCAGCGCGATCAGAGCCAGGGCCAAGATGTAAGCCTGCCAGGCGAGCGCCGCGCAGGCGACGATGCCAACCCCGAAGCCGACGATCGTCACCGTATCCGCCGACAGACCCCTTCGGTTCAGCCAGCCGCCGATCGGGTCGACGACCGGATCGGTGATGCGGCGCAGAAGAGGATCGAACATCGGCGTCGTTCAGTTCGCCAACCGCGTCATCGCGGTTGCGGCATCATCAGATACGGCTGGGCACGCCGGCCGGCAGCTGTTGCGGCGGCGAAGGCAATTCAAACACCTGTCCTGGATAGATAAGGTCCGGGTTGCGGATCTGATCGCGGTTGGCCTGATAAATCACCGTGTATTGCAGCCCCTGGCCATAGATGCGGCGCGCCAAGCGCCAGAGATTGTTGCCCGGCTGGACGATGATCTGACGGTTGTCGGGGATATCCGCCAACGGCGCGGTGCGCTGAAACGGCGTTTCGGCCCGTGCGACGACCGAACCACCATCGTCCACCTGGTCGGCCCGCAGGGTGTAGAGGCCGGGCGCCACCGGCTCGTCAGGCCGCAGCCAATAGCGGCCATCGACCGCCGCGACCGTCTGGCCAATCGCTCGATTGTCGAGATAGAAGATGATGATGGCGCCAGCCACCGCGCGCCCAGCGATGATCAGCCGACCGCTATCGTCATAATCGACGACGTCGATGCTGACGACCGGGGCCTCGGTGTCGGGCGCCTGCTCGTTTTCCGGAACCGCATCGACGGCACTGGGACGCTCGACCGAAGGGTCGGCCTCCGTCCCTGCCTGGGCTTCGACCGCTTCGACCGCAGGCGCCTGAGGTGCTTGCAAGACCTCGGTCGGCCCCACCTCGTCCCGGTCGACGAGGACGGCCAGGGCACCGGTGTCGCTCTCGCCCTCCGCGTCCTCTGCCGGCGCGGTGTCGGCGACGGTCAGACCGGGCCCGGGCACCACCAAAAGCACGATCCGCGACGATGGCGTCACGGTTTCGGGATCATCCGCCATGAAGGCCTCGAGGCCGATCTCATGATCACCGGGCGACAGCGGTTGCCGGCCGATGAAGACAAACTCACCCAGAGCGTCCGCCTCCACTGTGCCGATCCGCTCGCCATTGTCGGTGATGACCACCGTGGCGCCGGGCTCCGCACGGCCGGCAACGATGATCATGCCGTTCTCGTTGACGCGAACGGCGTCGAAGCTGGGCGCCTCAGGACCGATATCAAGCTCGACCGTGTCACTCGCAGGCGGAGGGGCCGGCTGGTCGACTGCCGCGGCGCCGGCGCCGTCGTCCGACACCGGTTCTTCCGCCGCAGACGGCTCGGCCGGCGGCAATGCCGCCATCTGCTCGGTCTCTTGCGGGGCTTCGCTCGCCTCGGCGGAGGGGGTTGGGTTCGCAACGGGCGCGGTCGCCGTTTCGTCGGAGGCGATCGCTGGTGCGTCGGCCGGCTGCCCGCTAACCGCGTCCGATGGCGGCTCGGCAGTGCTCTCGTCGCTGGTCTCGGGCGCCTCAGCGATCTCGGTCGCTTCGGGAGTTTCTTCGGAGACGGCGGTGCCCTGATCGGCGATATCCGTCTCAGCCGTGGCATCAGACTGGGGCTCGGCTGCTGGTGCGATCGGCTCGAGAGGGGTTTCCTCCACGACGGTCTCCGTCTCGACCGCCTCGCCTGACCGGCCCGTGGGGGCGTCCGCCACGGGCGCAGCCGGCTCTGGAAGGGTCTCGTCGGCGACGGTCTCGGTCGCGGCCGCCTCATCCGCGCGACCTTCGGAACTCTCCACCACCGGCGCGTCGGCAACCGGCGGGGCGCCGCCCGCGACAGTCTCGGTCTCGCCCGCCTCGTCCGGGTGGCCTTCTGAACTCTCGACCACCGACGGTCCGCCTTCCGTCTCCGCCGCGCCGGGCACGGCTTCTACGGGCGGTTCTTCGACGGCCTGCGCGGACCGATCGGGAACCGTTTCGGCGGTCGCGACGTCGCTCTCAGGCTGAGCGGTCGCCGTCTCGGTCTCCGCTAGCTGGTCGCCAGCGCCATGCTCCGCCGCCTCTTCGGCTTCAATGGGTTGAGTGTCAGGGATCGCCGCATCGGCCGTCTGATCGACTTCCGCCGGGGATGCCGCGTCCTCCGCTGGCCCGTCGCCGATACCTTCGGCTACGGTCCCAATCTCGGGTTCGGCCGCGTCCTCTTCCGGCGCCATGTCGGCTGTGTCTTGTTCGGCGGCTGCCTCCGGCACGTCGGAGACCGCAGGGGCGTCGGACACCGCGTCTTGCGCGGCAGGATCAGACGCCGGCTCGTCGCCGACCCAAAAGGCGACCGCGATCGCCGCGACGATCACCACACCACCGCCGACAAAAAGCCAAGCCCTCAAAACATCCTCTGTGACTTTTCAATGACATGCCCGATCGGCCGCACCGTAGACTTGGCGAAAGCCCGGCGCAAGAACGAGACAAGTTTGCGTGGGTCCGCTGCGGGACCGCTTCTGTCAACTTGCCGGTACCATGTCTGCATGCTAGGGCGGTCGGAAAGCCGGCCTTTCAAGGGCCGCCCCCGTCAAAGAGGTTGTCAAACCATGCAGAATATCGGCTCGCTATGCGTCTATTGCGGCTCGTCCAGCCGCGTTGACGAGCGGTATCGCGATGCCGCCACGACGTTGGGCACGGCGCTCGGGAAGCGAGACATCACGCTGGTTTACGGCGGCGGACGGGTCGGCCTCATGGGTCTTTGCGCCGACGCCTGTCTGGAGGCAGGCGGCAAGGTCGTCGGCATTATCCCGGAGCATATCCAGATCCTGGAGGTCGAGCATACGGGGCTGACGGAGCTGCACATCGTCGACAGCATGCACACCCGCAAGAAGATGATGGCCGAGCGATCCGACGGGTTCGTCGTGCTGCCGGGCGGTCTCGGCACCCTGGACGAGACGTTCGAGATCGTCACCTGGCGGCAACTGGCGTTGCACGACAAGCCGATCGTTATCGTCAATACCGCCGGCTATTGGACCCCCTTGCTGGACCTGATCGATCATCTGATCGATCGGGGGTTTGGCCGGCCGGAACATCGCGGGCTTTACCGGGTCGTGAACACGATCGACGAGGTTTTCGACGCCTTGAGCCAAGCGCCGGAGCCGACCGTGCCGCCCCAAACGAAGTGGCTTTAGGCGCCCGCCAATCGACAAGTTCGCGAACCGGACGGCCCCCACTGGTTCGCGCCCAGCGGCTCTGATATAACCCCGGCGCCGACGGCTCCACCGGCCAGTTTCATCCGGCCCACCCCGCAAGACGTAAACCCCAAAGGCGCACTTTCATGGCGAAGATCAAGGTCAAAAACCCCGTCGTCGAGCTCGACGGCGATGAGATGACTCGCATCATCTGGCAGTTCATCAAGGACAAGCTGATCCTGCCCCATCTCGACATCGACCTGAAATACTACGATCTCGGCATCGAAAAGCGCGACGAGACGGACGATCAGATCACGATCGACGCGGCGGAGGCGATCAAGCAGTACCGGGTCGGCGTCAAGTGCGCCACCATCACGCCCGACGAGGCGCGGGTGGAGGAATTCGGCCTAAAGAAGATGTGGCGGTCGCCCAACGGCACCATTCGCAACATCGTGGGCGGCACGATTTTCCGCGAACCGATCATCTGCAAGAACGTGCCGCGCTACGTGCCCGGCTGGACCAAGCCGATCGTCGTGGCGCGTCACGCCTATGGCGATCAGTATCGCGCGACCGACTTCAAGGTGCCGGGCCCCGGCACCTTGACGATGGTCTTCCAGCCGGCCGACGGCGGACCGGCGGAAACCCGCGAAGTGTTCGAGTTCCCGGCCAGCGGCATCGCCATGGGCATGTACAATCTGGACGACTCCATCCGCGGCTTCGCGCAAAGCTGCTTCAATTACGGCCTGATGCGCGGCTATCCCGTCTATCTGTCGACCAAGAATACGATCCTGAAGGCCTATGACGGCCGCTTCAAAGACCTGTTTCAGCAGGTCTTCGACGACGAGTTCGCCGACCGGTTCGGCCAGGCCGGCCTGACCTACGAACACCGGCTGATCGACGACATGGTCGCCGCCTCGCTGAAATGGGAAGGCGGCTATCTGTGGGCCTGCAAGAACTATGACGGCGACGTGCAGTCTGACACGGTTGCCCAGGGCTTCGGGTCGCTGGGTCTGATGACGTCGGTCTTGATGACACCCGAGGGCGATGTGGTCGAGGCCGAAGCGGCCCACGGCACGGTAACCCGCCACTATCGCCAGCATCAGCAGGGCAAGGACACCTCGACCAACCCCATCGCCTCGATCTTCGCCTGGACCAGCGGCCTGAGGTACCGGGGCAAGTTCGATGACACCTCAGATGTGATCGCCTTTGCCGACACGCTGGAGCGGGTCTGTGTCGAGACGGTGGAGGCCGGCTTCATGACCAAGGACCTGGCCATTCTGATCGGGCCGGAGCAGACCTGGCTGACCACCGGCCAGTTTCTGGACAAGCTGGACGCGGGCCTGACTGCCGCCATGGCGAAGATCTAACGCAGAGGTCTGATGCCAGCGCCCACGAAAAAGGCCCCGCTGATTTGGCGGGGCCTTTCTCCTATCGGGAGTGATCAGGCGCTGCGCTTGGCGCGTTCCTCTTCGCGGCGCGGTTTCGGCGGCTGATAGGCCACTGCGCAATGCTCAGCGCAGTATGGCAGGCCGGGCGCACGGGTACGGCCGCAGAACCGGAAACTCGGGTCGCGCGGATCGCCAATCGGCCAGCGGCACATCCGTTCCGTCAGGTCCAGGATGGTGGCGCCGCCGGCAGGTGCATCGTCGATCTTGGCCTTGGGATGCATAACCACCGCGGCCAGTTTCGAGGCCGGCGCGGCCTCTTGCCGGACGGGCTTGGCCTCGCGTTGCTTGGCCGCCACCGGCCGGCGTTCTGCCTTGTGAACCGCGACGCGGCTGGGGGCAACCTTCTTGATCGGAGAGGGGCGGCCTGAAAGACCCAGGCGATGGGCCTTGCCGATCACCGCGTTTCGGGTCACATCGCCAATGATCTCGGCGATCTCGCTGGCGCTCTTGCCATTGCCCCAAAGCTGCGTCAGCAACGTGACCCGCTCTTCCGTCCAACTCATCACCAATCTCCCGATCCTAATCTCTTCACAACCACAATATATAGGAAACTATCGATATATTGTAGCACCAGGAGTATTCGTTACCATATATCGGTGCACATGCCCAGCGGTTTAGGCGCGGTCTTCTTCTAATAGCTGTGGATAATCGGGCCGGGCCGCGATGCGACCTCGGCTGGCGAGAGATGGCAATTCGGCTGGCAGCCGGCCGCACGGCGGGTCAGGCAGCGCCGATGGCCGCCTCCACCGCCTCCAACGCGGCCGCCGCGCGGGAACCGTCCGGGCCGCCAGCCTGCGCCATGTCGGGGCGCCCGCCCCCGCCCTTGCCACCCATGGCCGAAGCGGCGGCGCGCACCAGATCGACGGCGTTCAGCCGCGCAGTCAGGTCCGGGGTTACGCCGACAACCACCGAACCCTTGCCGTCATTCACGGCGACCAGGGCCACGACGCCGGAGCCAAGCTGCTGCTTCAGCGCATCGGCCATCGGCTTTAGCTCCTTGGCCGGCACGTCCTCGATGAGGCGCGAGGCCACCGAAATGCCGTCAATGGTCTTGGCATCGCCGCCGGCCTGCTCGCCGCTGGCCAGGCGCCGGCGCAGATCGCTGATTTCGCGTTCCAACCGGCGCCGGTCCTCGACCATGGACGCGATCCGCACCGGCAGATCGGCAGGCGCGGTCTTCAGCACGGCCGCGGCCGATTGCAGCAGCGCCTCCTGCCCGGCGAGATGGTCGACCGCCGCCTGGCCGGTCAGCGCCTCGATCCGGCGCACGCCGGCGGCGACCGCAGACTCACCGATGATAGCGAACGTGCCGATATCGCCGGTGCGGTCGACATGGATGCCGCCGCACAGCTCCATCGAATAGGCCCGATTGCCGTCCTGGCCCATGGTCACGACGCGCACGGTCTCGCCGTACTTTTCGCCGAACAGGGCCATGGCGCCGGCGGCGATCGCGTCGTCCGGGGTCATCAGCCGGGTTGCGACCGGGTCGTTGTCGCGCACCCGCGCATTGACCTCGGTTTGCACCTCGGCGACATCATCGGCGGTCAAGGGCCGCGGCTGGCTGATGTCGAAGCGCAGCCGGTCGGGCGCGACCAGCGAGCCCTTCTGGGTGACATGGTCGCCCAAACGGCGGCGCAGCGCCTCGTGCAGCAGATGCGTGGCGGAGTGGTTGGCACTGATCTTCGATCGGCGGACCAGGTCGACCCGCATATCCACCACATCGCCGACCGACAGCGTGCCCTTGGCGAGCCGGCCGCTGTGAACCCAGAGATCGCCGGCGCGCTTTTGCGTGTCGGTCACCACGAACTCGGCGCCGGCGGGCGTGAACAGGGCGCCCTGGTCGCCAACCTGGCCGCCGGACTCCGCATAGAACGGCGTCTGGTTGGCGATCAGCATCAGCTCCGACCCCGCCTCGACAGTCTCAACTTCCGTGCCATCTATGACGAGGGCCATCACCGAGCCCTCCGCCGACCCGGCCTCGTAGCCGAGGAACTCCGTCGCGCCGACCCGCTCACGCAGATCGAACCAGAGCTGGTCCGTCGCCGCCTCACCGGAACCGGCCCAGCTTTTGCGCGCCTCCGTACGCTGGCGTTCCATCGCCTGGTCGAAGCCGTCCGTGTCGACGGTCTTGCCTTCGCCGCGCAGGACGTCCTGGGTCAGGTCGAGGGGAAATCCGTAGGTATCGTAGAGCTTGAAGGCGACCTCGCCCGGAAGCGCGCCGCCATCCGCAATGCGGGTGGACTCGTCGTTCAGGAGCCGCAGGCCGCGATCCAGGGTTTGCTTGAACCGGCTTTCCTCAAGCTTCAAGGTCTCGGTGATCAGGGCTTCGGCGCGGACCAACTCGCCGAAATGGCCGCCCATCTCGCGCACCAGAGCAGGCACAAGCCGCCAGATCACCGGCTCGCGCGCGCCAATGATGTGGGCGTGGCGCATGGCCCGGCGCATGATCCGGCGCAGCACATATCCCCTTCCCTCGTTAGACGGCAGCACGCCGTCGGCGATCAGGAAAGCGGTGGCGCGCAGATGGTCGGAAATAACCCGATGGGATACCGCATGGGGGCCATCCGGCGCGCCATCCGTAGCGTCGGCCGAGGCCTCAATCAGGGCGCGCATCAGATCGATGTCGTAATTGTCGTGCTTGCCTTGAAGCACGGCCGCCATGCGTTCAAGCCCCATGCCGGTATCGATCGACGGCCTGGGCAGCGCGATCCGCTCGTCGGGGCCAAGCTGCTCGAACTGCATGAAGACGAGATTCCAGATCTCGGTGAAGCGGTCGCCATCTTCGTCCGCGCTTCCCGGCGGGCCGCCCTGCACGGTTGGCCCGTGGTCGTAGAAGATCTCCGAACACGGCCCGCAGGGGCCGGTGTCGCCCATGGCCCAGAAATTGTCGGAGCCGGGGATGCGGATGATGCGATCGGCGGGCAAGCCGGCGATCTTGCGCCACAGATCGAACGCTTCGTCGTCGTCGACATAGACCGTCACCGACAGCCGATCGGCGGGCAGGCCGAAATCCTTGGTGACCAGAGTCCAAGCATGCTCGATGGCAACGTCCTTGAAATAGTCGCCGAACGAGAAGTTGCCCAACATCTCGAAGAAGGTGTGATGGCGCCCGTTGTAACCGACATTTTCCAGATCGTTATGCTTGCCACCGGCGCGCACGACCTTTTGGGATGTGACGGCACGCTGGTAGGGCCGCTGTTCGGCGCCTGTAAACAGGTTCTTGAACTGCACCATGCCGGCATTGGTGAACAGCAGGGTCGGGTCGTTGCGCGGCACGAGTGGACCGGACGCCACGACCTCGTGATCGTTGCGGGCAAAATAGTCCAGGAAGGTCTGGCGAATGTCGTTTGCGCTTGGCATGTCTGTTTCGCGTGCGTTCTCGGATGGCGGCAGGGTGATCGCCTACGCCCGTGCGCCCCGACCAGAAGAATGCGTTCGGCCGGGGTGCTTGCCACCGGCCATTGCTCTTGTCGGACCGTCACGAGCGCAATGTATCACCCGCCGGAGCGCGCTTTTAGCCCGGCCATAAGGTCACTGTCTAGCACGCCCATGTGGCGCCGAACCCTGACACCCGTCCCGTACGATACGATCGAAGGCCCGCACCGACGCATGCGGCACGGGCCTCGACCACAATCATCGATATGCCGGGCATTGGCTGGCGGGGGCTAGAAGGACACCGTCATCCGCCCCACGCGCCGTTTACTGAAGGACGGCTCAGACCGGCAGTTTGCCATCCGCCTCAGCGTCGTCGTCGCGTGCACTGGCGGCCTCGCCCTGCAGCATCTTTTCGGAGACCAGCCCGGCATTGGCGCGGATCTTGGTTTCGATCTCCGTCGCCACATCGACGTTTTCCAGGAGGAAATTCTTGGCATTTTCCCGACCCTGGCCGATGCGCGTGCCGCTATAGGAGAACCAGGAGCCGGCCTTTTCGACTACGCCGGCCTGGACACCGAGATCGAGCAGCTCGCCGGTCTTGGAGACCCCTTCGCCATACATGATGTCAAATTCGACGGTCTTGAACGGCGGTGCCATCTTGTTCTTGACCACCTTGACCTTGGTCTGGTTGCCGACCACCTCGTCCCGGTCCTTGACCGCGCCGATGCGCCTGATGTCCAGCCGGACCGAAGCATAGAACTTCAGCGCGTTGCCGCCGGACGTGGTTTCAGGGCTGCCAAACATCACACCGATCTTCAGCCGGATCTGGTTGATGAAGATGACCAGACAGTTGGAGCGCGAGATCGACGAGGTCAGCTTGCGCAACGCCTGGCTCATCAGCCGTGCCTGCAGGCCGACATGGCTGTCGCCCATTTCGCCTTCCAACTCCGCCCGAGGCACGAGCGCGGCGACGGAATCGATCACCAGCACGTCGATCGCGCCGGAACGCACCAGCGTGTCGGCGATCTCCAGCGCCTGTTCGCCGGCATCCGGCTGCGAGATGAGGAGTTCGTCGATATCCACGCCCAGCTTGCGGGCATAGGTCGGGTCCAGCGCGTGTTCCGCGTCGACAAAGGCGCAGGTGCCGCCGACCTTCTGCGCCTCGGCGACCACATGGAGGGCCAGTGTCGTCTTGCCGGAACTTTCCGGCCCGTAGATCTCGACAATGCGGCCCTTGGGCAAGCCGCCGATGCCCAGCGCGATGTCCAGGCTGAGCGAGCCGGTCGAAATCGCCTCAACCTCGACATTCTGGGCGTCGCTGCCCAGCTTCATGATCGAGCCCTTGCCGAACGCCCGTTCGATCTGTCCTAGCGCGGCATCCAGCGCCTTTTGCTTATCCATGGAGGGCCTTTCAACGAGGCGGAGATTTGCGGTCGACATCAATGGTCCTCCCTTGTGTCCCATAGCGGGCGGCGATGATCAATGCGGAACTATGTACTTGTTTTGTTCTCGTTTGACAAGAGCAATTTTTGATGGCTAAAGCCGGGGCAACAACGCTTGAAAGGAAGCGGTGACTAAGAGAGTTGCAGGCCCGATTCCGCGGTGATCGCGACACCGCCATCGACGCCGCGCAGGCGCAGATCCTCGATGGACGGCCGCACTACGATGCCCAGAAGCGAGGGCATGAGATGGAGTTCGGGGTAGCGCCGGCCGTCGACGACACCCCTGCCAGGGGTCGCCAGCGGCATGGCAACCAATATGTCGCCAACCGTGGCGTCGATAAAGGCGACCGGCCGGGTTGCGTCGCCGGCCTCAATGAACAGTCGGGCGCCCTGCGCATGGTCCGGTTCGGGGCGCACGGTCAGGGGCCGCGATTCGGCGGTGATCTCCTCCGCCAGCACGATGGTCCAGGCGGTGCCGTCGAGGCCGATGGCGGGAGTGCGCCCGCGGGGATTGTCGAACCGGAGAGCCACCCCGCCCCGCGCCTCGGCGATCAGCGCCGTGCCGAGGCCAAGCTCGCCCTGTCGTGCCAGGTCAATGGCGTCAAGGTCACCCTCGGCGGCGAAGACGAGCCAAAGCGCATCGTCGCGCATGAAGACCGCCAGGCTCATCGACCGGCCGACGTCGAAGACAGCGCGGCGCTCTAGCCCGGCGCTTTGGACCGGCGCCACCGGGCTCGCCAGCGGTCGGGGTTCAATCGGTGTCGCGTGAGGCTCGCCTGGCGTCCCTTCGTCGAAGAGCGGCCATGGCAACGAGGCCTGGTCGTCAGCCAGCCATTCCGGACCGACTTGGGCCAGAGATGACGCCGGCCGTCCCGCTAGAGCCAAGAGCACAATCGCCGCTAGCCAAAACGGTGCGGTTCTTGCGCGCCCACTACCTCGCCAAGCGAACAAACCAAACCTCATCCTCGATCGCCGATCAGACCCATCATGGATCGACAATTGGGCGGTTTGGCGACCGGCATCAATCGTCGCGGTGGGTCCGCTCCATACGCTCGTGCCGTTCCTGCGCTTCCAGGCTCAAGGTCGCGATCGGGCGGGCGTCGAGCCGGCGGATGGAGATCGGCTCGCCGGTGTCTTCGCAATAGCCGTACTCGTCGTGTTCCAGCCGGGTCAGCGCCGCATCGATCTTGGAGATCAGCTTGCGCTCGCGATCGCGGGTGCGCAGTTCCAGCGCGCGGTCGGCTTCGTCGGAGGCCCGATCGGCCAGGTCGGGCTTCTGGAGCCCGCCTTCCTGCAGGCTGGCGATGGTTTCCGTCGATTCCGCCAGCAGCTCCGCCCGCCAGCGCAAAAGCTTGGCGCGGAAGTACGATTTCATCATCGGGCTCATGAACGGCTCGTCGTCCGTCGGCCGGTAATCCGGAGGAACGAGTGGTTCAGACATCTGAACACCCATTGTGCGCACTCCCAACTTCACTTAACGATTCCCGCCCCCGTGCCGGAGCGGCGCGACTATATCCATCCGCGAAAGCCGCGACAACCATTCTTCTTACGCCAAAAATTTGATTTAACCCTTTGGAAATATGCGGGTTTTGTGACATGAGGGTTTCTTCGACCTCGTCGCCGCCAATTGCCCATAGGCAATGGAGGGCTGGCGATCCTGTTGGCCGCGACCTACGATCAGACTGTTCCGCCAGCCGCCGCCGCGGCCGCTATGAGCAAAGGATGCAGTCATGATCGAAAGCCTGGTTCCTGGCACGCTGGTGCGACATCCGCAAGCCGAGGATTGGGGCATCGGCCAGATCCAATCGGCCATCGGCTCAACCATCACCGTCAATTTCGAACATCGCGGCAAGGTGGTGATCAATGCCGATCGCGTCGCGCTGGAAGTGGTCGGGGCGGTCTGAAGATCATCGACGATGGCCAACACTTCGACAAGTGTCCCCTTTGCCCGGCGCGGGCGCGGCGCCAGACCCTTTCCGAAGGGACGGCAGGTCGACGACCAGGCGCTGGCGGAGATGCGTGCCGTCGTGGCGGCGGACGATCCTGAGGCCAGGCTGCGGCCGGATCTGCTGATCGAGAACCTGCATCGACTGCAGGACAGGTATGGTGCCCTGTTCCACCGGCACCTGGCCGCTTTGGCGGAGGCCAGCGACCTGTCGCTGACCGAGGTCTATGAAGTCGCCACCTTCTACGCCCATTTCGACGTGCTGGCGGATGGCGAGAGCCCGGCCCCATTGACGGTCCGGGTTTGCGACAGCGTGACCTGCGCCATGATGGGCGGCGAGACGCTGGCCGACCGGCTAACCGACACGCTGGGGCCAGATGTCCGGGTCATGCGCGCGCCGTGCATGGGCCGCTGCGCAACCGCGCCGGTCGCCGAGGTCGGCCATCGGCATCTCGACCATGCGAGCGAGGCCAAGATCGTCGACGCCGTGGCGCACGGGCAACTCTCGCCCGAGATCCCGGCCTACAGGGATTTTGCCGCCTACAGCGCGGCGGGCGGCTACGGCCTGTTGCGCGCGTGCCGCGAGGGGCGGCGCTCGCCGGAGGAGATCATCGCGGTCATCGACGAGGCGGGCTTGCGCGGCTTCGGTGGCGCTGGTTTTCCGACGGCGCTGAAGTGGCGTGCGGTGGCGAAAACGTCGAAGCCGCGCCTGATGGCGGTCAACGCTGACGAGGGCGAACCAGGCACCTTCAAGGACCGCTTCTTTCTGGAAAGCGACCCGCATCGGTTCCTGGAGGGCATGCTGATCGCCGCCTGGGCGGTGGATTTGGACGAGATCTATGTCTATGTCCGCGACGAATACCCGGCGGGTTTGACCATCCTGACCCGGGAACTGGCGGCGCTGGAAGACGCCGGTCTGACTGGCGGCGCGTCGGTTTACCTGAGACGCGGTGCGGGGGCCTATATCTGCGGCGAGGAGTCCGCGATGATGGCCAGCATCGAGGGCAAGCGCGGCCTGCCCCGCCATCGCCCGCCCTACGTTTCGGAAGTCGGCCTGTTCGGCAGGCCCACCCTGTCACACAATGTCGAGACGCTTTTCTGGGTTCGGGACGTGGTCGAAAAGGGCGCTGACTGGTTCGCCAGCCAGGGCGTGAACGGCGCCAAGGGGCCGCGCAGCTTTTCCGTGTCGGGGCGTGTCGCGGAGCCGGGGGTGAAGCTGGCGCCGGCAGGCATCACGGTGCGCGCGTTGATCGACGAGCATTGCGGCGGCATGGCGCCCGGGCACCGGTTCGCCGGCTACCTGCCGGGTGGCGCGTCCGGCGGCATTCTGCCGGCGTCGATGGACGACATCCCGCTCGATTTCGGAACCTTGGAGGCGCATGGCTGCCTGATCGGCTCCGCCGCGGTCATCGTGTTTTCCGACCAGGACGATGTTCGGGAGATCGCGCGCAACCTCATGCGCTTCTTCGCCGACGAAAGCTGTGGCCAATGCACGCCGTGCCGGTTGGGCACGGAAAAGGCGCTGATGCTGATGCAGCATGACGACTGGGACGAACCGCTTCTGACCGAGCTGTCCGACGCCATGCGCGACGCCTCGATCTGCGGCCTGGGCCAGGCGGCCCCCAATCCGCTGATGTGTGTGTTTAAGTATTTTTAGGTGGGCTGAGCTGACCAGCCGTTCTTGGTTTTTCGAATGACGGTCCGGCCGATCGCCGACGACATTGAAATAAGTGCTGTGCCGTTTCAGCCTAGAGTATCCGCGCTCTTGCCGGTGGAACTGCTGGCCGCCCTCCCGATCGATTTCGCCGACGGCGCGATACCGGGGCAGGCAGAAGTGATCGCCGGAACGCTGGCGACCGTTGTGGTGGACGGTGCTTTGACCCTTGCGATCCGCGATGCGAACCAGCGAAGCTAGCCCCACGATCGGTCTTCGGTAACCATTGGGTCCACGACCAGGAGGAGAGAACGATGCTCACCGGCAGCCCGAGACTTGCGATTGCTCTATTCGTGTGCGCTGTACTGCTAGCCGGCAGCCTGTCGAGTTTGCCGGCGGCCGGCATGCTGAACGTGTATTCCCGGGCTGATCCTCCGGTCTTCGTCACCAACCTCTCCGGCAACCCCGTCGAGCTGCAATGGCAGACCGTGGTGCCGAACACCGTGCTGTCACCGCCTCGCGGGGCGACCATCGCTGTGGGCGCGTCGGCCACTCTCGCCGATGAAGGGCTATTCTGGTTTCACGACCCCGCAAGTGAGAGCCCCGTTGAGAATGTCGTCTTCGTGTCGATCGTTGACGCCAACGGCGCCATCCTGTCCCAGGTGGTGATGGACGAAGAGATCGCCGGGACGCTGGCGACGGTCGAGGCGACGGCGCTGCACATTACCATCGACGCGGACGGATCATTGACCCTGTCGGTCCGCGATGCGGAGTAACCGAGCGCATCACGAGGTCGTGGTTCAGGAGCGTTTGCCAGTGACCAACCGAATGACCATAAGGAGACGAGAGCCATGCCCCGTCCGACCCAACGGTTTCCGATAGCCGCGCTAATGGTCGCCCTGCTGCCAACTGGAAGCCTGACCAATGTGGCCGCGGCCGCTGCTACGGAGGCCGCATCAGTGGATCCACCAGTCTTCGTCACCAACCTCTCCGACGCCCCCGTCGCGCTTCAGTGGCAAACCGTCCAGCCAGACTCGGCGCTGTCGCCGATCCGTGGCGCGACGATCGCCGAGAATGCGATGGCAACGCGCGCCGAGGAAGGCCTGTTTTGGTTTTACGACCCTGCCGACGAAGGCCCGGTCGAGAACGTCGTGTTTGTCTCGATCGTCGACGCCGACGGCGCGTTCCTGTCGCAAGTCGTGATGGAGGAGGAGATCGCCGGAACGCTGGCGACAGTCGAGGAAACCGCGCTTCACATCACCATCGAGGCGGATATGACGTTGACGCTCTCAATCCAAGATACGGAGTAACCGATTGCGGGCAAGAGGTTAAGGTAGAAGACCACTGCAAGCGATCAGAAAGCAGACCATTGGGAGACCATAGCAATGCTGTTCCGTTCCGAGTGGTTGCCGGCCACCGCGCTCCTATGCACCGTGCTAGTTACCGCCAGCCTGCTCAGTAAGCCCGGCGCCGCCGCCAATCCGGTGGGCATGGATCCACCTGTCCTCGTCACCAACCTGTCCGGCGACCCGGTCGAGCTTCAATGGCAAACAGTGCAGCCGAACGCGGCGCTGTCGCCTTTGCGCGGCACATCGGTTCCGGTTGATGCGATCGAAGCTTTCGCCGACGAAGGCTTGTTCTGGTTTTATGACCCTGCCGATGGCGGCGCGGTTGAGAACGTCGTGTTCGTATCGATCGTCGATGCTGACGGTACAATTCTGTCGCAGGTGGTGATGGAGGCGGAGATCTCCGGAACTCTGGAGGCGGTCGAGGAAACCATGCTGCACATCACCATCGAGACGGACGGTGAGTTAACGCTCTCGATCCAAGATGCGGACTAGCGGACTGCCGGCGAGATGTCATGGTGCAAGATCGCTCGCTAGCGATCGACAAGCGGACGATACGGAGATCATAGCCATGCCCTTCAGCAGACAAACGGTCTGGATCACCGCGCTCTTGTTCGCCGTCGTGCTGACCGCCAGCCTGAGCAATCTGCCAGCCGATGCGATGTTCGGTCGCCGTGCCGATCCGCCGGTCTTCGTCACTAACCTCTCCGGCGCCCCTGTCGAGCTTCAATGGCAGACCGTCCAGCCCAACACGGCGCTATCGCCAGTCCGCGGTGCGACCATACCGGAGCGTGCGACGGAGGCTCTCGCCGAGGAGGGACTGTTCTGGTTTTACGATCCGGCCGATGGCGGCGCGGTCGAAAACATCGTGTTTGTATCGATCGTCGATGACGATGGCGCCATCCTAAGCCAAGTGGTGATGGAGGAGCAGATTGCCGGAACGCTGGAGGCGGTCGAGGAAACCGCGCTCCACATCACGATTGAGTTGGATGGAGAACTAGCCCTCGCGATCCGAGATGTGGACTAGCTGACCGCCTGGCCGAGATTATGGTAAAAAGTCACGAGCGATTGATGAGACAGCGGACCGTCAGGAGATCAACGCCATGACCTTCCGTGCCGAATGGTTCCCAGTCACCGCGCTCCTATGCACCGTGCTCGTGACGGGTAGTTTGCTCAATGCGCCCGCGGCTGCCGCGGCTGCTGCATCTGTGGATCCGCCGGTCTTCGTCACCAACCTCTCCGGCGCCCCTGTCGAGCTTCAATGGCAGACCGTCCAGCCCGACGCGGCGCTATCGCCAGTCCGCGGTGCGACCATATCTGAGAGTGCGACGGAGGCTCTCGCCGAGGAGGGACTGTTCTGGTTTTACGATCCGGCCGACGGCGGCGCGGTCGAAAACATCGTGTTCGTATCGATCGTCGATGCCAACGGCGCCATCCTAAGCCAAGTGGTGATGGAAGAGGAAATAGCCGGAACGCTCCAGACGGTCGAGGAAACCGCGCTCCACATCACGATTGAGATGGATGGGGCATTGACCCTGGCGATCCTAGACGCGGGCTAACCGATCGCGGGTGAGCGATCGTGGTCAATGTCGCAAACCATCGAGGAAAAGGCGGACCATCAGGAGACCATTGTCATGACCTTCCGTGCTGAAATGTTCCCGGTCATCGGGCTCTCATGTGCCGTGCTGCTGACCAGCAGCCTGACCCATGTGCCCAGCATTGCTGCAAACAACTTGTTTCCGCCTTCGGTGGATCCGCCAGTCCTCGTAACTAACCTCTCTGGCAACCTCGTCCAGTTGCAATGGCAAACGGTCGGTGAGAATTCGGCACTGTCTCCCGTGCGCGGCGCATCGGTCCCGGTTGATGCGAGGGCAGCACTCGCCGATGAAGGGTTGTTCTGGTTTTACGATCCGGCCAATGGCGGCGCGGTCGAGAACATCGTGTTTGTATCGATCGTCGATGACGATGGCGCCATCCTGTCTCAAGTCGTGATGGAGGAAGAAATCGCTGGAACGATCGAGGCGATCGAGGAAACCGCGCTACACATCACTATCGGGACAGATGGGACCTTGGACCTGTCGGTCCACGATGTGGACTAACGGCCGTTGAGACGCGGGCGTATTGCGTGCCGAACGAAAGTGCGCATCCCGCCGCCCAGACCATGATGGATGACAAACGCAGACCCGCCGGGCGGATCGGCGTCATTGATGATCTGAGGGGCTTGTGCATCATCTCGGTGGTCGCGAGCCACGCGGTGATGCTGTTTGCGCCGCGCGTGGCCTATCTGAGGTGTGATGCTCTTGGCCCGAATTTCATCGGCTGCGGCGAAGCGAATCTCGCCGCCCTGTTCGTCGCCAACGTCCAGGCGGTTGTCGTCTTTGCCTTCTTGAGCGGCCTGACGGTTCCGCGCCGTACCGGGGCCAGGCTTGGGCGCCGCGGTGTGCGCCTTGCGGTCGTCTCGCTGATTGGCGCGATACTGACGTTTGCGCTTTTTTCGCTTGGCGCCGTCGAAGGCGATCGGATGGCGCGCCTCGCCTCCGCGCTGCCTTTCGCCAACCCGGCCGAACGCTACTGGCTCGCCGACCCGGGTTGGATTGACCTTGGCCGCCTGGCGCTGGGCATCGAGTATGCCAGCCTCGTCGCCGAGCGCATCGACCACGTTTCCGGCGCCTGGCCACCGCTGTGGTGCGTGCCCTGGTTCATTCTTGGCTGGCTGGTGCTGGCGTTCGCACGCACACTGCCTGGCCCTTGGCCCGCGATCGTATTGGCGTGCGCGGCGACCGCGTCCCTCGCAATCGCGGACCAGGGCATTGTGGCGGCGATGGTAGCGGGGTATCTGGCACGACCGTGGCTTGGACGGGTGCCGATCCCGGCCGCAGCCGTTGCGCTGGTGGCTGGCCTGGCGCTGGCTCTGCTGCCGGAGGCACGCGTGATGCCCAGCGACTGGCTGTCCTGGTCGCCGCCGAGCTTGTTGGTGCCGCTGTGGCAGGTGCTGGCTGCCGGATTGATCGCGATCGGCTACCTCACCCTGGCAAGGTCTTCGGTGATGCCGGGACTGGCTTGGTTCGGCCGCAACTCGCTGTGGATTTTCGCATTCCACTGGCCAGTGCTCTTGATGGTGGGGACAGCTTGGATCCTGGCCGGCGCGCCTTGGGCCATGCTGGCCGTGGCGGCGCTGGTGCTGGTTGCCCTGCCCTATGGCATTGCGCTTGTCGCGTTGGCGCCAACAGGACACAAGCGCTGGCGGCCAGGCACAGGCTTGCCCGACCGGTCAGCCACCTTCCCACGCGCTGGCCGGGGTTGAGTCCCGTTCCGCCAACGCGCCGTTTTCGACCCGAATGCGCCAGGCCAGCAGGGCCAGATTGGCGATGCCGAAACCGACCGCCAGCCAGACCTGACCGGCCACCAGGGGCAGTAACGGGATCTCCAGCGCCACGACCAGATAGTTGGGGTGTTTCAGCCAGCGATAGGGTCCCGATCGGACCAGCGGGGCGCCGGGCACGGTGATGATCCGCGTCGTCCAGTAAGGGCCGAGGCTGGCGATGACCCAGACGCGGCCGGCCTGTAGGACCAGGAAAGCGGCGATCAGCGGCCAACTGACCGGTACGTCCCATGGCACGGCCAGGGCCAGGACGATCAGCCATGATCCGTGCAGCAGGATGAACAGGGGATAGTGGGCGGCACCAACCTCGACGCCGCCGCGCTGGCGGAGACGGCGTTCGTTGCGTCTGGCGTAGGCCAGTTCGGCGACCCGTTGCAAGGCGACGAGCAGGAGCAGGATGGGAAAGATGGGCATCGGTCAGAAGTCCGCCAGCACGAAGGCGGCCGTGAAGCCCGGCCCCAGCGAGGTCAGCGCATGCCGGCCGGCAATGCCGTGCCCCAGCCGCTGGGCCAGAACGAATAGGACGGTCACCGCCGACATATTGCCATGGGCCGCCAGCACCGCGCGTTCCGCCACGAGCCCGGGTGCGGCGACCTGCAATTCGTCCTCCAAGGCGGCCAGCACCTTGGCGCCGCCCGGATGGCAGACATAGCCGTCCAAGCCATCTCGCCCCAGCGATTGCTGCGCCAGAAAGCCGTCCAGCGCGTCGACGAAGCGTTGCCGAACCAGATGGGGGATGGAGCGCGCGAAGATGACGCCGAGCCCGTCATCCTCGACGCGCCAGCCCATGATATCCAAGGTCGACGGCCAGCAATGCTCGCCCCAGGCAACCAGGCGAGGCCCGTCCTCCGCCTCGTCATGGCGCACGATGGCGGCGGCGGCACCATCGGCGAACAGGGCGGCGGCGACGATGCCGGCCTTGCTGGCATCGTCCACGCGGAAGGCCAGGCTGCACAGCTCCACGGCAAGCAGCAGCACGTTGGACCCTGGCATCGCGCGGGCCATCATGGCGGCGCGGGCCAGGCCGGAGACACCGCCGGCGCAGCCCAGGCCGAAGATCGGTAGCCGCAGCACATCGCGCCGGAACGGCAACCGATCCATCAAGAAAGCGTCGAGCGATGGCGTGGAGACGCCCGTCGACGACACCACCACCAATGCGTCCACCTCATCCGCGCGCAAACCGGCCTGGTCCAAGGCCGCGACGGCGGTTTGCGCCAACAGATCGATCGCACAGCCTGCGTAGACCTCGTTCCGGTCGCGCCAGCCATGCGGTTCCAGGTACCAGTCGATGGGCATCGCCAGCGCGCGGCTGTCGATGCCGGCATTGTCGAACACCGGCAGATAGCGGTCGATGTCGGGGCGTTGGCGGCCATAAAGCTCGCGCGCGACGGCCTTTGCTTCGGATTGCTTGACGCGGTGGGGCGGCGTCGCGGTCGTCAGTGCTAAGAGTCGCGCCATAAAGGGCCCATCTTTGCTACGATGGTTTCGATGTATCGCCGCAGGGCATGCCTGCAACGCCAGTCACCGAACTGTGAGAATTCCTGATGGCAAAGGGCGTGGAGTTTACTCTTGATGGACAGCCGGTTACCGCGCGGGACGGCGAAACCATCTGGCAGGTGGCCCAACGGCTGGGCATCGAGATCCCGCATCTCTGTCACAAGGACGCGCCGGGTTACCGCCCGGACGGCAATTGCCGCGCCTGTATGGTGGAAATCGACGGTGCGCGGGTTCTGGCCGCCTCCTGTATCCGCAAGCCGGAGCCGGGCATGGTGGTTCACACCGCCAGCGACCGGGCGCACAAATCCCGCGCGATGGTCTTTGAACTGCTGTTGGCGGACCAGCCGACCCGCGACGCAACCCACGATCCGGACAGCGATCTCTGGCAATGGGCCAACCGGATTGGCCTAAACGCCAGCCGCCTGCCGCCGCAACCGACCGAGCCGGCGCCGGACCGCAGCCATCCGGCCATGGCCGTCCAGCTAGACGCCTGCATCCATTGCAATCTGTGCGTCCGGGCCTGCCGCGAGGTGCAGGTCAATGACGTGATCGGCATGGCCGCGCGGGGTGTCGGGTCGAAGATCGTGTTCGACTTCGACGACCCGATGGGCAACAGCACCTGTGTGGGCTGTGGCGAGTGCGTGCAGGCCTGCCCGACCGGCGCCCTGCTGCCGGCCTCGATCCTCGACGACGCGGGCCGCAAAGCCGCCGAGCCGGACCGGCAGGTCGCCTCGCTGTGCCCCTATTGCGGGGTCGGCTGCCAGTTGACGTTCAACGTCAAGGACGACCGCATCCTGTCGGTCGATGGTCGGGACGGCCCGGCCAACCACAACCGGCTGTGCGTGAAGGGCCGTTTCGGCTTTGACTACGTGTCCCATCCGCACCGGCTCATGACGCCGCTGATCCGCCGGGATGACGCGCCGAAGACGCCGGACACCGTGGTCGACCCGGCCAATCCCTGGACCCATTTCCGCGAGGCGACCTGGGATGAGGCGTTGGAGCGAGCGGCCGGCGGCCTGAAGCGCGTCCGCGACGAAGTTGGGTCCGAGGCACTGGCGGGCTTCGGATCGGCCAAGGGCTCGAACGAGGAGGCCTATCTGTTCCAAAAGCTGGTGCGCACCGGCTTCGGCACCAACAATGTCGACCATTGCACCCGGCTCTGCCACGCCTCCTCCGTCGCGGCCCTGATGGAAACGATCGGCTCGGGCGCCGTGACGGCCCCGGTGGCCGAATGCGCCAACGCCGAGGTCATTTTCGTGATCGGCGCCAACCCGACGGTCAACCATCCGGTCGCCGCCACCTACATCAAGAACGCGGCCAAGAACGGCGCGACCTTGATCGTTGCCGACCCGCGCGGCCAGACCTTGAGCCGCCATGCGACCCACCGCCTACAGTTCCGGCCGGGCACCGACGTGGCGCTGTTGAACGCCATGATCCATACGATCATCGAGGAGGATCTGGTCGACGCCCAGTATGTCGCCGGCTTTACCGAGAGTTACGAAGCGCTGAAGGACAACGCCGAAGGCTTCTCGCCGGAGGAAATGGCGCCGATCTGCGGCATCGACGCGGCGACGATCCGCACCATCGCCCGCACATATGCCCCAGAAGATCATCGCCGTCTTGGCGTCATCGCGCGCAAGAGCCC
>JBCBSH010000057.1:0-21367 GCA_039819285.1 Pseudomonadota bacterium
GGTTCGTCCGCGAGGTCTGAGGGCTCATAGTCTTGGTGGTGAAGCCCTAAACACGTTGCGGACTTCGAAGCGGACGTGAATTCGTCGATGTTGATTTCAGGTCCGGCCCGCTATACGGCGGCGTCTGTCGTGCGGATTGAAGCCGGAGCCCTCCGATCGAGGCGATCCGCGCTTCAGTTGACGCTTGTTTAACGCGAGCAAAATCAGCGTCGCGCCACACGCTCGTTGCTAAGGAATCTGCTGTTTTGCCCCAGCTTGTCTCCGATGGATTGACCATCAGCTATGTCGATCAAGGCGCAGGTCCGATCGTGGTGTTGCTGCACAGCAGTGGCGCATCGTCCCGCCAGTGGCGCCCGCTGATCGAGGGCCATGTGTCTTCCTATCGTTTTCTCGCGCCCGATCTGATCGGCTATGGCGGGACGGGCCGCCGTGACATGGCTGGGTATTCGCCCGACCATGAGGTCGCGCTGGTCGGCGCTCTACTCGACCAGTTCGACCAGCCGGTCTATCTGGTTGGCCACTCGTACGGCGGCGCCGTGGCGCTTGGTGCCGCGCGTGCTTTCGACAACCGGGTGCGCGGCGTTATTGCGATCGAGCCCGTGCTGTTCCAAGTGTTGCGGGCGGCGGGAGAGACCGAAGCCTGGACCGAAATCGAGGCAGTGGCCACGACCCATATCGGCCATGTCGATCGGGGTGACCTCATCGCGGCTGCCGACGGCTTCATGGGGTACTGGGTCGGCGCGAAGGCCTGGGCGGCGATGCCAGAGTCCACGCGCGCCGCGATCATCGGCACCATGCCGAAGATCGCCGACGAATGGCGCGCTCTGCTGACCAGTTCGGTACGGGCCGACGACTTTTGTAACATCGCGGCGCCGATCCACTTCATCCGCGCTGAACACACCACGCTGGCCGCCGGCCGTGTCACGGATGTGCTGTTGGCGGCGTTACCGGATGCGCGGCTTAGCGAGGTCAAGGCTGCTGGGCACCTGAGCCCCATGACCCATGCGGAGGTCGTGAACCCCCTTATCGTCGAGACATTGCTGGGGTTTGGGCGGGACCCCGGCTAATCCACCTTTTGTGGGGCATCATCTGCCAAATCCGGCGGATCACAGGCGATGAGGTAGAGCGGCGGGCTGTCGGCCAGCAGCCGTGCATCCTCGTTGTGATCGGGGTTGCCGGCGACGTCCACCCAGGCGTCAAAGCAGGGGCGGGCGCCCCACAAGCGGCCGATGGCCAAGCGCTGTTCCTCCGTGCCATCGCCCTGATCGACAAACACGCGCACGATCAGCGCCTCTGGATCGAAGTTGCCGCCCTCGTCCGGCGCGCCGCGCCATTCCAGCATCGGCCCGAATCGTGTGAACCCCGGGGCGGGTATCCACATCGTCGTGGCTTCGCCATCCCGGACTAGCCGCAGGGCCTGGCGCAGGTCCTCCTCAATCAAATGGACCTCATAGCCGGCCATCGCACCGCACGCAAAGGCGCCGCCCATGTTTGCCTCATAGGTCTCGATCATGTCCTTGCAGGCGAGCGGCATGTAGCGGCTTTCGGCCTCGGACCCGGCGACGGCGGAGGCGAAGCGATCGTAGCTGTCATAGCCGCTGCCCTCCATCTCGTCGGCATAGGCAAAGCCGCCGTCGCCAAGCGGCTCGCCGTTGCGTTCCGCCCGGAAGGCTTCGCCCGGGGTAATCCAGGCGCGAATGATGCCGGGCTGGTCTGCGCCGCGCTCCTGCAGGGCTGGCGGTTCGGTGAACCGAGTTTCGCCGCAAACCAGCGTGTCATCGTCATAGAAGAACCGCTCAACCAACTCGCCACGGTTCGGCGACCCGGAGGTCCATTGGATCATCATGACCTGACCGTCGGCATGGACGACGCGCCCAGGCCGTTCGAAGTCGCGATAGGTCTCGGTGAACGTCACCTCCGTTGCGTCGGGTAAGGCGGCGATCGTCGCGCGCACGGCGTCGGAGGTTGTGACCGGAACGTCATCGCCCAGACAGAGGAAGCCGGGCACTGTGGTGGGATCAGATCCCGGCTGGCTGAACGCGATTGTCGGCGCTGCGACCAAATGAACGGCCACGGCAGCGGCAATCGCATATAGGCGACGCCTCATTGAAAATCCTCCTCTGATGCCCGGAGCCTCGTTCGAGCCTCCGTAGATTCGGCCATGTTCGTGAAAACCGCGTGATTGGGGAAGGCGGATGGGACCCCTTGATGTCAGGTGGTAATCGGAGACGTACCGGTACGGTGATCCATTTCGAGGCCGTGGCGGAATTGGCCACAACCCCTTGCCGCTCCGCCATTTTCGCTCGATGATCACGGCTATGGAGAACTGGAACTCGGCCGCCGCCTACGACCGCTATGCGGGCCGCTGGAGCCGCCTGGTCGGGGAGGCGTTCGTTGCGTGGTTGGGCCTGCCGGCTGGTCTGGATTGGGCCGATGTGGGCTGCGGCACGGGCGTGTTGTGCCAGGCGATCGTGAGGGGCGCTGCGCCAGCGTCACTCGTCGGCGTCGACAAGTCCGATAGCTTCTTGGCCTTGGCCAACGAGCGTTTGGCCGGTCACACCGTGCGGTTTGAGCGGGGCGAAGGCCTCTCCCTGCCCATCGGCGATGCGACGGTCGACGCGGCGGTTTCGGGCCTGATGCTTAATTTCATTCCCGACCACACGGGCGTGGTGGCTGAGATGCGGCGGATCGCGCGGCTGGGCGGGACAGTTGGTGTCTATGTCTGGGACTATGCCGACGGCATGCAGATGATGCGCCAATTCTGGGATGCCGCGCGCCAGGTCGATCCGGCGGCCGAGCGTTGGGACCAGGGCCAGCGCTTCGCGATTTGCGACCCCGAAGCGCTGAGCCGGCTGTTTGCCGCTGCCGGCCTGGAAGACGTTGAGGTCAGCGCCATCGAGGTGCCAACTCCGTTCCAGGATTTCGACGATTTCTGGCAACCGTTCCTGGGCGGGCAGGGCGGCGCCCCGGCCTACTGTGGCTCCTTGCAAGCGGAGACACGCGATCGGCTGCGCCAGGTGCTGAGCGAACGCCTACCGATCGAGCCGGACGGCAGCATCCATTTGACCGCGCGGGCGTGGGCGGTTCGGGGCCGGGTTTAGAGGCTAGAGGCCGGCAAACAATAGGCAATCTGGCGCCCATCACAGCTTCCCGATCATTGCTCCTGACCCTCTTAAGAGGGTAAAATCAGGATGGCCAAGGGCGGCCGATATCCTGTCGCTCCGCCGTTTTCGTAACGGAGAGCGACCCGATGGGCGAACGCGCCCCAACGCCCCCAAATCCTGCGACGCCAGACAGCGACGGTGGGGCGGCCCAGGTGCCGTTTGCCGAGGCCTTCGCCGTTTGGCTCAGGATCGGCTTCATCTCATTCGGTGGTGCCGCAGGGCAGATCGCCTTGATGCATCGGATGCTGGTGGAAGAACGGCGCTGGCTGTCCGAACCGCGCTTTCTGCACGCCCTTAACTTCTGCATGCTGTTGCCGGGTCCGGAGGCCATGCAACTGGCGACCTATTCCGGCTGGCTGCTGCATGGTTGGCGCGGTGGGCTTGTCGCCGGATTGCTGTTCGTGCTGCCCGGCGCCGTCGTGGTTGTCGCGCTGACCTGGATCTATGCCGTGTTCGGCGGCACCGGCATCGTCGGCGCCCTGTTTCTGGGCGTCAAGGCGGCCGTGCTGGCGATCGTCATCCAGGCCCTGATCAGCATCGCGCGTCGTGCACTGAAACGGCGCCTGGGTCTCGCCATTGCGTTTGCGGCGCTGATCGCGATCGCGGCATTCGACGTGGCCTTTCCGCTGGTCGTTCTGGCGGCCGGTGTGCTCGGCTTCTTCGCCGCCCGAAATGGTGGCGCAGCGCCGGGCCCGGTCGAAATCGCGGCCGGTGAACCTGCCGTCTCGTGGCGGCAGACCCTAAGTACGACCCTGTTATGGCTGACCATCTGGCTCGCGCCGCTTGGGCTGCTTGTCCTGCTCTTGGGTCCCGGCCATATCCTGGCACAGCTCGGCTGGTTCTTTTCCAAGCTGGCGGTCGTGACCTTTGGTGGCGCTTATGCAGTGTTGGCCTACATGGCCCAGCAAGCGGTCGAAAGCTATGGCTGGTTGACTGCCGGCGAAATGGCAGACGGGTTGGGGCTTGCCGAAACCACGCCTGGCCCGTTGATCCTGGTCACGGTCTTTGTCGGCTTTCTGGCCGGCTGGCCCGGCGGCACCGGTCTTGCGCTGGGGGCGACCGTCGTAACCCTGTGGGTGACCTTCGCGCCATGCTTTCTGTGGATCATGGCCGGGGCGCCCCATGTCGAACGGCTGCGCGGCAACCCGGGTCTGGCGGGTGCGCTGTCGGCGATTACGGCGGCGGTGGTCGGTGTCATTACCAACCTCGCCCTGTGGTTCGGCCTGCACGTGGTATTCGCGGAGTTGGTGACCGCGCGTTGGGGGCCGGTAAGCCTTCTTGTACCCCGGCTGGGGACGATCGACCCCGGCGCCGCGCTTTTGTTCGCCGTTGCGTGCGTCAGCCTTTTTGTTGCCCGTCTGGGCATCATCAGCACGCTGGGGATCTGCGCGGCGCTGGGCCTCGTTTTCCGCTATCTGCCTTAGGCGTTAGTTGCCGCTATTGGTACTGGCCGGTTCGTCTGATTGGTCGGATGAGTCATCGGAACTCGCATCCCCATCGGACGTTTCATCGGTACCGTCGCCATCGGCGTCCGACGCAGAGCCATCGCCGTCGGTGGACGGTTCCACGGCCGGCTCCAACAGATCCTGAACCTGTTCGCTGACATCTTCAGCGGCATCGGAGGCTGCCTCGCCCCCCTCTTGAAGCAATTGCTGGCCTTGCTCGACCGCATCGCTGGCGGCATCCTCGACGGCATCGGTGGCCTGCTCGCCCTGCTCACGGACCTCGTCCGCCGCGTCCTCGACGGCCTCGTCCGCCTGATCGGCGGCATCCTCAACCTGGTCGGCCGCGGTCTCGCCGGCGTCTTCCACGGCGTCGCCCGTCTGCTCAGCCGCGTCTTCGACCTCGTCGGCGGCCTGCTCACCATCATCGCCGGCCTCGTCTGCGGCGTCCTCTACAGCCTCGCCGGCATTGTCAGCGGCGTCCTCGGCCTCGTCGGATGCCTGTTCGCCCTCTTCGGCAACCTCGTCGGCGGCCTGCTCGCCCTCCTCCTCGGCAGCCTCGCCAGCGCTCTCGGCGGCTTCGCCGGCGCTGTCGGCCGCTTCCCCGGCCTCCTGCAAAGCCTCTTGGCCTTCTTCCTGGGCGTCTTCGATGTCGTCCGATGCCTCCTCGGCGGTCGGCTCATCGTTGGCGGTATCCTCGGCGCTGTCGTCGCCGTCGCAGGCCGCCAGCGAAAGCGAAAGCAAGGCGGCGGCGATTGCCGTCATGGTGCCGTTTCGAATTCTCATCGATTCCGTTCCCGGGAGGTTTGAAGTCTCTGGTATTTAGCGGACGCGCGAGCGATTTGGTAGCAAATCTGAGCTACCAATGTGTGAAGGAAGGGAAAGCAAGGTGCCGCAGGTCTCGAGCAACGCCCTGCGATACATCCAAGCTCGGGGCCGGATCGCGGCGCAGTTTTTGGCGCCGGCCGCCGGTCGATCGGGACCCGGCGGCCGGCACCGATGCGATGCCTATTGCGACGTTGTGGTGTCCGACGGAGCCGGCGATTCCGTGGCCGCGGGGTCTTCGCCACCGCCCGTTGCGCCCTCATCGCAGGCCGCCAGGGCCAATATGGCCAACAGGGCTGCTGTAGCGGTCACGAGAGGCCTGCCGATGGATGCAGTTCGCCCATTGTTTTTGATCATCTGACATCTGCCTGTTGCTATCGTGTGGGGGTTTGCGCCGGCCAGGGCGCAATGGCGCGGTGTTGACCTTGTCGTCGCGGCCAGACCGCCGGATGTCCCCCCAAGTCGACACCCTTGAGCGTCTCGCGGGCCACCGTCGGGTGACCGGCAACGCAGTCCTTCAGTAGCTTTGGAATGCGGCGCGGTGCGGGCGGATCGATGGCGATCGCGCGGCAGTGGTTGAACGCAGGGTGGTTTCGACCATGTCGGGAATTTGCTCGACTGGCCTGTTGATCTTCATCCGCGACTTGCCCAGTCTTTCTCGACACACGCTGCGGCATAGGAGAGTGCGATGGCGGCCCTTGGATGTTTGGCGCCATTTATGCTGGCGATACTTGGCGCGGTCGTCGGCCATCTCGGCTGGGGCGTCAGCGGTTTGCCTTGGGGTCTGGGCATCGGGCTCTTGGCCGGCGGCGGGCTCGGAGGGCTCTTCTTTCTGGTCATGAAGCGGGCGGACAGCGACAGCTGAGCGACCCCGATCAGCGTCTGGGCTGGCCAAAAAGCATCGGGTTAAGGCACGATCGTCAGCACCAGAAACACCAGGAATAGGACGAGATGGACCGCACCTTGCAGCATGTTTGTGCGTCTGCCGCCGAACGTCATGATGCAGACCAGAAGGGTCAGAATAAGCAGCAGCATTCCGACCTGCGACAGGCCCAGCAACAGCTCTTGGCCGGTTATGAGGGAGACCACGAGCACGGCCGGCACGGTCATGCCGATCGTCGACAGCGAGGCGCCGAGACAAATGTTGACCGAGCGCTGAAGATGGTTTGCCCGCGCGGCTTTGAGGGCTGAAACCGCCTCGGGCGCCAAAATCAGCGACGCGATCAGAACGCCGCCCAGTGCCGCCGGGGCGCCAAGGGTCTCAATGCCGAAATCGACCAAAACCGCCAGATCCCTTGAAAGCAAAACGATAGGAACCAGCGTCAGCACCAGAAACACGGCGTGATAGCCCGGCGTCCGGGTGATGGCCGGGCGATCGCGATGAATGGCATCGGCGCGGCTTTCCACCGTCACATCCGTGCCGGGCTGCACAAAGAAGCTG
Organism: Pseudomonadota bacterium; assembly: GCA_039819285.1. GTDB lineage: Bacteria > Pseudomonadota > Alphaproteobacteria > DSM-16000 > Inquilinaceae > JANQGH01. Next base: position 6,873 of record JBCBSH010000057.1, read on the forward strand.
CGGTGGCGGACCGTCTGGATCGCCAGGAAAACCGCGTAGAGGGCAAGCGTGAACAGGGCAAAGAGCGTCGCCTGTAGGGGCGACAGCGTCGGGTCGGGCGTTGAGACTGTGAAGTTCGGCAGGATCAGAATGACGACCGACAGCGGTACCAGGACGGCCAGAAAGGCCTGGGCACCCTGAAGATTGAACGTCTGTTCACGGTGGCGAAACCCGCCGACCAGCAAGGCGACACCGACCATGCCGTTCAGCACGATCATCAAAACCGCGAACATGGTGTCGCGGGCCAGCGTCGGCGCGCCTTCACCGGCCAGCATGATGGCGGTGATTAGCGAGACCTCGATGCCCACGATCGACAAGGTGAGAACAAGCGTTCCCAGCGGCTCGCCAAGAAGCTCGGCCAGGGCATCGGCATGGCTGACGACACTGAAGGCGCCCCAGACCATGACGGCGAAGATCCAAAGAAAGATCAGCGGCGTGACGATCGGGTTTTCCAGATCGGCAAGCAGGCCCGATCCGACAGTCCACAGCAACGCTAGGGTCGCGACCCCGGCGATGAATGGCAGCTCGGACCGGATGATCGAGAGCATGACACCCTTTTTGAATCAGTGACCGCCGGGTGACCGGATTTCGGAGAATCGAACCTAGCCAAGCAGGCGTGGAATGCAAAGAATAGGAACGGCCACGCTTGGCTGACCATCATGGCATTTCAGGGTCATTGTAGGCATGAACAGCGCCGAATTCACGATCAGCGAACTTCAGGATCTCTTTGCCACCGGCACATCGTCTGCGGCCGACATTTGTCGCGCCTACCTAGGTCGGATTGGAGAGATCGACGGGGCGGGGCCGACCCTGCGCTCGGTGATCGAGGTGAACCCGGACGCCTTGGCCATTGCGCAAGAGCTTGACGAGGAACGGCGCCAAAACGGTCCGAGAGGTCCGCTGCACGGTGTTCCTATCCTGGTCAAGGACAACATCGATACCGGCGACGCGATGATGACGACGGCGGGATCGCTAGCGCTTGAGGGCAATGTGGCTGGCCAGGACGCCCATGTGGTCCGGCGGCTCCGAGAGGCAGGTGCTGTCCTGCTGGGCAAGACCAACCTGAGCGAATGGGCCTTTTTCCGTTCGCGCCATGGCATCGGCGGGTGGAGCAGTCGTGGTGGCCAGACGCGCAATCCTTACGCGCTGGATCGAAGCCCCTCGGGCTCCAGCTCCGGTTCAGGTGCCGCGGTTGCGGCGAACCTGTGCACGGTTGCGATCGGCACGGAAACCGATGGCTCGATCATCTCGCCATCGTCGATCAACGGCCTCGTGGGGCTGAAGCCAACGCTGGGTTTGGTCAGCCGGTCGGGCATCATCCCCATCGCAGCGTCGCAGGACACCGCCGGCCCGATGGCCCGCACCGTGGCGGACGCCGCCGCGGTATTGACGGCTATCGCCGGACCCGATGCGGCCGATCCCGTTACGAAGGCGAGTGCCGATCGGGCATCGGCGGATTACGGGCGGTTTCTGCAGCCGAACGGCCTAGAGGGCGCAAGGCTAGGCGTCGCCCGCGACTTCTTCGGCCGGCATGGCGCGGTTGACGCAGTGATAGAGCGGGCGATCGCCCGTCTGTCGGGCCTAGGTGCGACCATCGTCGACCCAGTTCGGTTTCCGACCGTGGCTGATGTTTCGCGGGCGGAAAGTCTTGTCATGCTGAGAGAGTTCAAGGTCGGCGTGACACGCTATCTGGCCGACCATGACAGGGCGCCGGTCCGATCCCTGGCCGACGTCATCGCCTTCAATCGCGAGCACGCCGACAGCATGATGCCGCTGTTTGGGCAAGAGTTGCTTGAGCGCGCAGAAGCATTTGGTGAGGCGCAGGAGGCGGACTACCAGGCGGCAAGAGCCGCGTGCATACGGTTAACGCGAGACGAGGGCATCGACCGCGCGTTGGGTGAGGATGACCTCCACGCGATCATCGCTCCCAGCGCCGACCCCGCATCGCTGGTTGATCCTGTCCTTGGGGACACGCTGATCATCAGGGGGACGCCGCGCAGCTGTCACCTGCCGGCGGTGGCCGGCTATCCACACATCACAGTGCCGGCCGGGTTCGTCAAAGGGCTGCCGGTGGGTCTGTCCTTCTTTGGCGGCCCGTTCGAAGAGGGGCGCCTGATCCAGTACGCCTACGCATTTGAGCAAGCGACGCAGGCGCGCCGACCGCCGACCTTTCCGGAAACGCTGAAGGGTTGAGGGTCCTATCGTATCGCCGTGCCCTCAGAACGCGGTCACGCGGACGCCGTTCAGGTCGATGGTCAAGGCCGGCTCCGGCAGGGCGTCGCGGTCGGTCGGGTCGCTGTGCAGCGCCAGAAAATAAAGCTCCGCCGTGCCCTGGAAAAGCTCGGATTCCCGATCGTACGCGATCATGTAGTCAAGGCGGGCGATCTGCTGTTCGGGGTGGTCCGCGGTAATGAAGGTAAAGTCCATCATGGTCGCATGGATGTGGATCGTGCCCGCGTCCGCCGCGACGCAGCGCCAGGCGCCCAGACCGTCGGAGAACGGCGCGTAGTCTTCGACACCGGCCTGGTTGGCATCGACCAGGAAGGCTTGGCCACCGTTGGTCAGCGATATCAGGCTGGGGCCGGCGTCGGCCGACGCGACCGTCTTTTCCGCGATGTACGTTCCGACGGCGTCGAAGCATTCGGACAGCGGCACGTCTTGTGCAAGGGCGGTGCCGCTAACGCCGACGGCGGTGCCCAAGACGGCCAGCAGTACTTTTCCAGGATGATCGGAAAGTCCAATCCGCGTCGTCGACATGTTTTCCTCGCTATTGAGCGTCTGTTCAGCCACGGCCATTTGGCCAGCCAGGTGTGCTGTCGGTATGCTACAGAGCTTACGCGCCAACAGTCATGATCAATCTGTTGCGGCGTTTAGACCGTTCGCGCGGTAATGCAACGCCAATGGGATGAAGGGGCGGAGCGTGGCAGACGACGTCAATCACGGTAGTCAGAGCGCAATCAAGATCATTGAGCGCGTCCCCAAGGCCGGTTACGAAGACAAGTTGGAAAAGGTGATTGAGGAGCTTGGGGTTGCGATGCACCAGTCGCCAGGCTTCAGCAGTTCGCACGTGATCCGCCCGTCGCCCCCGGAACAGCAAGCCTATCGGATAGTCTGTTTGTTCGACAGCGAGCAGCACCTGCGTGCTTGGGAGGCGTCGGACGTTCATACCAGACTGATTGAGGTCGCCAACCAGTTCACGGAGGGGAAGGCCCGCCTGACGTGGCTGACCGGACTGGAGTCCTGGTTTACCCTTCCGGTTTCCGCCAATGCCCAAGGCCGGCCGCCGATTTACAAGATGGCGATTACGACATTCGTCGCGTTGTTCCCGACCATTCAGGCCGTCGTCGCACTGCTGGGTCTGATCCCTGGTTTCGCCGCATTGCCGCCGCTGCTCGGGGCCGCCGTGGCAACGGCGATGGTGGTGGCCCTAATGACTTACGTGATCATGCCCCGTTTCACGCGGCTGCTGGCCTTCTGGCTCTATCCCAATCGTGACGGTGGTCACTGACGTTGACGGCGAGCCCTGACAGACACGCCGGCGCTGGCGAGCGAGCATTCAACTACTGAACACAATTGCTTGAGCGGCAGGCCTTGAGCCCTGTTTTCGCTCGCGCCGTCGCGCCGCTTCGATTAAGAGAGCTGACTTTAACAAACCATTCACGCTTATCGACGTTGTAATAGGACATGGACCAATCCTCGACCCTGAAGATTGGCGCCTGGACATTCGACCCGGATCGACGGCGCCTGACGAACGGATCGGCTGAGCGGCGGATATCGCCGAAAGCCGCAGCCGTGTTGTCCGCCTTGGCCGACGCCAAGGGTGGCGTGTGCACCCGCGACATGCTTCTGGACCAGGTCTGGCCGACAGTTACCGTCGGCGAAGAGGTGCTGACGCACGCGATTTCCGAACTTCGGCGTGCGTTGGGCGACCAGCGTGGTGCAGCCCTGCATATCGAGACGATCCCCAAGCACGGCTACCGCCTGGCCTGCCCGGTGCGACGGGATCAGTTGGATCAGCAGCCGATGACCTTAGCTTTGCCCGGCATGGCCAAGGGGTTGCCCGCCTCGATCTCGCTCAACAGCTACACCGCATATCTTTCGGCGCACGATACGTTCGAACGCGGTGGCCTTACGTCAATGACCGACGCAATGAAGCTGCTGCGTGTTGCAATGGGCGAAACTCCCGACTTTGCACCGGCGACTGCGTTGTTGGCTACGATCCTGGCACACGTCGTCGGTTTCTACGGTGGTGGTCGCGATCACCTCAACGAAGCGCTGGCCACCAGCCAAATGGCGCTTGAGCTAGATCCGCAATGCACCGAGGCCCTGTGCGCCAGAGGGTTGGCGCTTTTCTGCGCGGGATCGCTGGACCAGGCCAGGCAGGCGTGCCTGGCGGCATTGTCGGTTGATTCGGCATCTTTCGACGCGCACTATTATCTTGGCCGAATTTGCATCATGACCGGCGAGTTCGAAACCGCCGTTCTGCTGCTTGACCGCGCCGCGCGCTTGGGTGGCGACGACTATCACTGTCACCATTTGGCGGCCTCCGCGTTGCGCGGCCTTGGTCGCCATGAGGAAGCTGCCATGCGGCAGAAGAGGGCTGGCATTGCGTTGGGGTTGAGCAGCCACCTCACCGACAACAGCGTGCGAGGCATGGTCACCGCGACCGCTTGCCATATGGCGCAGGGCGAGGTTCGTCGCGCCCGCGAGTTGGCTGAAGCACTGGCCCAGCGCCCGGAAGCGGCACGTCGGATCGTCGCCTGTACGTACGCGCGGACCGGCATGTTCGGCGAGGCCTTAGATGTGCTGCAGGACTGCACCGATCAGGGTTCGGTGTCTCTTGGCTGGGTCGCTGGCTACCCGGAATTCTCAAGTCTGCGCGCCGAACCCCGGTTCCAGCGCCTCGAACGGATGCAGATGAACTAGGGTTCGGATGCAGGCAGTTCCGGATCGCCAAGGCGCAGCACACGCGGCTTAGTCTTTCAACCGCCTGATCGCCGCCAGTTCTAATGCGTCAACGCGATGCTGGCGGCGACAAAGCAGACACTCGTCGCCAGCGATCCGATGGTCCGCACATGGTTCCACCGGGTCCACACTGAGCCATAGATACGCCAGTAGTCGATCGTCTCTCGGGCGGCGTGGTCCATCCGGTCTAGCCGCCTGTTCATCGGGACATTGCAGACAATCGTGATCAGAAAGACGCTGATCACATAAATCGCCGCACCGGTAATGATCCAGGTTGCGGCGGCGCCGGTTACGGCCAGACTGGCATAGATGGCCAGCGCGACCGACACAGGCGCCATCGCCATGAACAGAGCCAGGAATACCGACCTGTAGACGGTGCGGTTGATGTTCTGCATGGCTTCGATGCCGCCCTCGGGGTGGGCAGCGATCAGCGATCTCATGACAAAGTCGGAAAAGGTGAGAAACACACCGGCGACAAGGCCGCTGGCAATTGCGGCCATGAAGCAGGCGTAGAGTAGCCAATCGGCAAACATGGTTCCCTCCAGTGGCTTCGGTTGGGGAGGTTTCACACGCAGGCTCAGGCGGCGGCCCTGGCGCCAAGGCGCTCGGCGCGGCCGACCCAGCCGGCGATCTTCTCGGGCCCTGCCAGCTTGACCGAGCCGAACTGGATGACCTTCCTCGCCTGGATGCCGCAAAAGCCCAGCACTTGGTTCTTGATCACCCGGCGCGCCGGTTTGCGGTAGAGGAAAGTGTCAAGCAGCGGCGGGGTGTCGGAGGTGATGATCGCGTCCGCCGTTTTGCCGGCCAGCAGCTTGTCCCAGGCCACACCCTTGCGGTGATACTTGAAGGCGAATCCCGGTGTCAGCGCGCGGTCGAGCACGGCCTTCGCCTTTGTCGGCATCGCACCCCACCAATAGGGATGCACGAAGAACACGTGATCGGCCCACGCGATTGCGTCCTGCCAGGCGGCGAGATCCGGCTCCAGCGGTGGTGCGTCATCGCCGTAGCCGTCGAAGTTCATGTCAAACGACATGGTCCCGAGATCCATGCGCCGCACTTGGCCGCCCGCCTTCTCCACGCCGGCCTGATAGGCGTCGGCAATGCCTTCGCAAAGAGATCCTGCCCTTGGATGGGCAACCCAGATGAAAACCCGCTTCGTCATCGTCTGCTCCTTTCACTTAACATTTCGCCACTTGACGCCGTGTCAATTGACATTGCGTCAAGTGGCGCTAGATTGACATCATGTCAAGTGAAAAACCGACGACGCGAACGCGAATTCTGGAGGCGGCCTGGCGGCTGCTGGAGTCCGGCCAGGCCGAAGGCGTCCGCATGGCCGACATTGCCAGAGAGGCTGGTATCAGCCGGCAGGCGGTCTACCTGCATTTTCCGACGCGTGCCGAACTGCTGGTCGCGACCACGCGGTATCTGGACGAGGCCAAGAATGTCGGCCAGCGGCTTGCGGCAAGTCGCAGCGCGGCAACAGGGGCTGAACGGCTGTCGGCCTTTATCGAGGCCTGGGGAAATTACATCCCCGAGATCTACGGTATGGCCAAGGCCCTGCTGGCCATGAAGAACACGGACGAAGAAGCCGCCGCCGCCTGGTCGGACAGAATGCAGGCCGTGCGCCATGGCTGTGAGGCCGCTGTGAACGCCTTGGCGCGGGACGGCACGCTGTCGCCGGATCGATCGGCGGAGGAGGCGATCGATCTCTTATGGACGCTGTTGTCCGTTCGCAACTGGGAACAGCTTGTCCACGATTGCGGTTGGTCTCAAGGCCAATACATCGAGACGATGCAAGAAGTTGCTCGCAGATCGCTCGTCTGCGATCCTCGTTGATGGTCCAAGACCCGTCGGCCTATCGCGGTCTGCCAATCGGCTTGGCCGGGTTGCCGACGACGGTCGCGTGCGCCGGCACGCTTTTGGTGACGACCGAACCCGCGCCGATGATGGCGCCGTCGCCGATCGTCACGCCGCCGAGGATCACCGCCCGGCCGCCGACCCAGACATCCGCGCCGATCTCGATGGGGCGCGCGATCTCAAGCCCGGCGCGCCGTTTCTCCACGTCACCGTGATGCTCCGGACAATAGATGTGGACCCCCGGCCCGAACATTGTGCCGGCACCGACTGAAACCTGGGCCGTATCGAGGATGACGCAACCCGCGTTCAAATAGATGTTTCGATCGAAATGAAGATTGAGGCCGTAGGCGCAATGAAACGGCGCCTCGATGAAGACCTCTTCTCCGACGCTGCCGAACAAATCGGCAAGCGCCGCGCCCATGGCGCCGCGTTCGCTTGGAGGCATCGTGTTGTGCTGATGGACCGCATTGCGGGCGCGCTGGCGCAGTTGCTCAAGCTCGTCGTCAATGCATGTGTACCACTCTCCCGCGGCCATTTTCTCCCGCTCTGTTCGAGCCATCGTCTGTGTCCTCCACGATACGGGGTGATTCGCCATCGCGCGGTCGCTGCATGCTTTGGAAGGCCGCGCCGGCATCGACGTTTTGCATGCCAACATGACAACAAAGACACTTTGTACATGTTCGAAGTTCGCTTATCTGGTAGCGATTGACGCGAGAAGCGGAGATCCCGTCGCGGGGGAGCAAGTGTACCGTTGAACAGATCAAGACTTCACGCACAGCTTTCGCGTGTCGGCTTTGTGTTGCCTGTGGAATCTTTTGGCCAGCTCCGGCTTGGCGTGGCTGGTTGGTCGTGACAGCCGTCCTTGGCATCAACTGCGTCTACCACGAATCAGCAGCAGCGCTTGTCGTCGATGGCGACCTTGTTGCCGCGTGCGAGGAAGAGCGCTTCAGCCGGGTCAAGCACGGTAAGAACGCCGAGGTTCACAACGCGTCTGACTTGCCGTTATTGGCGGTCGGCGAATGCCTGGCAATGGCTGGGATCGAGCCCAACGACCTGGATTGGGTCGCCTTGTCATTCAGCCCTGAGCTGCGCCGGGATCGGTTTGCCCTTGATGAGCTCAGCCACCCAGGAGATTGGGGCAGCGAGGATGGCGAACGGACGTTTCGACACCAACTGCAGGCGATACCGGACAAGGTGCGGGCCTTCCTTGGCGGCGGCTTTGCCGGCGGCGTTGCGACGATGTCCCATCATCTGGCGCATGCGGCATCGGCCTTCTATCCGTCAGGGTTCGACCGGGCGGCTGTCCTGGTCGTGGATGGCATCGCGGAGTCTGACACAACCGCGATGTTCGAGGCCGAAGGACGGGAGATTCGGCCACTTGGCGCGGTCGACTATCCTCACTCCATCGGATTCGTTTGGGAGAAGTTGAGCGCATATCTCGGCTTTTCACCCTACGATGCCAGCAAGACGATGGGTCTTGCCGCGTACGGCGATCCGGAGCGCTACGGCGAGCCGTTCGCTCGGCTAATGGCTGTGAATGCGCAGGGGTATCGAGTTGACCCCGACGTCGCGCGCTTTCGCCTTGCGGACTTTGGTTCGTTGGAGCGGCTTTTTGGCCCAAGGCGACTGCCTGATGACGCTTTCGAGCAGCGCCACTACGACTTGGCGGCTGCGTTGCAGCAGGCGACAATCAACGCGCTTTCCGGCTTGGTCCAGCGTTTGGCAAGTACCAGCGATGCTCAGCATCTGTGTCTCGCCGGCGGCGTGGCACTGAATTGTGTCGCGAATGCCGCGTTGAACCGTTTGGACCATTTCGACGCGTTGTACGTACCACCGGCCCCTCATGATGCCGGTACGGCAATTGGGGCTGCTCTGCATCATTGGCACTCCGAAAACGGCAGCGCCCGGCACCGGCCGGTCGCGTCGCCCTATCTGGGGCCCGCCTACGGCGATGAGATGATCCGCGACGCGCTGTCTTCTGCCGGCCTGACGTCAACCCATTTCCAGGATCACAACGATCTGGCCTGTCACACAGCGGAGCATCTGATTGCTGGCAACATCGTTGCGTGGTTTCAGGGCCGCATGGAGTTCGGGCCAAGGGCGCTGGGCAATCGCTCGCTGCTGGCCGACCCAAGGGACCCGGGGATGCGCGCGATCATGAACCGGCGGGTCAAGCATCGAGAGGATTTCCGCCCTTTCGCGCCGAGTGTATTGGCAGAGGATGCTGAGGATTGGTTCGATATCGGCAGGACAAACACCAGTCACGGCTACATGTTGTTCACTGTTCCGGCCAGGCCCGAGCGAGCGTCCCAGATCCCAGCGGTTTTGCATCACGATGGCTCAGCCCGGGTCCAACTGGTTGACCGCCAGCTCAATCCGCGTTTCCACGACCTGATCAGGACCTTCGCGGCGCGCACGGGCGTGCCTATGCTTCTGAACACATCGTTCAACGACAGCGAACCGATCGTCTGTACGCCTCAAGACGCCATTGCGACCTTCCTGAAGACCGAAATCGATGTGCTGGTGTTGGGCAACTATTTGGTGACGCGGCCGGTCCGATAGGTGTTGATTGCTCTGGCTTCAACGCCCTCTGGACACCGTTCTGTCCAAGGTCGGTGAGCGTAGCGCAATGACCATGGTGATCCGGACAGCCGCCGATCGAGGCAGCGGCAATAGTCGGTGCGCCTGGTTGCAGGTCAGTGGCGGACGGTTGGCCCTGTCAAAGGTCTGGGCATTCGCTGGCTTATGAGCTGAGAGTCCCGCAGATCTAGCGCTGCTGGCTTGACTACGCAGCTGTTCGGGTCTCCCCTGCCTGTGCCGTTCCGACGAGGGGATTTCCGATGACTGATGTGTCGCCTGCGGGTGAGCGCCGGGCTGGCCGTCCGGCCCGCAAGCTCTTCGTGCTGATCGCAGGCCCCGCCGTCTCGGTGATCCTCATGCTGTTGCCCGCACCCGAGGGTATGCCGCCGGAGGCCTGGCGGTTGGTCTCCCTGGCGACGTGGATGGCAATCTGGTGGCTGACGGAAGCCTTGCCCTTGGCCGCCACGGCCCTTTTGCCGATTGTGGTCATGCCAGTCTATGAGATCGCGCCCATTCGCGCGGTGACCGAGGATTACGGCCATCCGCTGATTTTCCTCTTCCTCGGCGGCTTCATGCTGGCGATGGCCATACAGTCGGCGGGGCTGCACCGCCGACTGGCCTTGCATATCGTGAACCTGATCGGCGGCAGCCCGCGGCGGATCATTCTCGGCTTCATGCTGGCCACGGCGTTCCTGTCCATGTGGATTTCGAACCCGGGTGCGGCCATGCTGATGTTCACTGTCGGCATCTCCGTCATCGGCTTTGTCGGCCAGCGCTGCGACGATAAAGCCGCCGTACGCGGTTTCGGCGTCGCCTTGATGCTGGGCATTGCCTACGCCTCGTCCATCGGTGGGGTCAGCACGTTAATCGGCACTGCACCCAACGCGCTCTTGGCCAGCACGCTGGAGGGTGAATACGGCCTTCAGATCAGCTTTTTCCAGTGGATGCAGCTAGGCCTGCCGCTGACGATCGTGATGCTGCCGCTCTGCTGGCTGCTGTTGACCGGCGTTCTTTATCCGCCGCGTGACATTCAAATCGGCGATGCCAGCAACGCCATTCGCGACCAGATCGCCGCCCTGGGTCCAATGAGCCTGCACGAGAAGATCGTCGGCGCGACCTTCGCGCTGACCGCCTTTGGCTGGGTTTTCCGTCAGCCGATTGCTTCGCTCACGGGACTGCCCATCAGCGACACGTCGATCGTGATTGCCGCCGCGATCGTACTTTTCGCGATGCCGATCTCGCTTTCGAGGGGCCGCTTTGCGCTCGACTGGGACACGGCGAAGGCCTTGCCTTGGAGCGTGCTGATCCTGTTCGGCGGTGGTCTCGCGCTGGCCCAAGGCTTTCAAGAAACGGGCTTGGCGGCCTGGATCGGCGCGTCGGTCGCCGGGTTCCAGGTCTCGACCTTCGTTCTGATCGTGGTCATCACGACGGTGATCGTCTTCGCAACCGAACTCACCTCCAATACGGCCACGACGGCGACATTCCTGCCCGTGCTGGCGGCCGTCGCGGTCGGGCTGGAGCTCGATCCGCGTCTGCTGGCGCTGCCCGTCGCGTTCGCTGCCTCGATGGCCTTTATGATGCCGGTTGCGACCCCATCCAACGCCATCGTCTTTTCCTATGACGGTCTGCGGATCGGCGACATGGCCCGCGCCGGTTTGTGGCTGAATGTCCTGGCCATCGTGGTGGTCTCTGGCATGGTCTATTTCGTGATCCGGCCGACGCTGGGCCTTTGACGCGAACGATCGACCATTGCGCTAGCTGCCGTCGATCAGCGCCGGGGCCACGCGCACCGGTGAAGCGTCGGTCGTCAGGTCGCCATCGATGAAGGCAAACGCGCGATCGATCATGGTCTTCACGTCTTGGCGGACCATGGCGACCGGGATCGGCAGGAACGCAGCGAACGGGTTCCAGTCGAAGCAGCCCAGCGCCAGATCGGCAAACGCCGCTTGCGGCAAGGTGCGAATGAACTGAACCGCGCCCTCGAACGCTTCGATCGAGTTGACGAACAGGCCGTCTGGCAGGCGGCCAAGCTGGGCGTAAAGCGCCGACAGGGCCGCTTCGACCTCGGCGGGTTCGTAGCCGCAGGTGATGATCTGCTTCGATCCGGGTCGGCGTCCAGCCGCCCGCACCGCTTGCTTGAAACCCTTGATGCGCTCGTCTGTGGCGTATTCGCCGGCCAGGCCACCGACAAAATAGGGGCCGGTACCGGGCCGCCTGGGCATACGTTCCAACAGCCGGCCGGTCAGCAGACTAGCCCCCAGCCGGTTGTCGCTGACCACCGACGGCCCGTCGCCCGGAATGTCCAGATTGACGAACGCCACGCCGTGGCGGCGGCACAGCGCGTTAAGCGGTCGGGGGTCCGAGGCCCCGGTGATGAACAGGCTTTCGACCTTCTGTGCCAGCAAGACCGACACCGCGTCGCGCTCGCGTTCCGGGTCCCGGCCAGTGCTAATCACCGCCGGACACAGCCCGTGTTGACGGGCCGCCGCCTCGAAGTTCTCCGACAGTCCCGCAAAGAAGCGGTTCTGATAGTGCGGAATGATCATTCCGGCCAGCCCCGACCGTGCTAATCGCAGGCCGCGGGCGCGCAAATCGACCGAGAAGTTGGCTTCCTTGGCGACACGCATGACATGGGCGGCCGTTTCCGGCCGGATGCGATGGGCGCGCCATTTGTCGTTCAGCACAAGGCTGACGGTCGTCGGCGAGGTCTTGGCCCGCTTGGCGATGTCGTAAAGGGTGGGGGGGCGCGCGCTTTTGGCCAAAGTCGTTCCGTTTATTCGCGACCGGCGGCCGCATCGCCGTGGCTGGCTGATTCCCTTCAAAAAAGACAAGGCGCCGCGACAGACCGACACGATCGAGCGTCAAGGTGCGATCACTCATTATGGACGGAGACCGGCAGCTTAGCTTGCTTCGTATGCTAAATCCATTTAGTCTTGACCCCTTGGAGATCGTGAACAGTTCCATGACATCGGGTTTGGCGCGATCTCGCCCGAATCGCCAGGGTGCGAATGGGCCAAAGCCAATCTGAATGGCGGCGCCAGCCAGCCGGCTGGCAACAGTCCCGGACAAGCCGGGAGCGAACAGGAGGAAACATGCTCAAGAACATCATCTATGGATTTTCCGTTGGCGCGCTGGCGGTCGGCCTGTCGGCAGGTGCCGCCGCCCAGGATGCGCCGCGCATGGGCGTCGTCGTGAAAATCGGCGGCATCCCATGGTTCAACGCCATGGAGGTCGGCATTCAAAACCAGGCCGAGGAGCTGGGCTGGGACGCCTGGATGGTCGGCCCGACCAGCGCCGACCCCGCGTTGCAGGTGCGCGCGGTTGAGGATCTGATCGCGCAGGGCGTCGACGCCATCGGGGTCGTGCCCAATGACGCCGAGGTGCTGGAGCCGGTGCTGGCCCGCGCGCGCGAGCAAGGCATTCTTGTCATCACCCATGAATCGCCCAACCAGCAGAATGTCGATTGGAATTTCGAGCTGGCGTCCGCGACGGGCTTTGGCGAGGCCCATGCGGAGATGCTGGCCGACGCCATGGGCGGCGAGGGCGAATATGCCGTCTATGTCGGCTCACTGACCGTGCCGCTGCACAATGCCTGGGCGGACGCCGCCATTGCCTATCTGGGCGAAAACTATCCGGACATGACCTTGATCGCCGACCGTTTCGGCGTTGCGGAAAGTGTCGACGACAGCCGGTCGACGGCGCTTGACCTGATACAGGCCCATCCGGATCTGGAAGGCTTCCTTGCCTTTGGCAGCCAGGGGCCGATCGGTGCCGGTCGCGCCATCGATGAGTTGCGTCGAGGCGGCGAGATCCACGTGCTTGGACCGTTCTCGCCGGGGCAGGGCCGTCGTCTGGTCCATGACGGCGTGATCACCGGTGGCTTTATGTGGAACCCGATGGAGGCGGGCGAGGTCTTCGTCACTCTGGCCGACCTGCTGCATGACGGGACCGAGATCACCGCCGGCATGGAGATCGACGGCCTGGGTGTCGTCGAGCCCGATTTCGCCACGCACAACATCATCGTCGACCAACTCGTGACCTTGAACAACGAGACGGTGGATGAGTTGGCGGATATGGGTCTCTAGCGTCCGCTGGATCAGGGACCGTCCGAACGCGGAGCGGGCGGTCCCTGCCTGTGCCATTCTTTGCCCGCGTCATTCTTTGATAGTGTGAGTTGCCGGCCCGGTCCCGTCGCGGCCGAACGCTTTTGAGTGCACGCATGTCCGAAGCTGCCCGACCCCAAACAGCCGCTGCCGCACGCCCTCTGGTCTTGCAACTGAAGGGCATCTCCAAATCATTCGGTGGCGTGCGGGCGCTGCGGGACGTCGATTTCGAGATTGCGGAAGGCGAGATCTGCTGTTTGGCCGGTGAGAACGGCAGCGGCAAGAGCACGTTGATCAAGATCATCACCGGCGTGCACAAGCCTGACGGCGACGCGGAAATCGTGTTTGGCGGCCGGCGTTTCGGTGCCCTGACACCGGTGACGGCGCGCCAACTGGGCGTGCAGGTTATCTGGCAGGATTTGTCGCTGTTCCCGCACCTGACCGTGGCGGAGAACATCGCCTTTGAGCATAACCTTGGACACCGGCCGCGCTGGGCCAGGCGCGGCGCCTTTCGCGAGGTGGCGCAAGGGGTGCTCGACCGGCTGGGCCTGCGCCTGCCCCTCGATACGCCGGTCATGGATCTGGCGATCGCGCAGCGTCAGGTGGTGGCCATTTGCCGTGCCCTGGCGACCGATCCGAAGGTCTTGTTCATGGACGAGCCGACGGCCTCGCTGACCAAGGCCGAAACCGACGCCCTGCTCGACGTGGTACGCAAGTTGGCACGCGATGGTATCGCGGTGGTGTTTGTCAGCCACCGGCTGGCGGAGGTGCTGGAGATCTCGGAACGCGTCACGGTTTTGCGAGACGGCGCAAAGGTTGGCGATTTCGACAGTGAGGGCATGACCCAGCGTCGCCTGACCGAGCTGATGACCGGGGCCACATTCGACGACGAAGTGCATGGCCGCGATCGACACGACGCGTCCATCGTGCTGCAGACGGACGGCCTGACCC
>JBCBSH010000058.1:0-21039 GCA_039819285.1 Pseudomonadota bacterium
GCCTTTGCGGCAGCAGCACTGCTGCCGCAAAGGCGATAAGCAAAATGGCGACAAAGCCGCCAAGCGCGGACAGAAAACCCCAGGGCAGGGACGTCGTCTCGGCGACGCTGCAGGACTGCTGGGCAAGGTGGATCGGCAACTGGGCGTCTTGCAGCAGCGGCACGGCCGTCTCGCTGGCGCTTGAAAAGAACACGGCCTGAATGGGGTCGGACACCAGCGGAATGCCCATCGGCCCGGTGATGGCACGCACCTCGCGTTGGGTGTTGACGCCGACGACGTGGCCGCAGGCATCCAGCAGCGGTCCGCCCGAGTTGCCTGGATTGATGGCAGCCGTGTGCTGGATGATTGACAGGGGTTCGCCAGTAGGCGACCAGGCCGCCTCGAACCGACGGCTGACAAGGCCCTGGCCAAAACTGGCGACGCTGATCGGTCCCAGCCGGTCGGCCGCCCCCGGATAGCCGATCACGAAGATCGCCGAGCCCGCGCCGAGCGTCGAGCGCGTGGCCAGCGCAAGCGGCGGCAGGTCGAGGCTAGGTGCACGGATCAAGGCCAGATCGACATCGGGCCAAACGGCAACGATCTCGCTTTGCACCAGATCCTCGACGGCGGCACCCGGCGCCAGCACGAAGGGGCCGTGATCCCGCTCGATGGCTAACCGCACCACGTGGTGATTGGTGAGGACGTAGCCGCCGCGGGCGACGACGAAGCCGGTACCGCCGGCGCGACGTCCACTGTCGTCGATCAGGACGCGCACGATGCTGGGGCTGGTCAGCCGGGCGATCTCGGCGGCCTCAAGCTGCTGCGCCATGCCGACCGGTATCCAAGTGCCGACAAGCAGCATCGCGAAGATGCCGAACCAGAAGCGGCCGAGCGCTTTAGGGAATCCTCCAACGCCGGCCCAAAGGCGGACGAAAAAAGCTGGTCATCACAGGGTCTCCAAACACTGCCCGCACGATGCGAGCTCCAAGCAAAACTTGATTGCACGGCGCCTCGCCGGCCAATCATGCCTTAGTCACGTCTCCGAGAGTGTAATGAAGCCTGTAAGGGTCTTGCGCGATTCCAGAGAATACACACCCTATCACATTAAATTCTCTAATATATGGTGTCGTTGGCTCGAAATTTTGTTTCTTAGTTTCTTGCGATCAGATGTGATGGGCGTCACAGGGGCGGTTCTATTTTTGAGCCTGAAGTAAAGAAAATCGACGATTTGGTGCCGCTGTCTACAGCAATCCGAAGTAGTAGGGGGCGACCAGGCTGAAAACCAGCCACATCAGCAAGGCCAACGGGCTGCCGGCGCGGGCGAAGTCGCTGAAACGATAGTGGCCAGGGCCCATGACCAGCAGGTTGGTCTGATAGCCGATCGGGGTGATGAACGAGCAGTTCGCCGCAAACAGGACCGTAATGGCCATGACCATCGGGTCGACGCCCAACTGAAACGCCAGATTGACCGCGATCGGCGTGAACAGCACCGCACAGGCATTGTTCGACAGCATGTTTGTGGCGATCGCCACGATCAGGAACAGGGCAATCATGGCCACGACCGGGTCGTTCCCGGCGATGCCGACCGTGACCAGGGACGCCAGATAGGCGGCGGCCCCGGTCGTCTCCATGACCGTGCTCAATGCCAGTGTCGCGCCGACGAGGAGAAAGATGGTGCGGTCCAGCGCCCGGGTTGCCTGGCGGATGTTCAGACATCCACTAGCGATCATGACGACCGCGCCAGTGAGGGCGGCGACCGAGAGCGGTAACATGCCGCTGGCCACGGCAACGACCGTGGCGGCGAACACGGCGGCGGCCACGGGCGCCCGCCTGGGGCGCGGCAGCTCCTTGATCGCCCACGACATCAGCACCAGGTCCGGATTGGCGCGCAGCGCGTTCACGTCGGCGCGGTGGCCCGTGATCAGCAAGACGTCGCCGGCCTGCAGGCGGATCTCGCCCATGCGTTGACGCGTCATGCGGCCGCGGCGCTGAATGCCCAGCACGATGCAGCCGAACCGTCGGCGAAATCCGACCATGCCGATCGTCTGATCGATCATCCTGCTGGCGGGCGCGATCATGGTTTCGGCCAGGACATGGTCGCTTTCCTCCCGCCCGCGGCTCTCCGCGTCCGGCGCCATCGGTTCGCCGCCGGCGAGCAGGAAGCCGGCATTGCGGGTCAGTGCATCGGTCAAGGCGGTTCGGGTCGCGGCGACGATCAGCATGTCGCCGGCCTGCAGCACGGTGCCCTCGAAAGGCGGCAATATGGTGCGCGGGCCGCGTTGGATCAGCCTGACCGTCACGTCGCGCAGCGCGCGATACTGGCCGGCGACGGCCCGTTCGCCGATCAACGGGCTGTTGGCCGTAACGTCGATCTCGGCGATGAACTGCTTGCCCTCGGTGCGCAGCGTATCCGCCAGGCCACCGCGGTCCGGCAACAGTTTGGGCAGAATGAACACGACATAGAGCGCCCCGACGGCCGCCATGATCAGACCGATCGGGGTGATGTCGAAGATGCCGATGGCCGGCAGACCTTCGGCAACCAGCACACCCGAGACAAGCAGGTTGGTCGACGAGCCGATGAGCGTCGTGGCGCCGCCCAGAATGGCGGCGAAGCTGAGCGGCATCATCAGCCGGCTAGGCGACCATCGCAGGCGTTGGGCCAGTACCTGCATGATCGGGATGAACATGATGACGACCGGCGTGTTGTTCATAAAGGCGCTGACCGCCAGGACGGCAATCACCACGGCGATGACGCTCAAATAGCGACGGCGCCGCGCGATGCTGACGAACAGCCGCGTCATGCTGTTCAGCGCACCGGTCTGCACCATTGCCTGGCCCATCACCAGCAGGGCCAGCACGGCGTAGAGGGTCGGATTGGCAAAGCCGCTGAGCAGCCGCATCGCATCCAGCCGGTTGTGCCCCTCAGCGTCGGGCAGGGGGAAAAGGTGGAACCAGACCAGCAAGATGACGATCAGGGCCAGGGAGGTCATCTCCAGCGTCGCCCGCTCCCAGGCGTAGGAGACCATGGTTGCCGCGAGGATGATGATCGCCACCCACATGTGAATGGCGGGATCCAGAACCCACGTCATGGTTTAGCTTATCAGGAAGCGCTTGGCCGGTCAGGCGCCGCGGTCACGACCGTCGGTCAGAAGACCGATCCGCCGCTGAACCCCACGGCTTCTTCGGCGAAGTGGCGGAACTCGATGGTCAAGAAGATGCTGTCGCCCGATTCCGGATCGGTGTCGTCGGTCAACTGTCGGCGCCAGTCCACGCCGAAGGAGAAGCACTCGTCCAGGTACCGCAGCCCAAGTCTGATCTCGCGCGTTTCACTGTCTTGCAGGTCGTAGCGAAGCGCCGCGCTGGCTGTCCAATACTGGGTGATGTCCACGGCGGTCGCGGCAAAGAACTCCTCCACGTCGTCGCCTGTGCGCGTGCCGGCCTGCGCGTCCACGAAGGCGTATTGCAGCGAGCCGCTGATCCAATCGTTGGACGCGGTCAGATTGATCTCGTTGCGATTGGCTGAGAGGTTCGTCGCGTCGAGGCGAAAACGCCAATCGAAATCGATGCCGTCGAACGGCTGCAAGGAAAGCTGGCCGACGACATCCGAAAAGTCGCTTTCCAACCCGCTGCCCGGCGGAAATTCCTCTTGAAACGCCGTTCGATAGCTTTGGCCGAGAAACAGCGTTCCCGAAGGGCCTTCCGGATCGTAATGGCCAAGCCGTACGCCATAAGTCAGCCGGACACCGTCATCCACCTCGTCGTAACCGGCATAGCGGCTTTCGCTGAACAGGTTGGTCTCGTCGAATTCCGGCGCCGGGCTGTCATTGTTCGGCACGATGCCATCATTGTCGATCAAGCCGGTCGCGCGGACCTGGGCGATCGGCTCGATCAGCTGCTGCACCCTGCCGGCTTGGCGCACCATCGGGTAGCTCGCCGTCGCCGCGACCGTCGGGATCAGGCGGGCGGCGAAGGAATCGAACCCGCGGTCTTCCGGATTGTTCGGATCGGGCAGATTGTCGGACCAGTAAAGCTCGCCGGCAGCGCCGGCCTCAAGCTCCGTCACCAGGCCGTTACTCAAAATCTGCTCTCGGCGCCATTCGCCTTCGGCGATGAACCGGTAAGTGTCGACGCCATCAAGACTGTCGGGATCGAGGTCCGCCGGCACATCGTCGCGGGTCAGGGCCAGAACGCTGGTATTGAACAGCCATTGGCCATCCCAGGGTGCGGCGCCCGGTTCGCCAACATAATTGAACTGCCCCCAGGGGGCGACGAGGGGTTGCTCTGCTGTGTCGGTGCGCAGGTCGGTGAACTCGAACGCTTCAATCGAGGCATAGCTGAGGCCGTAGAAGCCCTCGGCAAAAGCCCGGCTGGTCAGCACATCGGCATCCGAAATCTCGAACTCGTCAAGATAGGTGTTGTCGGTAACCTCCTGGATCGAGAAGCCGGCACGCCAGTTCTCATTGATGGCCCACAAGCCGTCGGCGAAGATGTGGCCCCGAAAGCCTTCGCCGATGTCAACCAGACCCTCATCGCCCTGATCCTCGCGCCGATTGCTGTAATTGGCGCTTGCGTCGACGATGATCTCGGCATCCTGGAAGCGGTAGCGATACTCGCCGCGCAGGAAGACGTTCTGTTCGGTCGTGATGCCCAGACTGGCCGTGAGGTCCTGGTTCGGGGCGATGTCCCAGTAATAGCGCAGGATGCCGAACTGCCCCAGCGCGGGCGTCGAGCCAAATCGCGGCACCAGAAAGCCGCTGCGGCGGTCGACCGTCGGATCGGGGTGATAAAGGTAGGGCGTGTAGAAGACTGGCACGCCGAAAATGTCGAGATAGGCGTCCCGATAGTAGACGTTCCGGTCCTCGGCGTTGTGGGTCACCTGGCGGGCGCGCAACTGCCACAGCGGCGCCCGCTCGGGATTTTCCTCGCACAGGCGGCACGGTGAATAGACCGCGCGCTCCGCCTCAGTCTCCACGCCGCCGCGCCGAAAACCGGTATTCGCGATCATGCGTGCGTTTTCGGAAAACCGGACCGAAATGTTCTCAACGAAACCGTCGGCGAGATCCCCGGTCAGTTCGGCATAATCGGCGAAGATCAGCTCGCCCGTCGGCTCGCGCACGACGATGTTGCCAATGGCCGTGACAATGTCTGTCTGCTGGTTATACGTGACCTCGTCGGCGCGCAGCAGCCGGCCGCCTTGCGAGATCTCCACATTGCCCCGCGCGATGACCAGGCTGCGGCTCTCGTCGAAGATCAACTCCTCGGCCGTAATCACGGCGGGGTCGTCGGCCGTGACTTCGGGGGTCGGCGTATCGCCGAAAAACTGCGCTGTGCGGGGGAGGATGTAGCAATGCCAGCGAGGCACCAGGCCAATACAAACTTCAAGCGATTTGCCACCGCGACAACCTGCCCAGGAGAGTCGGAATCCGCGCCGGAACGGCTGAAAGACCATGTCCGGGAACCCTTGCGAGAGTCAACCGTGCATCGTCTTGCCACCGCGTCTTTGCAGCCCACGCGGCATTGTTCTGCCGCACTGTGTCTTTTTGGCCGGCGAACGCCGATCGGGGACGGCTAACGGTGGTCAGCCATTGGTCTAAAGAGATGCCGCCTTCTCAAGTGCGGCGTCCAGGACCGCGCGGTCGCCAATCTGGTTTGCCAGCAACAGGATCAGCCTTGCGTTCAGCAGGGCGCTGTCGGCGTCATTGAGGCCGCGATGGGCGTCGATCAGCCGTTCGTAAAACCCATCCGGGTCGGGAATGTTGGGGGCGAGAGTGAGGATGCCCATTACCGTGCCTCCATCGGCGCCGTTTCAACCGGTGAGTTCTCGGCCGCGCGTGCCCGTTGAAGCGCCCGGCGGACGGCCACGCGATCCAGCCGGCGCCAGCGCGCCGCGACATGCTGGTCGGGTCGGATCAGGTAGCATGTGCCGGGCCGGAGGTCGTAGCGACCGGCGATCAGCCCTTCGGGGTCGGTCCAACCGCCGGCCCCGCCAATCCTGACCTGGCGCAGGTCCGTATCGACTTGGTCTGACTCATAGGTCAGCAACGCGAAATCGCCGCCAAGCTGGTTCAGCAGCCAAGCGCTCTCACCATCGGGCCTGGCGATTGGCGCATCGGGGCAGGGGGCCCCGGGAGGCGGTCCGCCTGTGAACGCGTCGCCGTCCGGCGTCGACAGCGGACTGTCGGCATACGCGTGCGGCGTGGACAGACGCCCAGAATTCACCAAGGCACGGGCGAACGGCGCATCCTCGGCCAGGCTGAGCACGGCATCTCGCAAGGCGCGGCTGGTCGCGGTCTTCGGGGTTATGAAGTCGGTGCTGCGTGTGGAGTTGAGGATGTTCTCATCGGTCGCTGGCACCCGCTCGTCATCATAGCTGTCCAGCAGCCGGTCCGATGCTTGGCCGCCCAGGACGGCGGCCAGTTTCCAAGCCAGGTTATCGACGTCCTGGATCCCGCCATTGCCGCCCCGCGCACCAAACGGCGACACCTGATGGGCACTGTCGCCGGCAAAGAAGATGCGTCGGTGGCGGAAGCGCTGCATGCGGCGACAGCGGAAGGTGTAGATGCTGACCCATTCGAGGTCGAAGTCGACATCAGGCCCCAGCATTGCCTTCAGCCGCGGCAGCACGCGGTCCGGCCGGCGCTCCAGCTCTGGGTCGGCAGTGGGGCCAAGCTGGAAATCGATGCGCCAGATATCATCCGCCTGGCGGTGCAGCAAGGTCGAGCCGCCGCGATGAAAGGGCGGGTCGAACCAGAACCAGCGCTCGGTTGGAAAATCAGCCTTCATTCTTACATCAGCGATGAGAAATCGTTCGTCGAACACGCGACCTTCGAACGACAGACCCAGCGCCGCGCGTGTGGTGCTGTGCGCGCCATCGGCGGCCGCCACATAGCGCGCCTCGGTGGTGTAACGTCCGTCTGGTGTCTCGACGGTCAACTCGACCCGGTCCGCGTCCTCGGCAATTGCCACGACCTTGTGGCGAAAGCGCAGATCAACGGTTTCTGGCGCCGCTTCGATCAGTGCCTGTTCAACGTGATATTGCTGCAGGTTGATGAAGGCGGGCAGTTTGTGGCCGGCCTCGGGCAGCAGGTCGAAGCGATAGACTTCCCGATCGTTTCGGAAGACGCGCCCCACCTGCCAGTTGATGCCGCGCTCGACCAGAGGCCCGGCCAGGCCCAGCCGGTCGAAAATCTCCAGCGTTCGCTTCGACCAGCAGATCGCCCGGCTGCCGTGACTGACCGTGTCGTCATCATCCAAGAGGATGACGGGAATGCCGCGCTGGCCGAGATCGATGGCGAGCGTCAGACCGACCGGCCCGGCACCGATGACGATGACCGGGCTTGTGGGTGACGTGTCGCCTAGCTGTTCGGGGGCGGGCCGATAGGGGTAAGTCGGATAGTCAAAGCTGCTCATCGCCCCGCATTAAAGCATGTTCGGCGCGTGGGGCCGACCGCTTGACCGCGGCAAGATGACTAGAAGCGCTGAACGAGCGCCCGCCGGAATTTAGGCAGCGGGCGCCTGCTTTTGCTTCGGCACCGGCCGCAGCAGAAAGGCGGGCACATCGCCGCCTTGGCCGAACGGCACATCGTCCTCAATGGCCGCCGCCTTGTCGCGCCGACGAGATCCGGTTCCACGCCGGGCTGGCGAACGCTCGCGTCGGGGACGTTCGCGCGGCGTCGGGTCGTCGCCGGTCGGGGTGCCATCCGACGCGACCTCGGCCAGCGGCGCGGGTGCGCGATCCTGATTGGCGGCCGCCTTCCGACCGCGCCGTCGGGGGGCGGGTGTGGCCTCGGCGGCGTCGCCCGTCAGCCCGTCAAGCTCGACTTCGACCAGGTCTTTCTTGATCATCTTTACGATCGCCGCCAAGGATTTGGCCTCCGTCCGTGTTGCCAAAGTGATGGCCCGGCCCGATCGGCCCGCGCGCCCCGTACGACCAATACGGTGGACATAGTCATCTGGATTATGCGGCACGTCGAAGTTAAAGACGTGACTGAGGTCGCTGATGTCGATGCCGCGCGCCGCAACGTCGCTGCAGACCAGCAGTTGCACGTCGCCGTTCTTGAACCTCTCCAGCATTTCGGTGCGCGCCGGCTGGGCCATGTCGCCATGAAGCTGGCCGGCGTTGAAGCCGTGCGAGATCAGAGAACGGTAGACGATCGAAACGTCGCGCTTGCGGTTGCAGAAGATCAGCGCGCTCTTCACGTCCTCCGCCCGGATCAGTTGGCGCAGCGCCTCGCGCTTGTCTGCGGCGGCGACCTTGACGACGAACAGATCGACCCGATCGGCGGTCGTCGACGGGGGCGCGACCGAAATTTCTTTGGGATTGATCAGGAACGCGTCGACCAGCCGCTTGATTTCCGCGGGCATGGTCGCGGAGAAGAACAGCGTCTGGCGAATGCGCGGCAGCAGGCCCACGATGCGCTCGATATCCGGAATGAAGCCCATGTCGAGCATGCGGTCGGCTTCATCGATGACCAACACCCGGACATCGGCCAGCAAGACCTTGCCACGCTCGAACAGATCCAGCATGCGGCCAGGCGTCGCGATCAGCACATCGACGCCGCGATCGAGCTTCTTGATCTGCTCGTCGAACCGTTCGCCGCCGATCAGGAGGGCGTAGGACAGGTTCTGGTATTTGCCGTAAAGCTCGAAGTTTTCGGCGACCTGCGCGGCCAGTTCGCGCGTCGGTTCCAGGATCAGCGAGCGCGGCATGCGCGCCTTGGCCCGGCCGGACGCCAGGATGTCGATCATCGGCAAGGTGAAGCTTGCCGTTTTGCCGGTACCGGTCTGGGCGATGCCCAGCACATCGCGGCCTTGCAAGACGATCGGGATGGCTTGTTCCTGGATCGGCGTTGGCTCGGTATAGCCGACATCGCCGACGGCCCGAAGGACGGCCTCGCTCAACCCGAGATCGGTAAAACTCATTCGGTGTGGCACCGTTTGCTTTTGGATGGTCACTGACCCTAGGATTTAGGCGTCCTAGGGTGCTCGCCAAGTGGGCCGCACCATAAGGTTTGGCTCGTGCCTGTCAATGGTTCTAATTGACTAACGTCTTGAAATGAAAGGTTTCGATGGCGACGCCGATCGTCTTTTTACCGGGATTGTTGTGCAACCATACGGTGTTTGCCCCGCAAACCGAGATTCTGTCGCCAAATTACCCAACTTTCGTAACCGAATTGACACAACATGACAGCGTGGCCGCTCTGGCGCGCCAGGTCCTTACCGAGGCGCCGGACCGATTCACCCTGATCGGTCTTTCCATGGGTGGCTATGTCGCCTTTGAGGTGTTGCGTCAGGCGATGGCCAGGGTGGAGAGATTGGTTCTCTTAGACACCTCGGCAACGCCCGACGACGAGGCGACCCGACGACGGCGGCGCGGGCTGATCGCCCTGTCGCGGCAAGGGCGCTTCAAGGGTGTCACGCAACGCTTGTTGCCGCAACTGGTGCATCCAAGCCGGCTGGGCGACCTGACGCTGACCGACACGATCATAACCATGGCGTCCGACATCGGCCGCGAGGCCTATCTCAGACAGCAGACCGCGATCCTCGGCCGCCCGGACAGTCGGCCGCTGTTGCCTAGCATTGCGTGCCCCACACTCGTCATCTGCGGCCGCGACGACATGCTGACACCTTTGGAGCGGTCGCGGGAAATTGCCGAGGCCGTGCCTGGCGGCACGTTGGACATTATTGAACAGGCGGGACATCTCGTAACGCTGGAACGGCCAGATGCGGTCAACCGCGCTCTCTTGCGCTGGCTAGAGGCAACCAGCGAGGTCCGCAAGACCGGTTAGATATCCAGATCCTTCACCTGCATGGCGTTTTCCTGAATGAAGCGCAGCCGCAGTTCCGGTTTACGTCCCATCAAATGCTCCACCAGGGTCGCGGCCGAAGGGCCGCCCTCTAGATCGTCGGTCGGCAGTTCGACCCGCCAAAGCGTCCGGGTCGCCGGGTCCATGGTCGTGCTGCGTAGCTGGGCGGCGGGCATCTCGCCCAGGCCCTTGAAGCGGCTGACCTCGACCTTGCCCTTGCCCGTGAACTCGTCGCGCATCAACTGTTCCCGGTGCGCGTCGTCGCGGGCATAGGCCACCTGGCCGCCCTGTTGCAGGCGATAAAGCGGCGGCTGGGACAGGTAGAGGTTGCCGTCCTCGATCAGCCCGCGCATCTCGCGGAAGAAGAAGGTGATCAGGAGCGAGGCGATATGGGCGCCGTCGACATCGGCGTCGGTCATGATGATGACCTTCTCATACCGCAGGCGCGCGCCGTCATAGTCTCGCCTGGTGCCGCAGCCGAGCGCCTGGGTGATGTCCGCGATCTCCTGATTGCCGGCCAGCTTGTCCGCCGAGGCGCTGGCCACGTTCAGGATTTTGCCGCGCAGCGGCAGCACGGCCTGGGTTTCGCGCGACCGGGCGGCCTTGGCCGAGCCGCCGGCGCTATCGCCCTCGACCAGGAATATCTCGGTGCCATTGGCGCTGGTGCGGCTGCAGTCGGTCAGCTTCCCCGGCAGGCGGACCTTTCGCGTCGCCGTCTTGCGCGCCAGATCCTTCGCCTGACGACGGCGCAGCCTTTCGTCCGCCCGTTCCAGGGTGCGGTCGAGCAGGGCGTTGGCGGCGGCGGGATCGGCCGACAGCCAATGATCCATGTGATCCTTGACCGCCGCCTCAACGAGGCGGCTGGCCTCTGGATTGGCCAGACGCTCCTTGGTCTGCCCTTGAAATTGCGGCTCGGGGATGAACACGGACAAGAGGGCGGCGGCATCGGCGAACAGATCGTCGGCGGTGATGCTGGACGCGCGCTTGTTGCCGGCAAGTTCGGCAAATCCCTTCAGGCCGCGCAACAGGCCGGCCCGAAGCCCCGATTCGTGCGTGCCGCCCTGGGGCGTCGGCACCGTGTTGCAGTAAGACCGGGCAAATCCATCCTCGTCGTCCGGCCAGGCGATGGCCCATTCCGCCCGGCCGGCGCCATTCGGAAAGTCGCCCTGGCCGACAAAGGCGGTCGGCGTGACGGTGCTACGGTCGCTGAGCGCGCCGGCGAGGAAATCGGCCAGGCCACCGGGGAAGTGCAACGTCGCTGTTTCCGGCACGGGCCCGTCGCCGCGCAGCAGAGACGGGGCACAACGCCAGCGGATCTCGACACCCCTGAATAGATAGGCCTTGGATCGGGCCATCTGAAACAGCCGCTCCGGCCGCAGCCGCGCCTGCTCGCCGAAGATCTCCGGGTCCGGCAGAAAGGTGATGCCGGTGCCGCGCTTGTTCTGGACCGACCCACCCTTTTTCAGGCCCGACTCCGGCACGCCACGTGTGTAGGATTGGGTCCAAAGCTGTCGGTCGCGCGCGACTTCGACGGACAGGCTCTGCGATAGGGCGTTGACCACAGACAGGCCGACACCGTGCAGCCCGCCGGACGTGGCGTAGACCTTGTTGGAAAACTTGCCGCCCGAATGCAGGGTGGTGAGGATGACTTCGAGCGCCGACTTACCCGGGAATTTCGGGTGGTCGTCGACCGGGATGCCCCTGCCATTGTCGCGTACGGTGACCGAGCCTTCCTCGGCCAGCGCCAGATCGATCCACGTCGCATGACCGGCCACGGCCTCGTCCATGGCGTTGTCCAGAACCTCGGCCACCAGGTGATGCAGCGCCCGGTCGTCGGTGCCGCCGATATACATGCCTGGCCGGCGCCGCACCGGCTCCAGCCCTTCCAGGACCTCGATGTCGTGTGCGTCATAGCCGTTCTGCGCCTTGGCGCCGTTGGCCTTGGCGCCGCGTTTCTTCGGTCCGCCGGGGGCGGCGGCCGGTTGCGCTGGCTGGGAAAAGAGGTCGGTCATCGCGGGGTCATGCTTGGTTGGGGATGTGCCCCAGAATCCGGCTATTCAGTAGTGTCGGCTAAGGTGTAGTACAAGATGTTGTTGGGTTAAAGTCCAGCGGTGACGTGGGAAGATCCCGTCCCGCGCGGCAATGGACGTCCCAAAGACGGCAATTGCGTGATCGGGTTCCGTCGAGAAAGGGCGATCAACAGGAGGCCACGACGTGTCCGATACGAACGCACGACCCGACGGCTCGCCGCCAAGCTGGATTGCTGACATCGACAATAAGCAGCCTGCCCTCAAGACGATCGCCATGCCGGCCGACGCCAACCCCAACGGCGATATCTTCGGCGGCTGGCTGTTGAGCCAGATGGACTTGGCCGGTGCCGCCGTCGCCTATCATCGGGCCGGCGGGCGCATCGCGACCATCGCCGTCGACGGCATGAGCTTTCTGCAGCCGGTCTTCATCGGCGATCTGGTCAGCTTCTATGCCGAAATCGTCCGGGTCGGCACCACCTCGCTCAGCGTCAAGATCGACAGCTATGTTCGCCGGCGAAAGGACCACACCCGCGTGCGCGTGACCGAGGGCGTCTTCACCTATGTCGCCATCGACGACACCGGACGGCCGCGCCCCGTGCCGCCCGAACCCGATGCGTCCGGCGGGGCATGACGCGTCAGAGGCCGTAGCCGTGGGCGAGCAGGGCGCCTGTGTAAACGATCCCGAAGAACAGCACGAGCGTCAGGAATTCGGACGCCGCACGGCGGCGCAGCTTAGGGTCTCGCTTGATCATATCTGTTCCGGTCATGGTGCCACCTCGCATGTTCGTTCTTTGTTCTGTTTCTAAGAAAAGAACAAAAAAGGAACAAATGTCAAGTGCGTTGGTGGCCACTACTGACAGATCCTGACAACCGGTTGAGGGCCTCTAGCCAGAGTCTCTCGTCGCCTTGTGCCTGATAAGGTGCCCGGAAAAACGAAGGGCGACGCCGTGGCGCCGCCCTTTCTCAGCTTTATGCGACCGTCCGGTCAGACGGAGTAATACATCTCGAACTCGATCGGGTGCGGCGTGTGTTCGAAGGCGTAAACCTCTTCCCATTTCAGGTCGATATAGCCTTCGATCGCGTCCTTGGAGAAGACCTCGCCACGGGTCAGGAAGTCGTGATCCTCCTCCAGCGCCGTCACGGCCTGGCGCAGCGAGCCGCAGACGGTGGGGATGTCCTGCAGTTCCTCTGCCGGCAGATCGTAGAGGTTTTTGTCCATCGGATCGCCGGGATGGATCTTGTTCTGGATGCCATCCAGGCCGGCCATCAGCATGGCGGCGAAGGCGAGATAGGGGTTCGCGGTCGGATCCGGGAACCGCACCTCGACGCGCTTACCCTTCGGGCTGGACGCGTAAGGGATGCGGCAGGATGCCGAACGGTTCCGCGCCGAATAGGCCAGCAGCACCGGCGCCTCGAAGCCCGGGATCAGCCGCTTGTAGCTGTTGGTCGAGGCGTTGGTGAACGCGTTGATCGCCCGCGCGTGCTTGATGATGCCGCCGATATAGTACAGCGCCGTTTCCGACAGGTCGGCATAGCCGGAGCCCGCGAACAGCGGCTGGCCGTCCTTCCAGATCGACTGGTGCACGTGCATGCCCGAGCCATTGTCGCCGGCGACCGGCTTCGGCATGAAGGTCGCGGTCTTGCCGTAGGCGGCGGCGACGTTGTGGATGCAGTATTTGTAGATCTGCAGATGGTCGGCCGTTTTGACCAGCGTGTCGAATTTCATGCCCAGCTCGTGCTGGGCTGGCGCCACCTCGTGATGGTGCTTCTCGATGGTGACACCCATTTCGCCCATCACGGTCAGCATCTCCGAGCGCAGGTCGGATCCGCTGTCGACCGGCGGCACGGGGAAATAGCCGCCCTTCACACGCGGGCGGTGACCCATGTTGCCGCCATCGATTTCCGCGCCGGCGGCGTTGGGTGCCTCGTTGCTGCTGAGGAAGTAGTAGGCCTCATGCATGTCGGCCTTGAAGCGGACATCGTCGAACACGAAGAACTCCGCCTCCGGGCCGAACACGGCCGTGTCGCCGATGCCGGCCGACGCCATGTAGTTCTGCGCGGCCTTGGCGATGGAGCGCGGGTCGCGGTTATAGGGCTGGCCCGTGGAGGGCTCGTGGACGTCGCAAACCAGCACCAGCTGCGGCTGGGCGGAAAACGGGTCCATCGTCGCCGTCTCCGGGTCCGGCATCAGCGTCATGTCCGACTGGCTGATATCCTTCCAGCCGGCGATTGACGAGCCGTCGAACATGATGCCGTCCTCGAAGACATCTTCGTCGATCGTGCTGACATGCTGTGCCGTGTGCTGCCATTTGCCCCGCGGGTCGGTAAAGCGGAGATCGACGAAGGCGACGTCGTTCTCCTTGATCATCTCCAGAACTTTGCTGATGGCGTCGGACATGGTTTTTCCTGTTTTTGACTTCGATTGTGAACGTTGGAAGGGGTGAGGCCGGAAGACCCTTTGGAAGACCCCGGGTGATGCGTTAGATGGCGTCGGCGCCCTTTTCGCCCGTGCGAATCCGAACGACCTCGTCGATCGACGAGACGAAGATCTTGCCGTCGCCGATACGCCCGGTATGGGCGGCTTGTTGAACCGCCTCGATCGCTTGTTCGACGATTGCGTCGTCCAGCACGACCTCGACCTTTACCTTGGGCAGAAAGTCGACGACGTACTCGGCACCGCGATAGAGCTCAGTATGACCCTTCTGGCGGCCGAAACCCTTGGCTTCGGTGACCGTGATGCCCTTGATGCCGACGTCGTGCAAGGCTTCCTTCACCTCGTCCAGCTTGAACGGCTTGATGATGGCTTCGAGCTTTTTCATGAGTGGTCGCTGAACTCCGTAATCGTGCCGGCCCCTGTCGGATTGGGGCGGATTGGGTTGTCATGCCGCAGGCGCCGGCAGCCGATCGGGCCTAGGCGCGCGCGGTACTCTCGGTAAAGCACGGGGCGTGCCAAACGGAGGCTGCTGGCCTTTTTGATCGTTTCCAGCTCTGGTAGACTACCAGATATGCCTATGAAATGGGCAATTTGCCTATGAACTAGGCAACCCCTAACGAAGTGCCGTTTTCCTTCAGAAAGTCGGCAATGCGATCCAGTGCCGTCGCGATGGATGACAGATCGCTGGCATAGGAAAAGCGGATGAAGCCCTCGCCGTTCTGGCCAAAGCTGGTACCGGCGATCGTCGCGACGCCGGCCTCTTCCAGAAGGCGCCGCTGCAGGCTTAGGGCGTCCATGCCGGTGCCCTCGATGTTGGGGAAGGCATAAAAGGCGCCGCCGGGTTCGACGCAACGAACGCCAGGCAAGGCGTTCAGGCCGTCCACGATCAACCGTCTTCGCTCCGCGAACGCCTGGTTCATGCGATCGACAGAGTCCTGGGGCCCGGTTAGCGCGGCGAGACCGGCATATTGGGCGGCCGAGTTGACGCAGGAATGGCTGTTCACCGCCAGTTTTTCGGCATGATTGATCAACTCGCCGGGCCAGACAGAAAAGCCAAGGCGCCAACCGGTCATTGCATAGGTCTTGGACCAGCCGTCCAGCAGGATCACCCGATCGGCGATCTCCGGATAGGACAGAAGGCAGACATGCTGCCGCCCGTCATAAAGCATGCGGCTATAGATCTCGTCGCTCAGGATCGCGACGTGCGGATGGTCGGCCAGGCCGGCCGCCAGCCGGTCGAACGCCTCGCGCGGTACGGCGCCGCCGGTCGGGTTGGCGGGGCTGTTCAGAATGATCAGGCGCGTCCGGCCGGTGATCCGATCCAGCACCTCGTCCGGATCGAAGGCAAAACCGTTTTCCTCGCGCAAGGGAATGGGCACGGGTTCGGCGCCGGAGAAGGCAATGGCCGAGCCGTAGATCGGAAAACCGGGGTCAGGGTAGAGGATCTCGGTGCCCGGCGCGCCGAACATCAGGATGGCGAACCACATGGTCACCTTGCCGCCCGGCACGATCAGCACGGTTGCGGGATTGACCGAAACTGCGTAGCGATCCGCCAGATAGTCCGCCACCGCGCCGCGCAGTCCGGGGATGCCGGCCGCCTGGGTGTAGCCGTGATGGCCGTCATGCAGCGCCTTGATCGCCGCCTCGACCACATGATCAGGGGTTTTGAAATCGGGCTGGCCGATCCCCAGATTGATGATGTCGCGGCCTGAGGCGGCCAAGGCGTTGGCCCTGGCCAACACCTCAAACGCGGTTTCGGTGCCAAGACGCGACATGGCGTCGACGGGCTGAAGCATGGTCTTTTCCGGGCGTGTTCGGTCTTGAGGACAACGCCAGTGAAGCGTGAAACGGGCCAGCGCCGCAAGGCTTGACCCTCACGCACGAATGGCCCATACAGCGGCCTTCATGGCGGCCGTAGCTCAGTTGGTAGAGCGCTCGGTTGTGGTCCGAGTGGTCGTGGGTTCAAATCCCATCGGTCGCCCCATTCCCTTTGATGGTCCGATCCGCCGACGCGAACCGAAGACGCGGCCATTGCTCTGTCTGTTCGGGCGTTTCCGGGCAGCCAGGCGCTTTGCCTCAGTGGGTGAGAAAGACCGGCACCTCCGAGGTCTTCACCAGATCAAGCGCGGTTCTGCCCAGCCGGTGACTTAGCAACACCTTACGATAGCTGCTGCCGACCACGATCAGGTCGGCCTCCGCCTCGGCCACCTTGGCGAGCAGCGCGCGCGACGCGCCGCCCTGGGCATGCGCGGTATCGATGTGGCTTATCTCCGGATCGTGACCATAGAGCCTGCAATACTCTGCGGCTTGGTCCAGCAAATGCGCCGGCTTCTCGTGTGATTTCGGTTCGCCGACACACGTGACGTGCAGCTTTGTGTCCGGCCAAAGCGACATCTGAACGAACCGCTTCATCGCCTTGGCTGACTGAAGCGACCCGTTGTAGGCGATCAACGCCCGGCGTACGGGCCGAAACTGCTCCGGAATGCCCAAAATGGGTCGGACGCCGCTGGCGACCAGATTGAGCAGATGCTCTTGCGGCTGAGGAAATACGTCAAATTCAAACCAGCCGCGAGCGCCGAGCAGGCAAAGATCATGATAGCGCCAGGCCGCCTTCAGCCTTTCCAGGGGCTGGGCTTCGTCTTGAATCAGGCGCACTGCGACGCCCGCCTTGGCGCATGCCACTTCGATCTTGGCGATGGCGTCCTCGTCAAGCTGACGGCTTCGCTCAACCCGCTTCTCGCGCAACTCTTGCGCATGTTGGCCGGCGCCGAGCGGGACTGAGCCGACGAAGGCAAGCCGCCGGACGTCCAAGACCGAGACGATGCCGACCTCCGCTTCATGGCGCTGGGCCAAGTCAACCAGATAGTCGATCTTCGTCTGGAACGTTGGTGTGCCGGCGACGCCGATCAAAATCCGTCTGATCAATCTCTTCCTCCCGGAGCAAGCAGCAGGTCCAGATATAGGGTAATCGATGGTCGCATCCACTCCGCTGTCAATGACGACCGGAAGTCGCCATCCGGCCATCCGGCCTGGGGGTCAAAACGGCTGGTCACGGCGGTGCCAATGCGTGTTAGGTAGTTCGGCGATCGGTGATGCCAGTGAACCGCCGCAACCTGAGCGGCCGTCGCTTTCACGGATCGCCGCCACATAAGCACTCTTGAGGTTGAAACAGATGGTGCGACCCAATGCCCTGCGGGCGCGGCTGAACGAGGGCCGGCCGGCGATCGGCTGTTGGCATTCAATCCCGAACCCCATGGTGGCGGAGATGCTGGCGCTGTGTGGCTTCGACGCCATCCTGATCGACCACGAACATGGCGTTGGCGACACGGTGTCGGCGGTCAACAGCTTGATCGCCGTGCAATCGACGCCTACGACCGCTCTGATGCGCGTGCCCGACGACAGTCCGGCCATCATCAAGCGCGCCTTGGATATCGGGCTTGAAGGTCTGATGATCCCCAGCATCGAGACGCCGGAGCAGGCCGAGCGTGCCGTGGCCGCGTGCAAGTATCCGCCGCGTGGTAATCGCGGCGCCGCCCTTGGCGGTATTCGCGCGACGCACTACGGTTTGGCCCAGGATGCCTACGAGCCCTGGTCGGAACGCGAACTGCTTGTCATTCTGCAGATCGAGAGCCTCGCAGGGGTCGATGCGATTCCGGAAATCGCGGCGATCGATGGTGTCGACATGCTGTTCATCGGTCCGCAGGACCTGTCCGGCAGCGCCGGCCGGCTGCGCGGCTATGACGAGCCGGCCTTCGTGGACGCGATGACGCGGGCGGAGAAAGCGATCCTGGACAGTGATGTCTGGTACGGCTCCGTGCCCTCGATGGGCCGCGATGTCGCCGAGATGATCGCGTCGGGCGCGCAGTTTCTGTGCCCGACATCCGACCAGCGGTTCTTGATTGGCGGAGGACAGGCGGCCGTGGCCGCCTTTCGAGACGTCTGATGGCCGCCGCCGCCATGCCGTCCTCGACGGCGCTCTTGCAGGTCGAGGAAATGGGCCGGGCCGACCGGCTGACCATCGAGGCCGGCACGCCTGGCATCGAGTTGATGGAGGTGGCGGGCCGGTCGGTGGCCGAGGCGGCGCTGACCCGCTGGTCCGCCCGGCCGGTGCTGGTCGCGTGCGGACCCGGCAACAATGGCGGCGACGGATTTGTTGCCGCCCGCCATTTGGCCGAGGCGGGCTGGCCCGTCACCGTCGCAATGCTGGGCGATCTGTCCGCGCTGAAGGGCGATGCCGCTATAGCCGCCCAACGTTGGTCCGGCACGGTCCAGCCACTGTCGACCGCGCCGCTGTCGCAATGCCCGTTGATCATCGATGCCATATTCGGCGCTGGGCTGGCGCGGGCGATCGAGGGTTTGCCCGCCGACTTTTTGAACGCGGCTCAGGGCCTCGACTCCATCGCCGTCGACATGCCGTCGGGCGTGCATGGCGATACCGGGGCCGTGCTGGGAACCGCGCTGCCCGCGGTTGCGACAGTGACGTTCTTTCGCAAGAAGCCGGGCCACCTGCTGCTGCCGGGTCGGCAGCTTTGCGGCGACCTGACCGTCGCCGATATCGGCATCCCGGCCAGCGTCCTGCCCGAGATCGGGCCCCGTCAGGCGGAGAACGGGCCGGAACTCTGGGGTGATATCCTGCCGTGGCCGCAACCCGCGGGCCATAAATATAGCCGCGGTCACGCGGTCGTCTTTGGCGGTGCGGAGATGACAGGCGCCGCGCGGCTTGCGTCCGGCTCGGCCCGGCGCATCGGCGCGGGTCTGGTCACGGTGGCGTGCCCCGAGGCGGTGCGTGCCATCTATGCCGCCGATGCCCCCGGTCTCCTGATCTCGGATATCGGCGATTGGCAACGGCTGCTCAGCGACCCGCGCATGAACGCCTATCTTGTCGGTCCGGGGGCAGGGGTGGGCGCGGAAACCCGCTTGAGCGCGCTGTCGGTCCTGTCGGCCGGCCGATCTCTCGTTCTGGACGCCGATGGCCTGACCAGCTTCGCCGAGGCCGATGACGGGCTGTTCGACGCGCTGGACGAGGGCTGCGTACTGACGCCTCACGGTGGCGAGTTCGCCCGCCTGTTCGACACCGAGGGCGGCAAGCTCGATCGGGTGCGGCGCGCGGCCAAGACGGCTGGCGCGGTCGTCCTGCTGAAGGGCGCCGACACGGTGATCGCGTCCCCCGATGGGCGTGCCGCCATCAATAGTGATGCGCCGCCAGATCTCGCCACGGCAGGCAGCGGCGACGTCCTGGCGGGCATGGTCCTCGGCCTGCGCACGCAAGGCATGCCGGCGTTCGAGGCTGCCTGTGCGGCTGTCTGGATGCACGGTGCGGCGGCGGCCGCGTTCGGACCCGGCCTGATCGCCGAGGATCTGATTGGCGAACTGCCTGGCGTGCTTCGAAGACTGCACCCGTAACGGTTGCCGTAACTGGTCGCGGCCGAAGTCGTGACCGTGACCGGCAATCCAGGGGCAAATTTCCCTTCTCCCGCGTCGCACTTGTGCTATAGAGCCCCGCTTCGCGGCAATGACGGTTTGTTTGGACGGCGCCGTGCCGTTTGGCATGCCGGCCGATCCGCGATTTGGAATTGCGGGCGGGCGTGGCGAAATTGGTAGACGCGCCAGATTTAGGATCTGGTTCCGCAAGGAGTGGGGGTTCGAGTCCCTTCGCCCGCACCAAGCGCTGCCGCTGCCCCCAAGGGCCCAAGAACGCCGACGCTTTGTGAGGCGTCGCTGGAAGTTGAGGAAGACAGGTTGGACGCATGACGCAGGTTACCGAAACCAACGCCGAGGGATTGCGGCGCTCGTTCAAGATCGTGGTGCCCGCGACCGATATGGAGGCCCGCATTTCGGCCGAACTGAAGGATGCCGGCAAGAAGGTGCGGCTTCCGGGGTTCCGCCCCGGCAAGGTGCCTGTATCGATCCTGAAGCGGCGCTACGGCCCGCAGATCACCGGCAAGGTGCTGGAAGAGGCGGTTCAGGAAACCGTGCAGCAGACCCTGACCGATCGCGGCCTGCGCCCGGCCATCCAGCCGAAGCCCGAGATCACCTCTTACGAGGACGGCAAGGATCTTGAATACACCTTCGACCTGGAAGTGCTGCCGGAAATCGGGGCCATCGATCTCGACGATCTGGAGTTGACCCGGCCGACCTCCGACGTCACCGACGAGGTGGTCCAGCAGGGTCTGGAACGTCTAGCGGCGCAGCGCAAGAGCTACAAAGCGCCGTCCCGTGCCCGTGCGGCCAAGGCCGAAGACCGGGTGACGCTCGCTTTCACCGGCAAGCTGGACGGCGAGGAGCGGGCGGAGATGAGCAGCGAAAACCAGCAGCTCGTTCTTGGCTCGAACCAGTTCATTCCCGGCTTCGAGGATCAGATTGTCGGCGCGAAGAAGGGTGAAAAGCGCGCCGTCACCGTAACTTTCCCGGACGACTATCCGAGCGAGGAACATCGCGGCAAGGAAGCCGCATTCGATGTCGAGGTGCTGGACATCGAGGGGCCGATCGAGACCAAGGTCGACGACCAGATGGCCAAGGATATGGGCCTGGATGATCTCGACGTCCTGCGCAACGCCATTCGTGAGCGTACCGAGGCCGAGTACGGCCAGGCATCGCGCATGAAGGTGAAGCGCGAACTGCTTGACAAGCTGGCCGATCGCTTCAGCTTCGACGTGCCAGGCGGCATGGTCGACGCCGAGTTCGATACCATCTGGCCGCAGGTCGAAGAGGCCCTGAAGCACGCGCGCGAACATGCCGACGATCCCGATCACGAGCACGATCCCGATCTGGACCGGCCGGAAGACGAGTT
>JBCBSH010000059.1:0-20848 GCA_039819285.1 Pseudomonadota bacterium
CACCCGTCGCTGGATGCGGCGCTGAATGCGGTTGAGGCCGACGCGCTGCTCGCGACCGTCCCTTTACAAGTGCATATCGAAGCCGTGCGCAAGGGCCTTGAGGCCGGGCTTGACGTCCTGGTCGAGAAGCCCTTTGCCGACAGCCGCGAAGAGGCCGAAACGGTCGTCGACCTGGCGCGTGCCAAGGGGCGCCTCCTCGCCGTCAATCAGAACTATCGGTTCTTCGCCGCACTGATCAAAGCCAAGCAACTGATTGAGTCTGGGACCATCGGCCAGCCGCAGTTTCTGCGCGTCGACTTCGCCCGCCTGTTCGGCCCCGAATACCGCTATTTCGATCTGGCCGAACCGTTGCTGAGCGACATGGCGATCCATCATTTCGACGCTATGCGCTTCGTCCTGCAGGACGAGCCCGTGGCGGTGAGCTGCACGAGCTGGACCGAGACGGGAACCCCGTTCGCCGGCCCGCCCGCCGCCAGCGCGCTGATACGGTTCTCCAAGGGCACGATCGTGCGCTATGACGGCAGTTGGATCAGCCGCGGCCCGATCACGACCTATGGCGGCAACTGGCAGCTTGACGGCTCGGCAGGCTCGATCAAGTGGCGCTTCCGCGGCCCGAAAGAGGAACGGACGACGACCGAGTGGGTCGATCTGTATCTGCCGGATCAGGCTCCCAGCAAGCAGTCCCTGCCGCCGATTGAGTTCTGGGACCGTGCCGGTGTGCTGGACGCCTTTGCCCGAACCATCGAGGGCGCCGCCCCCTCGCCGATGCTCAGCCTGGGCGACGACAATCTCAACAGCCTCGACCTGATGTTCGGGCTGATCGAGTCGGCGGCCAATGGCGGCGTCTGGCTGGAGCGCAACGGCAGCTCTTGGCAAACCATGCGATCAGCCGCTTGAACTGAGGGCGCGCCCATGCCGACACTCACCTGCGAGATCTCCCAATCGCTGATGGACGCGCTTGAAGCCCATCAGCGACAAACCGGCGACACCATGGCCCATATCGTGACGATGGCGCTGGGCGACGCCATGCAGCTTGAGCATGCGACGTTGTTTCAGGTGTCGAGTACCGGCGCCCTGGTCGAAGGTGTGTCGACCGGTGCGGTGACCGTGGCGGAACTGGCCGAACATGGCGATTTCGGCCTTGGCACCTTCTCTCACTTCGACGGCGAGATGGTCGTTGTGGATGGCCGGATCTACCAGTTGCGGGGCAAGAACGCGGTAACCGAAGCGCCCCGTGATGCGCTGGTCCCATTCGCGGTGGTCACGCACTTCGAGCCAGACCTGAAGAAATCGATTGAACCCTTTGACACGTTTGATGAACTGTCAGACCGGCTCAATGCTCTAAGGTCGTCTGAAAACCTTATCTATGCCGTGCGCATCCGTGGCACGCTTGGCCATGTGAAGGCTCGGGTTGCCCGCAAGATTGAGGGCCAATCAACCTTGGCCAACGTTGCAGAAACACAGGTGGAGTTCGAATTCGAAGATATGCCGTGCACGATCGTCGGTTTCTGGATGCCGGAATACACCCGCGCGGTGAACGTCAAGGGTTGGCACCTGCATTTCCTCTCCGACGATCGGCTTCATGGCGGGCATATCCTGAACTGCAGCGGCGGTCCGCTGGTCGCCGAGATGGAACACATGTCCGATTTCCGCATGGCCATCCCGGAAACCGCCGAGTTCCTGAAGGCCGACCTGACCGGCGACCCGACGGCGGTGGTCGAAGACGTCGAGCGGGACCACTGACAGCGTCGGGGAATCAAGGGCCCTTCGCCGGCGCGCCATACTCCGCGATGAAGTCGTCGAACACCTTGTGCAGGGACTCCGCGTCGGCGTAGTCATCCAGCTTCTCAAGCAGAACGACGAGCAGATAGTTATTGCCCAGACCATAGCGGTCGTTGAGGGCGCGCAGTCTTG
The DNA here is from genome assembly GCA_039819285.1 of Pseudomonadota bacterium. GTDB lineage: Bacteria > Pseudomonadota > Alphaproteobacteria > DSM-16000 > Inquilinaceae > JANQGH01. Next base: position 1,915 of record JBCBSH010000059.1, read on the forward strand.
CGTAGGCCGCTTCGGAGAGAGCGGCGTTGAAACGCTTGGGCAACGGATACCGTTTCTTGGCCATCACGCTCTCCTTCGCTGGCCTATTCCTTCTTCCACCAGTCGTCCGGGCTGGTGATCTCCGTCATGTCGCGGATGTCCGCGCGCCGCTCCTTGGGAACGGCCAGGATGTTGATCGACAGGATGCGCCCAAATCGGTTGGTCTTGTTGCCGGCGTGGTTGTTCGGGTTGAACAGTGGCGGCAGATGCCACCAAAGGCGATAATCGGCGTTCTGCAGCAGGCGAATGACGGCCGGCGACTTTTCCTTGCGATCGTTTTCGAGATAGAGCACCGGCCGGTGGCGCTTGATCGTCATCTTCGCGCCGGCCAGCACGTCGGCCTCCATGCCCTCGACATCGATCTTCATCAGATGGACGGCGTCCAGCTTCAGCGAGTCGACGGTCATCAACGGCACGGTGTCGCCCGCCCCTTCAGTCACCGAGACGCCGCCGTAGTTGCCCGCCTGGGCGTAGTTCGGCGTCGGGATCTTGGCCGTGCCGTTGGTCCGGCCCACGGCGGCGAAGTAAGCCCAGACGTTCGGGATCTCGTTCTGCGCCAGGTTGCAGCACAGCACCTGAAAGACCAGGCGCTGAGGTTCGAAGGTGTAGACGCGACCGGTCGGGCCCACCGCCTCGGCCAGGCGCAAGGTGTGCACGCCAATGTTGGCGCCGATGTCGAGCGCCGTTTCGCCGGGCTTGACGAGCTGGGCCAGCGCACTGCCCAGAAGGTAGTCGCACTCGCCATACTCGGTCAGCGCGGTGCCGATGAACACGTCGTTGCGGAAATAGCGCATCAACCCGTGGCGGGTGTGGCGCAGAGTGGTCAGATCACCGCTCAGTAGCGACGACGAGGGGACGGCTTGGGACACGGGCTTTTGCTCACTGCTTCCTTGTTGGTGGCCGCCAGTCCTGAAGCCAGGCCTCGAGAGCGTTCGAAACCTTGGCGATCAGCGGCTGCCAGGCCCCGACCTCTTCCAGGCGGAAAAGCCGCAGGCTGGGATACCATGGCATCGTATCGCCGTTCGCTCCCCAGCGCCAATCCGCATAGCGCTGCAACAGCACCCAGGCCGGAAGGCCCATGGCGCCGGCGAGATGGGCCGTGGCGGTGTCCGTGGTGATGATCAGGTCCATGGCCGTCAAGTTGGCCGCGGCGTCACCGAAATCCTTCATGGCGCCGGATAGCTTCTGGCTGATGGTATCGCCGAACGGAACGGCCGCCAGTTCAGCATTAACATCGGCCTCGAACTGCAGGCTGAACCAGCGGGCCGCAGCGCCGGTCTCGATCAACGGCGCGAGCAAGGGCGTCGGCACCCGCTTGAAGGCGGCGCCTGACCCGGTCGGGCTGCAGCCCCAAGCCAGGCCGATGCGCGGCGCCTTGCCTGCGCGCGGCGACCCCTTATGCGGCGGCGCGCTCAAGTAGGGCCCATCCATGCCCGCCTTTTCCAGCCGCGGATCGACGTATTGGGCCAGGCTCATCACCGGCACGCGCTGGTCGTGCTTCGGCGTTGGGCCGCCCGGGTCAAACGCGACCACGGCGTCGACACAGTCCATGCGCGACAGCAGCGGGATCAAGGGCTTGCGGCAACCAACAATCAGCCGACCGCCCAGTTCCTGCACCGTCGGAAGGTAGCGCGCGAACTGGACAAAATCGCCGAAACCCTGCTCGCCATAGACAAACAGGGTCTCGCCTGGATAAGGGGCGCCGTGCCACATCGGTGTCGGCTGATCGTGGCGCTTGCGCTGATCCGCCAGCGCCATACGGCCCTCGTAAAGCGGCCAGGCCCGTTCAGGCAGGCCGGCGGTCAACAGGGCCAGCCCCCAGCTCGCCATGATGCGCGGATTGCGGGGTGAGAGCCCCAGCGCCTTTCGAAACGCGGGCCAAGCCTGGTCGTAGTCGCAGAGGAACACGTAAGCGAGCGCCAGGTTGAACCAAGCGGTCGCATCGTCCGGCCTCTCAACCGTCGAAGTCTTCAGCGGGTCCAAAGCCGCCGGCGCGCGCTGGGCTGTCACCAGCATCAGGCCGTAGGTAAGGGTTAGCGGCTGGCGTTTGTTGGCCTCGACAGCCCAACCCGCCTCGACCAACATCTCGGCGGCTGTCAGCAGCCTGCGTTCGGACAGCGCGTTGGTTACTTGGGACAGATCAGCAAGATCGCGATCGTCAAGATGACGCGCGGCGAGGCTCGCCAGCTCATTGAGATCAGCCGCTTGGCCGATCCGACTGGCCACGTAACCTGCCAGATCGACCAGCAGGCCGTCGCCGCGCTTGGCCCGGACCTTCAGCGCAATCTCCTGGGCGCCGTCACCCGGCGTGCCGGCCAGCCAGTCCGCGATCGCCATGGCGACGGCCGCCGGCACACCCAGCGCCACAGACGGCTGCGCCGGCTTGGCTTCCGGTTGCGGCATTTGGCTCAGCAATCCTGGACCAGCGATGGTGCTGTCTCCCGAATGAAGGACGCGGGGCATGGGATCGCCCCCGGCGGCATCGACTTTGCGCAAGATGGCGAGGCCGTCAAGCCCGGCCCGACCGAAATAGCACTGCGACCAGAGCGTTCCGCAGACCTGACCCGCGCCCCCGCAAATTCAGTCGCACCTCAAATCGTGCTAAATCGCCCCGTCAATCGGCGCTGATGAGGATCAACATGTCGGTGATATCCACGCTGGACGAACTGGAGGCGATCTACGGCCATCCGGTGGAGGCCGCGACGGCCAAGGAGGTCGACCGGATCACGCCGCACTATCGTGCGTTTATCAAGGCCGCGCCCTTCGCCGTGCTGGCCACCGCCGGTCCGGAAGGCCTGGACTGCTCGCCGCGCGGCGACGGCCCCGGCTTTGTCCGGATAACTGACGAGCGGACCCTGATGATGCCCGACCGGCGCGGCAACAACCGTGTCGATTCGCTGCGCAACATCATCCGCGACCCGCGCGTGGCGATCCTGTTCATGGTGCCGGGCGTGGGCAACACCATCCGGGTGAACGGCCGCGCGCATCTGAGTGCCGAGCCCGACCTGTTGGCGTCATTCGCGATCAACGGCAAGGCGCCGCGCAGCGTCATCGTGATCGCGACGGAGGCGGTCTATTTCCAATGCGCGCGCGCGATCGTGCGGTCCGATCTGTGGAACCCGGCCGGCCATGTCGACGCCCGGTCCTTGCCGACGCCAGGGCAGATCCTGGCGGACCTCAGCGACAACCGGGTCGGCGGCGAAAGCTACGACCGGGAGTGGCCGGAACGGGCACGACGCACTCTCTGGTAAGGCTGTGGATCAGTCTGCGTCTCGGCGAAAGGTCATTGTCGGCCGCCACTGGCCGACGATCTCGGTGTCGTCGACCAGCACGCCCGCAACGTCGAATGACACTTCGTCCCGGTCGAAAAACCAAGGCTCCGCGGAATACACGCCGTTGGGCAGCCGCTTGACCGTAGCGGTTTGGCCATTCGGCAGCCTGAGCGTGCGCTGAGGTTCCAAACCGACACCGACGACGTAAAGGCTGAGGCTGTCGAACAGCCGGAGGCAGGCCAGGGCGGTCTCGGCATGCTCGGCGCGGTGAGACGGGTCGAGCGCAAGCCAGTCGCGCAGCCACCGCGCCCTCGCGGCCTCCCGTTCGGCCGCCCAGGCTCGACCGATCGGGCGCTCGGCCCCATTCTTCAGCGTGGCGAGATAGGCGAAATGGCCGGCGACCGTCCAGCCTGACAAGACGCCGAAGCCCTGGGCACGCGCGATCGAGCCTCCCCATATCGCCAGCGCCTCGTCGACCGTCATTTCATCGAAGGTGCGAGGCCGGTTGCGCGCGAGGTCGATCTCGATCGCCAGGTCCCGCTCCTGCCAGCCGTCATCGTGATGGTCGATCGCGCAAAGAACTTCCGACTTGACCGCATCGGGCAGGCCGGACAACAGGGTCGACCGCTCCGCCAGATCGAAGGACAGCCGCGCGTGGTCAACTTGCCGAACAACACCCCAGCGATGCACGTCGCCTTGTTGATCCAGCGCCACCTTGATCATGCGGCCTCCATGCGTCGTGTCGATGGGGCGCTGGGGTAGTCCCAAATGCCGGCGCTGGAATGCCCGGCTGTGTCGATGGTTGTCATGCGTGCAAGGTAGCGTGCTGCGCCGACACCAACAAACGTCACGAAACCAAGGGAACGCCACCGAGGACGGCCCGTTCTGAGGCGCTCCGGCGCAATAACACGCGATAAGCGATTCTCGTCAGAGTGTGCTAGCCTTCACGAGACTCAGCTAGCGGAGGCTTTGCCATGCTCGCGGGCGCGCTGATCGTCTGGTTTGTCCTCACTGGACTGTCCGTTCTGTTTGTCGTTTACGATTCCGTCACCAACGGCGTCACCAGTTGGGTGCAGCGCGCCGCCTGGATCCTGGTCACGATCTATACCGGGCCGATTGGCGCCTTTGCCTACCTGCTGACCTGTCGTCGCCCCTTCCCTGGCGGCCATGACGCGTTCACAAGGCCGACATGGAAGCAGGCGATGAACAGCGAGATGCACTGCGTCGCCGGCGACGCCACGGGCATCATGATCGCCGCCGCGATCGTGCCCGTCTTCGGCCTGGCCAATGGCTGGGACGCGGTGTTGGAATATGTCGCAGGCTTCGCCGTGGGGCTGTTCATCTTCCAGGCGTTGATGATGCGCGGCATGTATGACGGCGACTACTGGCGGGCCGTGCGCAAGACCTTTTTCGCCGAAACCGTGTCGATGAACCTGGTTATGACGGGCATGTTGCCGGTCATGATCATCCTGGCCGACGCGATCCCGAGTTCCGAAAGCCCTTTGAACGCCTCGTTCTGGTTCCGCATGGGCATCGCCACAATCGTCGGCGGTATCTTCGCCTATCCCATCAACTACTGGCTGGTTAAGAACCACCTGAAACATGGCTGCATGACCCTGCCCGGCGCCGACGGCCCGGCCCATGGACTGGGACACCGGTCGCCGGAGGCCGAGGGTGAACAGGGCGGGATGCGGATGGGCGAGCTGTCCTTCGGCGCGGCAACCGCATGGATCGCCGGGACCTACGTCATCCTGCTGCTGGTTTTGTGGCTGACCAGCCTGTGGGTGCCGATCAGCTTCGGGGGTTAGCGAACAGACGTGGCGTCTTGAGACCACCACACTAAGGGTCGCCAGAAGGTGCGTGCGGTTAATCGCCGGGCCACAGAAGCGAGATGTTCAAGATCACGACTACAATGAACGCATTGAGCCCATTTTGCCCGGTGCGGCGTGGCGCACGAATGGCGGCGTCGAGGGATGTACTGCGGTTGCAGCGTGGTGTTCCCTATCGGTCTAGAGCTTGCCCACCTGAGCGTTGCGAAATCAAGTCAGGACGCGATAGCAAGAGCGGGGACGTTCCAACCGAACGCTCTACTCGGGCGCAACTTGCAGAGCATCGGAGGGCAAGCTTTTCTACATCACTCCAGCATCCAGCAGACGTACGCATGTAGTATCCACGTTGATCTCGACGCGGGCACCATAAGGGAGGGTGAGGATCGGATCCGTATGGCCGATGTCGAAGTCTGCAAGGACCGGCATGTCGGACAACCCAGCCTCTGCCAATCCGCGACGCACCGCGACCTTTTGCCCGGCACGCCCCCTATCGGTCATGTCCCCGCCCGGGCGCGCGAGGAGGATCGCCGAGATGCGATGCAGGATGCCCTGCGCTGCGTAGTTGCGCAGCCAGCGCAGCACAAGGGACGCGTCCGGCGCTTCCTCGGATGTCTCATAGAACAGGATTGCTCCGTCCCAGACATGCGCGGGCGGCCACCATGGCGTACCCTTGAGCATCTCCATCACCTCCGCACAACCGCCCAGCAGACGCCCTGTCACGATGCCTTTCCCCTGCAATACCTCTACACCGTCGGACGGAGTACGGGTGCGAGGGACGTCCTGGAGAGACGGGTCCTCCCATGGAAGCGGATTGGCGGTCCATCCGACGGAGTTCGTCGGCAGGACGCCGATCGGCTCCGGGTCGAACGTGGCACGCTCAAAGGATGTGGCTGCCATCTCTGTCATGCCCGCGTTTTCCGCGAAGCCTGACATGATCGTGGGGCCGTGGAATGTGCCAAGCCCCGCGCGAAGGCAGGCAAAATGCAGGACCGTCACGTCCGAATAGCCAATAAAAACCTTCGGGTTCACGCGGATCACGTCCAGGTCGAGATGCGGCAAGAGCCGGATTGCATCGTCTCCGCCGATGCTGGCCACGATCCCGCGAATGCTTGGATCGGCGAAGGCCTGCATGAGATCTGCGGCCCGGGCCTGGGGATGGCGGTCGAGCCAGTCAGCGTCGTCGCAGGTATGGGACATGCCCACCACCTCCAGCCCGAACCGATCCGACAGATAGGCCTTGCCTGCCTCAAAGCGGTGCGGAAAGCACGCTGGCCCGCCCCAACAAGGCGTGACTGCCGCAACACGATCTCCCCGTCGCAGGCGTGGCGGGCGCAGGAGAGGGACGGGCCAGCCTTCCTGGGATTGGTGCAGAGTATTCATGGGACAACTCATAGTCTGAAAGCGATTTGCCATTCCAGCGGATACGGTTCAGACGCTATGTTCTAACTGCACCTCCTACCAAAGCGGACTTTGGACCCTAAGGCATAAATGGCCAGTTTGTCCGCATATCAGACCTATGCGCTTGATGCGCCGATAAAGGATGGGGGGCATGACCGACGGTCCAGGCCGGTCGGCCCAATCGAGATCAGGCGATGATTTCCGGCTTCTAAGGCGCCTGCACCGCTTCGGCATTGTATTGAGCTAGGAACTCCTCGCTCGGCGGTATCGGCTTGATCACGTCGATCAGCACACCGTTGGGGTCGCGGGTGATGAAGTGGCGCTGGCCGAAGGGCTCGTCCCGCAGGGCCAGCAGGATGGGCAATCCCGCGCTCGTGGCGCGGTCGAATTCCGCATCGACCTCCTCGACCTCGAAATTGATCAAAAGGCCCGAGACGCGTCCGCGCCCGCTTTCGGGGATCGTCGGGTGATCACCTTGCAGAATAGCGATGTTGACCTTCGGGTCTTCGGTTGACTGCAGATGAACGTACCAGTCGCTTTCAAAGCTGGGTGCGAACCGGAAATGGTCGCGGTAGAAGCTGGCCGTGCCGGTCACATCGTCGGTCATGATCACCGGATAGAACTGGGTGCATTTCATGGCTTTCGCCTCCTTGCTCAGTTACATACACTTTGCATGAGAATGACGTAAACATACAGGCTGTATGTATGCAAGCGAAATCCGCCCGGCGCTCGAACACAGAGCGTACCGAGGCCACGCGGGCCGCCCTGGTCGCCGCCGCGCGGTCGCTGTTCGTCGACAAGGGCTATGCGGAGACAGGAACGCCGGAGATTGTGGCGAAGGCCGGCGTCACGCGCGGGGCGCTCTATCACCATTTCGCCGACAAGGCGGACCTGTTCCGCGCGGTTGTCGCTCGCGAGGCGGCGGCAGTGGCGGCGCAGATCGAAGCTGAAAGCGCCGACCCGACCTCGGCACTCGACGCCCTAACCGCCGGCGCCGACGCCTATTTCGCCGCCATGGCGGTGCCAGGCCGGGTCCGTCTGCTGCTGTTGGACGGCCCGGCGGTGCTGGGGCATGGGGAGATGGCACATATCGACAAGCAGGCGGGCGGAGAGGAGCTGCGCGAAGGCTTGGGCTTTGCCTTGCCGGCGAACGACCTGCCGGATAGAACCATGGACGCGCTGGCGGAGATCCTGTCAGCCGCCTTCGACCGCGCGGCCTTGGCGATCTCCGAGGGCGCGCCTGCGGCGGATTACCGGCACGCGATACGACGGGTTCTTGACGGGCTGATCAGGGCTGGCGACCACGCATGACCGAGCAGGCACTGATCATCCGGTTGGCCGATCCGAACAGCGACCTGGCGGCCCTGGGCACGCTGTTTCAGGAGATGGCCAGCCATTACTTCCCCGACAGGTCCTGCTCGCAGTCGGACGCGGCGATGCAGGTCGTGGAGCGGCTGAAAGCCCATCCGGGGTGCGAGGTGCTGATCGCCTGGCGCGATGGCGCGCCGCTTGGCTTCGCGGCCTTCTCGGTGCTCTTCCCCGCCAATGGACTGGGGGCGCAGATCTTCCTGCGTGACCTGTTCGTAACCGATCGGGCGCGATCACAGGGCATCGGCGAGCGCCTGTTGCGTGCGTCGGCATCCATCGCCGTCGAGCGCGGCTGCAGCCGCATGGACTGGACGACCGCCACGTCGAACCCCGATGCGATGGCCCTCTATGACAGGCTTGTCAGTCAGCGGCTTGACGAGAAGGTCTACTACCGTCTCGAAGGCGACGCCCTGGCCGACTTCGCGCGCGGCCACAATCTGGCCGACACCCAGCCGGCGATTGCCCCGCGGACCGTGGAGACCGAGCGGACCCTGATGCGCCCGCACCGGCTGGAGGATTTCGAGGATCTCGCCGCCATGTGGGCGGAGCCCGCCGTCGTCCGGCACATCAGTGGCAAGCCGTCGACCCATCGCGAGTCCTGGGCACGTCTACTGCGCTATATCGGCCACTGGTCCGCGCTTGGATACGGCTTTTGGGCCGTTACCGACAAGCAGACAGGTGCCTTTCTCGGCGAGGTTGGGTTTGCCGACTTCAAGCGTGACCTCGGCGCGTCGCTGGACGGAATGGCCGAAATTGGCTGGGTCCTCACACCGTCGGTACACGGCCGCGGTCTTGCGACTGAAACTGCCCGCGCGGCGGTCGCATGGGGCGATGCCCACCTGACGCAGGACCACACCTTTTGCATTATTGATAGCGACCACACGGCGTCCATTCGCGTCGCCGAGAAGGCGGGGTTCCGACCACAGTCGCGCATCAGCTATGAGGGTCAGCCCACGTCGGTGCTTGTGCGGCAACACCCACGGTGACGGTAATCCGGCGCCTGCCCCGCCGCGTAACAGAGGGTGAGGTTCACAACCGAGAGTGCCCGCGATGACCGAAGCCAAGACCGTTCTTGTAACCGGGGCCTCAGGTTTCATCGCAAAGCACATTTGCCTCAAATTGCTGCAGGCCGGTCATCGGGTCGTCGGATCGGCCCGGTCGGAGAGACGGGGCCAAGAGGTGGTCGGCGCGATGACGGCGCACCTGACCTCCGACGTCGATCAGCGTCTGAGCATGGTAACGCTCGATCTCGACGGCGATGCCGGTTGGGACGAGGCCATGCGCGGCGTCGATGTCTTGATGCACACCGCGTCCCCCTTTCCGCTGGAACAGCCCAAGGACGAGCAGGACGTGATCAGACCGGCCGTCGACGGCACGCTTCGGGCCCTGCGCGCCGCCAAATCCGCCGACGTCAATCGGGTGGTCCTGACCTCGTCTACCGTTGCGATCGTGAACCGTGACCTGTCGCCGGGCAAATCGGCCTACGACGAAAGCGATTGGTCCGACGTCGACTATCCCACGGCCACGCCCTACGTGAAGTCGAAGACGCTGGCGGAGCGGGCCGCTTGGGACTTCGTCGAAAAGGAAGCGCCGGAGATTGCGCTCACCGCGATCAATCCAGGCCTCGTGCTGGGCCCGCCGCTGGACGGCCACCTTGGGACCTCGCTGCAGGTGGTACAGCGCCTGTTGCGCTCCAAGGACCCCGCCTTGCCGAATTTCGGCTTCGCCAGCGTAGATGTGCGCGACATTGCCGAGATGCATGTGCGCGCGCTATCGACCGACGCCAGCATCGGTAAGCGGATTGCCGGCGTGAACCGGTTCTTCTGGTACATCGACATGGCCAAAACCCTCGCCGCCGCCTATCCCGACCGCAAGATCACCACCCGCCGGGCACCGAACTGGCTGGTCAGGGGTCTGGCCCTGGTCGACAAGCCCATTAGGACCATCCTGGCGGACCTGGACCAGAAGCGCGAGGTGTCAAACCAGCGGGCGCGCGATCTGCTGGGCATGGAGTTCATCGATGTTGAGAAAGCCTTGCGAGACGCCGCCGACTACTTGATCGCCCACGGGCTTGACCGCTAGGCGTGACGGGGTTTGCCGTTCAGTCGCCAAGCGACAGAGCAAAATCCTAGCGTTAGGGCATGGTCCAAGGCCAGACAGTCGATCCGCCAAGCACTGTCTTTGTCACCGGTGCGTCGGGCTACATCGCCAAGCATATCTGCCTGAAGCTGTTGGACGAAGGGTATCGTGTCGTCGGGTCCGTGCGCACACCGGCCCGCGCGCAAGAAACCCTGAACGCCATCCGGGCCCATCTCGACGAAGACGCCGATAGCGACGATCGGCTGCGCCTGGTGACGCTTGACCTCGATGACGACGCGGGCTGGTCCGATGCCATGCTCGGGGCTGATGCGCTGATCCACACCGCGTCCCCCCTGCCCCTGGAACAGCCCGACGATCCGCGCGAGATTGTCCGCACCGCCGTTGATGGTGCCGTGCGCGCAATGCGGGCGGCACAGGCGGCCGGCGTCGGGCGCGTGGTCATGACGTCGTCGACCGCCGCGATCATGAGCCAGGATCTGCCCGACGGCCTGGAGGTCTATGACGAAACGGTATGGAGCGATCCTGAATATCCGTCGATTACGCCCTATGCGAAGTCGAAGACGCTAGCGGAGCGGGCGGCCTGGGACGTCGTCGCGCGTGAGGCGCCGGGCCTCAAGCTGACTGTGATCAACCCATCCTTCGTCTTGGGCGCACCACTGGATGACCATCTCAGCGCATCGATCAAGGTCGTTCAGCGCCTGCTTCGGGGCAAGCACCCCGCCCTGCCCGATCTCGGCTTCACCTGCGTCGATGTTGGCGATATCGCGGACATGCATGTCCGCGCCCTGACAACACCGGCCAGCGTCGGGCAGCGCATCATCGGCGCCGACCGTTTCGTGCATCTCGTGCAGATGGCCAAGATCCTGGCGGCCGCATATCCGGACCGGCGGATCGCGACGCGTCAGGCGCCGGACTGGCTGATACGGCTCATCGGCCTGTTCGACAGGCCCGTCCGGTCGATCATCCCCCGGCTCGGCGAACGGGATGAGGTTTCGAACGCGTTGGCCAAGGAGCTGTTGGATATCGACTTCTCCGACGTGAGGCATAGCATTCGGACATCGGCCGACTTCTTGGTCGCACGCGGTCTTGTCAAATAGATAGATGCCGGCAGGCGCACTTTTTGCGTGCGACATCTTGGTAACGCCATACAGTGGCATGCCGCAGCGCAATCAACTACTATCCTGGGCGACTCAGGCGACTAGACCCCAGGTCACGCATAAGGTGGCGCTATGTTCGAGAGTGCAGACGCAGTCCTGCTCGCCCGTTTTCAGTTCGCCTTTACGGTCGCGTTCCACATCATCTTTCCATCCTTCTCCATCGGGCTGGCCAGTTTCTTGGCCGTGCTTGAAGGGCTGTGGCTGATAACGAAACGAGACGTTTATCTGCGTCTGTTCAAGTACTGGGTGAGGATTTTCGCCGTCGCGTTCGGCATGGGCGTGGTTTCGGGCGTGGTCATGGCCTACCAGATCGGCACGAACTGGGGCGTCTTCGCGGACCGCGCGGGGCCGATCATCGGCCCCTTGATGGGTTACGAGGTTTTGTCGGCCTTCTTCCTGGAGGCCGGCTTCCTTGGCGTCATGCTGTTCGGGCTGAACCGGGTCGGCAAGCGTCTGCACTTCTTTTCGACGTTGATGGTGGCGATCGGCACGCTGGGGTCGGCGTTCTGGATCCTCTCGGTGAACTCGTGGATGCAGACCCCGGCGGGCTACGAGATGAACGAGGTCGGCCAGTTCGTCGCGGCCGATTGGGCGGCAGTCATCTTCAACCCGTCCTTCCCCTACCGGCTCGTGCATATGGTGCTGGCCGCCTACATCACGACGGCGCTCGTGGTCGGTGCTGTCGGGGCCTGGCACCTGCTGCGCGGCAATCGCGAAGAGCCGATCCGGATCATGTTCTCGATGGCCATGTGGATGCTGACGATCGTGGTGCCGATGCAGCTTTATGCCGGCGACGCCCAGGGCCGCAATACGCTGGCGCACCAACCGGCCAAGCTGGCCGCGATCGAGGGCCACTATCAGAGCTATCCGGACGGCCATGCGCCCCTGATCCTGCTCGGCTGGCCCTCGAACGAGGCTGGCGAGACGCTGTACCCCATTCAGATACCGCTGTTGGGCAGTCTGATCCTGACCCACGACCTGACCAGCCCGCTGCAAGGTCTGGACGCGTTTCCGCGCGAGGATTGGCCACCGACGCCCATTGTCTTCTATAGCTTCCGGGCCATGGTCGGGCTGGGTGTGCTGATGCTGGGCCTGGGGCTGTTCAGCCTCTACAAGCGGATCAAGCGCCAGCTTTACGACTCCACCTGGCTGCACCGCTACGCGGTCATCATGGGTCCTGCAGGCTTTGCCGCAGTCCTGTGCGGCTGGGTCACGACAGAGGTCGGGCGACAACCTTTCACCGTCTACAATCTGCTGCGCACGGCAGACTCCGCGTCTCCCCTGGACGCGCCAGCGGTCGGCGCCTCGCTGCTTGCCTTTATCATCGTCTATTTCTTCATCTTCGGCGCTGGGACCTTCTATATTTTGCGTCTGATGCGCGGCACGCCGGCCTCTTCTGAAGATGCGCCCGTGTCCGAGGGGCCGACGCGCACCGCCGGCTTTACCCAGATCCAAGCGCCGGAACACAGCCGCCGCCCGGAAGCGGGCGACTGAGGGGGCGGAAGGATGGAACCGAACACCGCTCTGACGATCTTCTGGGCCGCAGTTATCGGCTTTGCGATCATCATGTATGTCGTCCTGGATGGCTTCGACCTTGGCGTCGGCATCCTGTTCAGCGTCGTGCATGAAGACGAGCATCGCGGCGTCATGATGAACTCGGTTGCACCGGTTTGGGACGGCAACGAGACCTGGCTGGTGATGGGCGGAGGCGGGTTGCTGGCAACCTTCCCTCTCGCCTACTCGGTTCTGTTCCCCGCTATCTACGCGCCATTGATCGCGATGCTTTTGGGCCTCGCGTTTCGCGGCGTATCGTTTGAGTATCGCTGGCGCGCGAACAAGAGCCGGTTCATTTGGAACGCCGGGTTCGCCGGCGGCTCCTTGGTTGCCGCGTTCAGCCAGGGCTTGGCGCTTGGCACCGTCTTGCAAGGCGTGGAGATCGCCAACCGCGAATATGCCGGCGGCTGGTGGGACTGGCTGACGCCGTTCAGCATCCTGACGGGCCTGTCGGTCGTCAGCGGTTACATCCTCTTGGGTTCGACCTGGCTGATCCTCAAGACCGAGGGCGCCTTGCAAGAACGCGCGTTCGGCATTGCCAAGGTCGCCGGGATCGTGACCCTGGGCTTCATCGTCGCGGTCAGCATCTGGACACCCTTTCTCGGCGACACCTATTTCGCCCGCTGGTACAGCTGGCCCAACATCCTATATGTATCGCCGGTGCCGATCTTGGTCGCGATCGTCGCGGTGCTGTTCGGGCGCGCCCTCTTGGCACACCAGGAACGCGCCCCCTTCCTGCTGGCGCTGGTTCTGTTCGTGATCACCTATGCCGGCCTCGCGGTCAGCATGTATCCCTACATCGCGCCGCCGACATTGACGATCTTCGACGCAGCGGCACCGTCCAGCAGCCAGATCTTCCTTCTCTATGGCGCGCCGATCCTGCTGGTGATCTTGCTCTGCTACACCGGCTATTCCTACTGGGTGTTTCGGGGCAAGGTGACCGCAAAGTCTGGTTACCACTAGGGCGCCTCTCGAGACATGGATATACCGGAACAGAAGGGTCCCCCTGACCCGCTGTGGCGCCGCTTGCTCTGGTTTGCGGGCTTATGGCTTGGCAGTGTCGCCGTGATAGCGGTTGTCGCTTACGCAATCCGGCTCTGGCTTAACTGACCATGACAGACGGATGGGTCCGCGCGGGGCTTCGCCTCGCGCTTGGCTTCGCTGTGTTGAGCGTGCCGGCCGCACTGGCGCAAGACCCCGATGCCGTCGACGAGGACACGTTGGGGACGCTGGCCGCCATGTGCGGCTCGATTGACGAGCCCTTGGCACGGCTCGACTGCTATGACTCCTTCATGCTGTTGTTTGAGGCGTCGATCGACGGGACTTGTCCGGAGACCGTCGACGCTGTCATGCGCGCAACGATCGTCGATTGGGTCGAAGACGAGGCCTCCTACGACGGCGAGTGCGTCATCGGCCTGTCCGTTCAGTCGGTCGCCTGGATGTCGGATGCGATCGACGTGCAGGCCGGTGACAGGATGGACCTGCTGACGCCGTGCACGTCCAACAGCGACACCCTAACCCTCGCCGGAAGCGTGTCGGTCGTGCGCGACCAGACGGTCGAGGCACACGTGCACCTCATGTGCGGCCTTGGCATGCTGCGTCCGGTTTGGGATGAAGGCGGCATCCAGCCCATCGGCCCTCAACCGAAGTAGGGAACCTGACAGCGCCTTCTCCGTCAAAAAATCGTCAAAGTAGAAACACTAGACTTCTATCAACTCCATTGACGCGTACTTGACGAGTGCAATGGCACCAAAGAGTTCGACAGCCACTCGACGTCACTCGATGAGGACTGGCGGACTTGCTGAACTGGGAACTTTACGCTGCCTTCTTGCCGGTCATGCTGGCCATCTTGATGGTGCCGGGCCCCACACTGGCGTTGATCGCACTGACCACGGCACAACGGGGGCACCGGGCGGGCCTGAGCACCGTGTTCGGCGTTGCCTCGGGCAAGGCCTGCTTGGCGATCACGGTGGCGGCCCTTCTGTCGAGCGCAATGATGCTGGTCGAGACCCACGGCGAATGGCTGCGGTGGTTCGGTGCCCTTTTCCTGCTTTGCGCCGCGCTGCGGGCCTGGCGTTCAGCGGTTTCGGGGGCGCAGGGGGATGCCGGCGCCGCATCGGCGTCCTATGGCGCCTTCGGTCAGGGCTTCGTCGTCGCAGCCAGCAGTCCGATCACACTCCTCTTCCTGGCGACCCAGCTCCCCATCTTCATCGATCCGGCCTTGTCTGCTGCGCCCCAGATGGCGGTTCTCGCGGCCAGCTACCTGGTTTGCGCGCTTTCCGTTGAACTCACCTGCGTCGCCGCGGTGGCATTCTCGTCGCGACGGCGGCGGCCCGCTCTGCTGTCTTCGCCGAAGGGTGGCGCCTTTTGCCTGGTCTGCGTCGCGGCCCTGGTCTCGCCGATCGGCGCCGGGCTGGGCTTCTAGGCAAGTTGAGAAAACCGCACCTCCGATGTAGACCTGGTTCACTCGCACCAGAAGCCGCCAATCGACAGCATCGGACCTGCCCATGCCCCTCGCCGGCCCCCCGTTGGACTACTCCGTCGATATCCAGAACCTTTTGGATGCGGGTCTAAGGCGGCACCCCGATCAGGTGGCGTTGGTCTCCGCCGAGATGCAATGGACCTGGCGCGAGCTTGACGCGGTCGCCAACCGCCTGGGCGCACAATTGCTCACCATGGGGCTCAAGCCCGGCGATCGGGTCGCCTCGTTGATGCCCAATCGGACGGCATTGCTGATCTACTACCTCGCCTGCTTTAAGACCGGGCTGGTGGCGGTGCCGTTGAACTATCGCTACATGACCCGGCAAATCGACTATGCGATCGGGGTCAGTGGCGCCTCGATGCTGCTGGCGCATGCGGAACGCGAAGCCGATTGGCTGGCCAGCGAACAGGCCGGCCGTATGAGCCATGGTGTCGTCACCTATGGCGGGCCGGCGGGATCGGGCCTGCGCTACGAGGACCTGATAGCCGAGGGACCAACGGAACTCGATCGTGCCCCCCGCGAGCCATCCGAGCCCGCGGCCATCTTCTTCACATCGGGCAGCACCGGCCAGCCCAAAGGGGTCGTCCATACCGTGGACAGCCTGGGCTGGATGTTCGCCTGCGCGGCCGAGGCGTTTGAGCTGACACCGGACGATATCGTCCTGCCGGGCTCGTCGATGTCGCACATGGGCAGCTTCATGTGGGCGCATGCGGGGCTTGGCAAGGGGGTCAAGGTTGTCGTCGCGCGCAGCTTCGAGGCCGATGAAATCCTGCCTCTGCTGCGCAGCCAGCGCCCTACGGTGTTGTGCATGATCCCCGCCGCGCTGATGCGTCTGGTGCGCGACCATGGCGCCACGCGGGAGGATTTCGCCTCGATCCGGCTGTGCCGCTGCGGTTCCGACAAAGTACCCGCCGAGCTAGAGGCCGAGTTCGAGGCGCTGACCGGCCATGCGATCGACGAAGGCTACGGCATGAGCGAGGTGGGGCTGGCCACGCTCAACCCGCCATCCGGCCACATCAAACTTGGCTCTGTCGGGATGCCAACACCCGGATTCGTGATGTCGGTGCGCGACGATGACGGCAATGAGGTGCCCGTCGACACGCCAGGCAAACTGTTCATGAAGACCCGATCGTTGGCGGCCGGCTACTGGGAGAATCCCGAGGAAACGGCGGTGACGTTCCAGGATGGCTGGATCGACAGCGGCGACATGATGCGGGTCGACGCGGATGGCTACTTGTGGTTTTGCGGCCGCAAGAAGCAGATCATCGTGCATGACGGATCGAACATCTACCCCCAGGAGGTAGAGGACGCCCTGCTGGAGCATCCCGCCATCGGCAATGCTGGCGTGGTCGGCGTGCATGATCTGCTGCATGGCGAGGTGGTACGGGCCTATCTGTCGCTGAGGGACGACGCGGAACAGCCGCTGGATCAGGAGATCATCGATTTCGCGCGCGCACGCATCGGCTACAAGGCGCCGGAACAGCTAGAGTTCCTGAACCAAATGCCGCTGAACCCGACCGGCAAGATCGACCGCGTGCTGTTGAAAACTATGGCTGCCGAGCGGCACTGACATCGTTGCGCAGGCGATGGCCGCCGGCAGGACGGCCGACGCCCGGCAATCGTGGCTATTTGCCTGGGATGCCCATCCGCTTGGTAATGCGGATTTGAAGATCGAACTGGGGCTTGTCCGGCCGCCGGATGACACCTTCGACCGTGTCGCCGACCAAGCGGCCGCTGATCTCCGTGGAGAACTGCTCGCTCGCCGATCCGAATTGTGTGCGCGGCGGTCCATAATAATGGACATTCAAGGTGGCCGTCATGCGGTCGCCGCTCAATTCATAGTGGCCCACCGAATAGTGTCGGTTGTCGCCGCCGATGATCCGGTGCTTTTCAATCACGAGTATGCCCCGGTTCTCCCAGCCGAACGGCCCATAGACCTCGGACGTCCAGACGCCGCTTAACGGCATCGCGCAACCTCCCCCGCGATTAACAGGACCGCAACACTATCATCGTGAAGGCCGATTGCCTATGATCGACGCGTGGGGCTTTGCTAGGCAACAGCCCTGCCGCTGGATAGCTTCGGGAGGGGCACCATGGCGAAGAAGTCTGCCTCCGATACGCCGGAATTGCGGCTGGTCGAGACCGGCGCATCGCAGTCGAAAACGGGCGATGAAACCAGCAAGAAAAAGAAAAAGATCAAGACCGAAGTCTATGAGCGTGAATTGGCCCGGCTGCAGGTAGAGCTGGTCAAGCTGCAGGCCTGGATCAAACATAAGGGCCTGCGCGTCGTCGTCATTTTCGAAGGTCGCGACGCCGCCGGCAAGGGCGGTGTGATCAAGCGGATCACCGAAAGCCTGAACCCCCGCTATTGCCGCATCGTGGCCCTAGGCACGCCGACGGAGCGCGAGAAGACCCAATGGTACTTCCAGCGCTACGTCGCGCACCTGCCAGCCGCCGGCGAGATGGTGCTGTTCGACCGGTCTTGGTACAACCGTGCCGGCGTCGAGCGGGTGATGGGCTTTTGCACCGACGAGGAATACGACGAGTTCATGCGCACCTGTCCGGAGTTCGAGCGCATGCTGATCCGGTCGGGCATCATCCTTATCAAATACTGGTTTTCGGTCAGTGACGACGAGCAGGAACGCCGCTTCGAAGGCCGCATCACCGACCCGACCAAGCGCTGGAAGCTGTCGCCGATGGACCTGGAATCGCGCAAGCGCTGGGTCGGATACTCACGGGCCAAGGACGCCATGTTCGCCCACACCGACACCAAGCAGTCGCCCTGGTATGTGGTACAGGCGGACGTTAAGAAGCATGCGCGGCTGAACTGCATCAGCCATTTGCTGAGCATGATCCCCTATCAAGATCTGACCCCGGCGGCAATCGAGCTTCCTCCGCGCCAGGACGCCGGCGGATATGTGCGCCCGCCGATGAGCGACCAGACCTTCGTGCCGGAACTCTATTAGGCGGTCTCGGCCATCACGATCAGGTCGAGAGGACGGTTGACGCCTGCAACCTGCCTGGCTTGCAAGACCCGAGGCGCCTGACGCGCTTGATAGCCTTCGCCGACCGCAACCTCGTAGCTTTCGCTCGTCGTCAGCGCTGCCACCCGCTCGGCCTTGTTGTGCTTTTCCAGCTTCGCCGCGAGATTGGCCGCCTCGCCGATGACCGTATATTCCAGCCTGCCCCCACCCCCCAACGTCGCGAACACCACCTGGCCCGCCGCCATGGAGCCGTTGACGGAGAGCTTGACGCCCAAGCCCTCTCGATCCAGCTCGCTGCGCCATTCCTCCGCCGCCGCCATGATCTCGTCCAATGCGCGCAGCGCGTCGGCAGCCGCCGTCTCGGAAGGTGCTACCGCACCGAACGTGATCATCACGCCGTCGCCCAGAAACTTGTCGATAACGCCGTTGTTCGCCTGGATGATCGGTACGATGCGCTGATGAAACCCGACCAGCGTGGTCACGACCTCGCGGGGCTGTCGGCCGCTGGAAAACCGCGTGAAGCCGCGAATATCGATCATGACGATCGCGGCGTCGCGCTCTTCGGCCCGCCCCTCTTCGACCACATCCTCCGACGAGGTGACGGCCTCGGCAACGCCTGCGGACAAGAAGCGCTTCATGTCCTCGCTGGCGGTCTGTTCGCGCACCGCGATCACAAGCGTGCGCCGCGCCTGCCAGATGGCAAAGGTCAAGATCGCCGTCACGACCAGGATCGTGGCGATCTTGTCGAACT
>JBCBSH010000060.1:0-20814 GCA_039819285.1 Pseudomonadota bacterium
CCCGACCAGATCGGACAGCGTCGTCGCCATACGGGCCAGCCCGGGCGGAAAGCGGTCCGACAGCACCGTGACCGCAATGTTCCCGCGCCTGCGCACCATCAGGGGCAGGGCCGTGAACACCATCAATCCCATGCCGATCTCGATCATTTCGAACCCGCCCATCAGCGGGTCACGAAAGACATAGCGCATCACCACGCCGACAAAGGTCACGGTCATGACGAAGGCGGCGATCGCGCCCGAAGCCCAGGCAAGGATCAGGCATACCTTGTCAAAACTAGCCGTGAGCCGCATCAAGGCACCCTTGGCAGGGACGTATGAAGCCGTCCGGAGGCGGCCGGCGGCACCACGATATCAGGTGCCGCCGGTTTGCGTCATTGGACGACGTTGACGACCCTTGCGGTGTCGTAGTGTTCGACCATGGCGCGGGCGTAGTTGAGGATGGCTTCACCATCGAAGCCGCGCTCGTTTGCCTGTTCCAGCCACTCCGTTTCCAGCGGCGACAGGATTTCGCGGGCGGCCGCGACGTCTTCCTCCGGCAGGGTGATGAACTCCACGTCATTGGCGATCAACTGGCTCTCGCCATAGGTGTCACCATTGGTCCAGGCGAAGCCCGCCAGCAGCGCGATGGCCATGCCCGAATGCTTGGTAACGGCGGCCTGCTGCTCTTCGGTCAAGGCATCCCAACTGTCCTGATTGAACGCGATCCAGAACGTGTCGGTGTAAAGGCCGCCCGGTACCAAGGTGATGGAGTTGATCACCGGGGTGATGCCGAAAAAGTCGATGGATTCCAGCGGGAAGGTGATCCCGTCGGCTACACCGCGCGCCATCGCCGTCTGCGCTTCGGTCGGCGGCAGTTGTACCGGCGACGCGCCAAGCTCTGACATGATCCGGCCCGTCACATTGCCGCCGACGCGGATCGTTCTGCCTTCCAGGTCGGCCAGCGTCTCGACCCGGCCATCGGCCATGTTGATGTTGGGGTTGGAGTGAACGAAGAGGCCGACCACGTGGGCGCCCTCGTGCTCCCCATAATCGTCGCCAAAGCGGTCATAGGTCTGCCACGCGGCGGCCGAACCGGCCCATGGGTCGGGCGACATGAACGGCAAGTCCATCACCTGGGTCATCGTGAAACGACCGGCATTGTGGCCGCTGACGCCATAGCCGACGTCGAACGCCTGATCGAGCAACAGGTCGAACTGTGCCGGCGGCGGCCCGAGGGCCGAGGTCATGAGTTCGAACTGAAGGGATCCATCGGTTTCCGCCTCGATCGCATCGGCCCAAGGCTGCAGGATGCCCGAGACGATCAGGTGATGCGGCGGCAGCCAGTTGCCGATCCGAAGCGTCGTCGTCTCCTGGGCAAAGGCGGGCAGTGTGAACGTGGTGATCGCCGCTGTTGCCAGGGCGGCCTTCAATAGCTTCAGTTTTGTCATGGTCATCTCCCTGTTGAAGTGGATGTTCTGTGTTCGCTGCTTTTCCCGTTAGAGCTTACTGGCCCCGCTCAGCTTGAAGATCTCCAGTGCGTCCGCGTCATTGCCGCCGCGCACGCTCAGCAGGCGGAACTGCTCCGCGGCCATCGCGGTAAACGGCACCGGCGACGCGCTCTTCCGCGCCAGTTCACCGACGGAATCCAGATCTTTCAGCATCGTGTAGACATGGCCGAGCGGCGGCTCATGTTGTCCGTTCACCATCCGCGGCAGAAATATCTGCAAGGGCTTGCTGTCGGCAAACCCGCCGGCCAGCGCCTCCGGAAGGCGCGCGGCGTCCACACCGGCATTGGTGGCAAGGCGGGCGGCTTCCGCCAGAACCGCCATGGTGCAGCCGACGATCACCTGATTGCAAAGCTTGGTCGTCTGCCCGGCCCCGGTCGGCCCCATCAGCGTGAACTGCGCCGCCATCTGCAGGACAAACGGCTTCACGGCATCGAAAACGTCTTGTGTGCCGCCCGCCATGATCGCCAACGTGCCCGCCTCGGCGCCTGGCACGCCGCCTGAGACCGGCGCGTCGAGCCAGCGCATTCCGTTTTCCGCTTCAAGCCGTTTGGCAAAGGCGCGTGTCGCCTCAGGCTGCATGGAGGAGAAATCGACCAGAATGGAGCCGTCGCTGGCCCCGGCGGCGATCCCGTCCGCCCCGAATACCACCGCTTCGACCGCGCTGGTGTCGGTGAGGCACATGAACACGATGTCTGCCTGGCGGGCGACATCGGCCGCACTCTCCGTGATCACCGCACCTTTGGCGACAAGCGGCTCCGCCTTCGCCCTGGTGCGGTTCCAGACCACAACCCGGTTGCCCGCAGCCAGAAGGCGCGCGGTCATTGGCGCGCCCATCAGGCCGGTGCCGACAAATCCGAGTGTGCGTTTCTGGCTCATGGCCTTTTCACCCTTCAACGGCGCGGCGTCGGCCATTGCGCATTGCCGGCGTGGGTTACGGCCCCCTTATCGGCCTGCCCCACGGTCGCCGCGTATTTCTGCAAGAGACCGGCGCGATGGCGGTTTGTGGGCGGCGCCCATGCCGCGCGCCTGCTCTCCAGCTCCGCATCGGAGACGTCAAGCGTGATCGTGGCCCCAGTGCCATCGATGGTGATCCTGTCGCCGGAGCGGACCAGACCCAAGGGCCCGCCCACCGCTGCTTCGGGGGCTGCGTGGCCAATGCACATGCCGCGCGTGGCCCCGGAAAACCGGCCATCGGTCAGAAGAGCCACTTTCTCGCCCATGCCCTGGCCATAGATCAGCGCGGTCAGACCCAGCATTTCCCGCATACCTGGTCCGCCGACAGGGCCCTCATTGCGCACGATCAGAACCTGACCTTCGGAATAGTCGCCGCCATGGACCGCCTCGACGGCGTCGTCTTCGCTTTCAAACACCCGCGCGGTGCCGGAAAACACTTTAGATTTCAGGCCGGCCACCTTCAACAGCGCGCCGTCAGGGCAGAGGTTGCCTTTCAGGACGACGACACCGCCTGAGGCCGCAATTGCGTCCGACACAGGGCGGATCACCTCACCGTCCGGCGCGGGCGCGTCAGCCACCTCCTCGGCCAGCGTCCGACCGGTGACCGTCAGCGTGTCGCCATGCAGAAACCCATGGGCGATCAGTTCCTTGATCACGACATGCGCCCCGCCGATCTCGTAGACATCCTTGGCATGATACTGCCCACCAGGCCGCAAATTGCCGATGAAGGGCGTGCGACGCAACACCTCGGCCACGTCGTCGGCGCTGAACGCGATCCCGGCTTCATGGGCGATCGCCGGGATGTGCAGCGCGGTGTTGGTTGATCCGCCCGTGGCGGCGACGATGGCACAGGCGTTTTCAAGGGCCTTTCGCGTGACGATGTCGCGGGGCAGAGGGCCGCCGCGTTCGATGATTTCCATCACCAGAGCGCCCGCGCGGTGGCCGACACCGCTTCGTTCGGAATAGACGCCCGGGATCATGGCGGAGTTGGGAACCGTGAGGCCGAGCGCCTCGGACACCATCGCCATCGTGTTGGCCGTGAACTGGCCGGCGCAGGCACCGATGGTCGGCTTGCAGGCCTCCTCAAGCTGGGTGAGCTCATCTTGCGTCATCGTGCCGGTCTGTACCGCGCCAACCGCCTCATAGGCGTCCAAGACCGACACATCCGCCCCGTTGTGGCGCCCGGGCAAGGCCGAGCCACCGTAGACGAACACGGACGGCACGTTACACCGCACCATGCCCATGATGACGCCTGGCAAGGTCTTGTCGCAGCCGCCATAGCCGATGAGACCGTCATAGGCATGGCCGTGAACGACCGCCTCGATGCTGTCGGCGATAAGCTCCCGACTGACCAGGGAGAACTTCATGCCTTCATGGTTCATCCCGATGCCATCGGACACGGAGATGGTCGTGAACTCCCGCGGCGTGCCGCCCGCCATCTCAACGCCGGTCTTTGCGAACTCCACCTGCGCATAGTGGGTCATGTTGCACGGGGTGGTTTCACTCTTCTGGCTGACCACCCCGACCATCGGCTTGGCAATCGCCGCATCATCCAGCCCCATCGCCCGCATAAAGGCCCGATGCGGCGTCCTGTCGATCCCATCCGTCGTAATCCGCGAACGAAGGGATTTGGCAGGGTCAGCGGGCATTTGGTTTCCGTTGAGATAGTTTCATCGTAGAATGTTGGCTGCTGAAATTTGGGGCCGACACCGACGGCGATGTCAACACAAAATCTGAAGGGAGGCCGATGCGGCTGATTTCAAACATCTCGATGATGTTCACCGAAGTGCCCGTCGTTGACCGCCTGGCGGCGGCGCGGGCGGCGGGGTTTGACGGCGTGGAGATTCAGTTTCCAGACACCGATGACATCGCAGCACTCGCCGCTGAGTCTCGCAGGATCGCAATGCCGATTGCGTTGATCAACGTGCCGCGCGGACTCGGCGATGCCGTCGGGCTCGCGTCGCTGCCTGGTCAGGAACAGGCCTACCGCGCCGCCGTTGCCGACTGCGTGCGCAACGCGGAGGCACTGAGGGCGAGGAAGGTCAATGTGCTTGCCGGGCGCCCCCCCGCCGATGCCGATCCGGCGGACTGCGCAAGGGTCTTGCGGCAAAACCTGATCCATACCGCCGATGTGATGCAGGAGATTGGCGTACGCGTTATGGTCGAACCGGTAAACCGAGACGATGTGCCGGGCTTTTTCCTCTCAGGCCTAGCGGCGGGGTTGGGCGTGCTGTCCGACATCGAGCATCCCAACCTCTTTCTCCAGTTCGATCTCTATCACATGGCCATCACCGAACCGGATCTCTGCGCGGCGATCACCGAGGCGGGCCCGCGCATCGGCCATGTTCAGTTCGCCGATGCGCCTGGCCGTCACGAACCGGGCAGCGGAGACATAGATTTCGCCGCCGCGCTCGACGCCTTGCGGGCGACCGGGTACGACGGCGAGGTCTCTGCCGAATACAACCCCAAAACCGAGACCCGGGCGGGTCTCGATTGGATGCCGCACTTCAGAAGGCTGCTTCAATGACCGACGCTACAGTGGAATTGATCGTGGCGGACGTGATGGCACACGCCGCATTCGCCCCATATGCCACCGATCCCCCCCGCACGCTTGACGAGGCGTACCGCCTTCAGGACGCATTGGCCGAACAGCTTACCGCACGCGCTGGTCGGCAGGCGGTTGCCGGCTGGAAGATCGCCGCGAACGCGCCGCATCTTCTGGAGAAGTTCGAGTTGGAAGATCCTCTTAGCGGGCGCGTATTCAAGAACCAGACCCAGCAAAGCCCTGCCCGGCTTGCGGCGGCCACGTTCAGGCAATTCGCGTTCGAACCGGAAATCGCCGCGATCATGAAAACCGACCTTGAGGTGCCCGACGGGCCTGCTGACCGGCAGGACGTGATCTCGGCGATTGATCGCTTTGTTCCGGCCATCGAACTTCTGGATATGCGCGATATCGATATGCCCTCGATCAATATCGCAGATGTCGTCGCACAGAACATTTCCAACGAGGGCGCTGTGATCGGGGGTCCGGGCATCGCCCCGCAGGACCTGATCCCGGCAAGTGTGCGCACAGAGGTCCGCGTGAACGGAAAGGTGGAGTTGCAGGTAACCGGGGCGGCACCGCAGGATCCAATAGACGCTGTCATCTGGCTTGCGCGTCACTTAGCCAAACGCGGGCTGCGTCTTCAGGCAGGCCAAATCGTCCTTTGCGGCACGCACTGTCCAATCTGGTACCACGGCAATCCAGGACAGATCGTCGTGACCATGACCGGCCTGGGAGAGGTTTCTCTGAGCCTGGGCTAAGCGTCGTCTTCAAAACCTGCAGCCGCAGTCTCTGAAACTCAAGCTTACCAGTCAGGGATCACAGGTTGCGCCGCCGGCGAATGAGCCAGCTAAGGATCGGGTGGAGACCTAGGCGTGGTCCAAGAAGACCCCCCTGGTGCTGGTTGGCGCGTCTAGAGGCACCTGGAAGCGCGTCGCAAGAGCAAACGGGCGCAAAGCCGAAATTGGGCTGCTGATTGTACGATCGCCCATTGAGCAGGCTCTTGAATTGACCGCTGGCCGCCAACGCGATCCCGTCACCGCTTCGGTTTCGGCGAGCCTCTGGTCATGTCGGTCAGATGGCCTCGACCCAGACCCGGCAGGTCTGCGCCGCCGTGGCTTGCGACAGGCTGGATGTCGCGATATCCGAGGTCACGGCATTTGGATTTCCCCCTGGGTCCAACCCGTCATCTCCTCGAAACCAGGGCCCGGTTTCGGCGGCCAGAACGCCCCGGCGGCAGCGCGATGTCGTGCACAGTTTCATCAGGGCGCTTCCGGTGGCGGAACGGACTCGCACGGTCATGCCGTCGGTCAGCCCTCGATCCCGCGCATCATCCCGGTGCATCTGCAGTTCCGGCTCACCCGCCAGGCTCGTGCCGGCAAGTTGGCTGTGTAGAAAGCGCCTCGGCTGGCGCGACAATAGCGCGAAGTCGCCTTGGTTTGCCTCGCCCTCCCAGGGGTCCAGCCAGGCAGGATGGGGCGGCAGATCGGTCAGGTCATAGCCCGCGATCCGCGACGATGTCAGTTCGATCCGCCCGGACGGCGTGGCCAGAGGCGCGCCATCCGGGTCATCGCGAAACGCCTCCAGCAAGATCTCGGGTTGGTCGGGTTTCGGTACCGACCAGACGTTCTGGCGCTTCAGTTCATCGAAGCTCGGCGCCTCAATGCCACGGGCTTGTGCCGTCCGGCGCCGGTCCTCCCAGAGATAGGCAAGCCAGGCCGCCTCGTCGCGGCCTTCGGCATAGCGCTCGGCGACGCCAAGCCGGTCCGCCAGGGCCCGGAAGATATCAAAATCGCAGCGTGCCTCGCCCACGGGTTCGATGAGCTTTGGCATGTAAAAGACGTGGGGGTCGCGTGAGGTGCCGCCGATGTCTGAGCGTTCCAGCGATGTGGTCGCGGGCAGCACGATGTCGGCGCGTTCGGCCGTCGCGGTCCAGACCTGTTCATGGACAATAATCGTCTCCGGCCGCTGCCAGAGACACTGCAAACGGAACAGATCCTGGGCATGGTGGAAGGGATTGCCACCCGCCCAGTAGATCAGCCGAGCGTGGGGCAGACGAATCTGAGATCCGCAATACGGGATCACCGCGCCCGGTCGTTCCAACATGTCCGAGATGCGCGCAACCGGAATGGTCGTGCCCGCATCGTTGCCGCAACCTGGCAGCGACGGCACAAGGCCCTTGATGGCGCCGTGACCGACGGCATTCAGCGAACCGTATCCGAAGGAAAAGCCGCCACCCGGCTGGCCGATCTGGCCCAGAACGGCGGCAAGGCCGATCAAGGCCCAATACGTCATCTCGCCGTACCGCGCGCGTTGTAGTGACCAGGCGGCGGTCAGCATCACCCGCCCCCGTTCCAGACGATCGGCAAGCTGCCTTAGTGCCTCCTCCTCGACATCGGCGATCGCGGCCGCCCATGCCAGGGTCTTTGCAACCCCGTCGGTTGCGCCCGTCAGATAGGCCAGGAAGCGGCCGGAGCCCGACGTGTACCGCTCCAGAAAGGCCTGGTCGGCACGGCCTCTTGCGACCATCTCCGCGGCAAGCGCCAGCATGACCGCCGTGTCGGTGCCTGGCCGGGGCGCGATCCAGGTCGCCTCCAGACCGTCGGGGATGTCGTCGGCAAACGGGCTGAGGACGATAAACTTCGTACCCTTGGCCGCGGCCCGTCTCACGTGGTCGGGCATGTGGTGATCGCCGGCCCCGCCCGATGTGACCTTCCAGTTCTTGGGGTTCAGCCCGCCAAAGGCCACAAGGACGTCCGTGTTGCCGGCGATGCTGTCCCAGGCGGTTGCCGCGCCGCTGACGGCATCGGCGCTTCCCAAAACCTCCTGCAGGATGATCTTCGCCGCACCCCAGCTATAGTTCCCGGTCTGATTGGTGAACCCGCCCAGCGCCCCGAAGAACCGGCGCACCTGCGACCGGGCATGGTGAAACCGGCCGGCACTTGACCAGCCGTAGGAGCCGGCGAAAAGCGCCTTGTGACCGTATGTGTCGCGCACCCGCGCGATCTCGGCCGCGACGAGGTTGAGCGCCCTGTCCCAATCGACGGGCACCATCGTGTCCGAGCCACGCGCCGCTCCGCCCGCGCGGTGGCCCTGCCTCAGCCAGCTTTCACGGATGTGGGGCCGAAGGATGCGCTTGTCGGAATAGACCAGCTCCGGCAATGCGCCGATCATTTCGGGATCGGCGCCGCTGCCTGTCCAGGGTCGCGTGGCATGCAGGCGCCCGGCCCTGACATCCGCCTCGAACGCGCCCCAGTGGCAGAGGCTGACCTGAAGGCTCACCTTCCGCTCACTCCTCGCTCCGTTTGCGCCGCCGCTCCGTGATGGTCTCGCCGCCGACCAGCCACTGGTCGGGCGGCACATCGTCGAACAGCACATAGACATGTGCGGCATCGCCGCCGCAATGGCGCACGAGACTGTCGGTAATCTCTCGTGCCAGCGCCGCCTTTTGTTCCGGGCTGCGGCCCTCCGCCATGGTGACGCGCACGATTGGCATCCTGGTTCCTTTCGCTATCGGATCGCCCGGTGCAAGCGGCTGCTCGTGTCAAGCCGCGAGATCAGGGCGCAGACGCAGGCCGTATTTCTGCTCAAGCCCCAGCTTGGCGACGATATCAAGGCCGCGCTTCAGCGCCGGGGCATCCAGTGGCTTCAGCGGTTTGCGCAGCGGGCCGGACGGCAGGCCCACGGCCCTCATGAGGCTCTTAATGGCGACCGGGTTGATCGCCGAGTAGGCGAAATGCAGCATGTCGAGATTGCCCAGATAGGCGGTCTTGAAGTTCTCGGCGTCCTGTGGCCCGGTCCAGGGCTTTGAAATCACCGCGAACTCGGCGGGAATGATGTTGCCGGTCATGTTGGCCGTGCCATGCCCGCCCAACGACATGGTCGGCACGACAAGACCCAGATTGGGCGAACAGCAACACATGATCGACAGATCGGGCTTGGCGGCGCACATTTGGGCGACCTGGCCGACACGGGTCGTGCTTTCCTTCAAGACGACCATGTTGGGGTGCTTGGCCAGCTTCAGCATGTCGTCCCAATGCAGGTCGGTCTTGACCCGCGGCGGGTTGTTGTAAAAGCCGATGGCCAGATCGCTGGCGTCGCAGATTTCCTCCACGAAGTCGACGATGTCGGCATTCGGCGCACAGATGTAAGACGGTGCGGCGATGATCGCCCCGTCGGCCCCCTCGGCCGCGGCATAGCGGACCATGTCGATCGCAGCCTCGGTGTTGTTGCCCGAACAGCCGTAGTACATCAGCATGCCGTCAGGCCGCATCTTGATCGTTTTGGCAATGATGCTGCGCTTTTCTTCCGGGCTCAGCATCGAAACCTCGCCGGTCGACCCCATGATCAGGACGGCGCTGGTACCGTGCTGGGCGTGGAAGGCCAACAGGTCGCGAAACCCCTCATAGTCTACACTTCCATCCTCGTTCATCGGGGTGACGAGGGCGACGAAACTTCCTGTGGGTTTGCGATGGGGCATGCCGCCACCTCCTTTCGGGTGATCAGTTAAACAGATTGGGAAAAGCGAACTTCGGCCAAGCCAAAATTAGGTCCGGCACGAAGAGTGACAGGATCGCGATGGCGACCGTCAGGCCGACGATCGGCAGAACCGCCAGCATCGCCCGACCGAGACTGACCTGGGCAATCTGCGCGGCGATCAGCAGGCATATGCCGTAGGGCGGTGTGATCAGCCCGACCGACAGCACGATGGTCGTCAAAACGCCCAGATGCACGGGATCGACCTGGGCTTCGGTCCCGATGCCCTGAATGATCGGCAAAAAGATCAGAACCGCCGAGATTGGATTCAACACGGTGCCGACAAGCAGCAGAAACCCGATGAGCAACAGCATCATGCCTGTCGGGTGCGTCGTGACCGAGCGTATGAAGTCCACCACGATCTCCGCCGCGCCAAGATAGGCGATCAGCCAGCCGAAGATCCCGGCACCGGCCACGGTGAAGAGCGGCACGGAGAAATCAATGCAGGCCGCCGCCAAGAGGGCGGGCAGGGTGCGCAGCGGCACGTCGCGATAGAAGATAAAGGTCAGGATCAGCGCCCACAGCACCGCCGAAATGGCGGCCTCGGTGGGGGTGAAGAAACCGGTGATGACCCCGCCGAGCACGAAAACCGGGATCAGCATGGCGGCCATCCCGCGCGTTGTCGCCCGGCCCAGGGCCTTGAGGCCCGGAAACGGAATGGCGGGATAGTCGTTTCGCAGGGCCATGAGATAGGTGTAGCCCATCATGGCCAGCGCGATGGTCACGCCGGGAACCACGCCGCCGAGAAACAGCGCCCCAATCGAGACATTTCCGAAGGCGCCATAGACGATCAGGATGATCGATGGCGGGATGATAACCCCCAGCGTCGAGGACGCCGCCGTCAGTGCCGCCGCGAAGGCCGGCGAATAGCCCGCCTTCTTCATCGCCGGTATCAGGATCGATCCGACCGAGGCGGTGTCGGCCGCCGCTGACCCCGACAGAGATGCGAACACCATCGAGACGAAGACGTTCACGTGGCCGAGCCCGCCTCTTATATGCCCGACCGTCGCGTTCGACAGGGCGAGCAGTCGATTGGTGATCGACCCGGCATTGAGGATGCGGCCGAGAAACATGAAAAACGGCACCGCCAGAAGGGTGAAGCTGTCAATGTTGCGGTACATCTGGTTGATGACTGACGTCAGCGGCAGATCCTCGACCAAAAGCACGATGATCGACGACAGGATCAGCGAAAACCCGACATTGACCCGAAAAGCGACCAGCACGAAAAACCCGCCGATCAGAAGCAGCAATGGGTTCATCGCGAGAGGCCCCGGGACAGCCGCGCGATCACGCGTTCGGCCAGAAACAGTGCCATCAGTCCGCCCG
Source organism: Pseudomonadota bacterium (assembly GCA_039819285.1). Lineage (GTDB taxonomy): Bacteria > Pseudomonadota > Alphaproteobacteria > DSM-16000 > Inquilinaceae > JANQGH01. The sequence goes on from JBCBSH010000060.1 coordinate 10,846, forward strand.
AGATCGGGATCGAGACGAAGAACCACAGCTCCGATATGCCCAGCGACGGGTTCGTGCGCAACGTCGCGCGCTCGGTCATATCGATGCCGTAGAAGAACAGAACGCCGATCACGATGACCCCGGCGACAAACGCGACGTAGCGTGGAACCTGCGCCGCGAGGCCGGCCGCGGGCCAGAGGTTGACCTCGTAATGCGCGCCCCGGCGGAACGCGATGGCGGCGCCCAGGAAGATGCACCACGCAAACAGCAGCTGCGCCAGATCCAGGGTCCAGATCATCGGCACCTGCAAGACATTGCGGGCGAGAACCTGCAGGCCGACCACGCCGACCAGCGCGGCGAAGGCCAGCGTCAGCACGGTCACGACAACCCGTTCAACGACGTCGTTGATTGCCCGCATACGAATGTGCCGCCGGTAATGGGGACCCGCGCCCGGCCCCCACGCACCGTTGGATTTAGTTGTCGGCGAAGAGTGCGTCCTGTGCCGGCTCCAGCTCCATATCGGTCACGAGCGAGGCCTGCAGATCCGTCAGCCTGTCCTGGAACTCCGTGATGTCGGGATAGGTGACGGTCACGCCATTTTCGCTCTGCAGCGTGTCGACCAATTCGGTTTCATACATTCTCGCCTGCTCGATCCCGTAGGCGGAGGCCTCGGCCGCGACTTCCAGGAACATCGCCTTCTGCTCGTCCGACAGCCGGTTCCAAGCCCGGTCGCTCATCGAGATATGATTGACCTGAATGGTATGGCCGGTCATCGCGAGATACGGCGCGACCTCGTAGAGCCTTGAACCCGAATAGCCTGCGATCGAGCTTTCAAGCCCGTCGGCGACGCCGGTCTGGATCGCACCGTAAAGCTCGCCCCAGGCCACGCTGACCGGCAGGGTGCCAAGCTCGGCCCAGGTCTCTGAAATCATGGGCGAGGGCGGCGTGCGCATCTGCATGCCTTCGATATCGGCCAGCGATTCCACTGGACCGATCCTGTTCGACATGTTCCGTGTTCCCGATCCGCCAAGGGCCAGAAGCTGCATGTCAAGCCCGCGATCGGCATAGACGTCGCGGAAGTAGGCCTCTGCCGGCGTGCCCGGACCAACGCGCGCCATCAGATCGTCTAGGCCCCCGAACATGTAGGGGATGGAAAAGATCTGATATTCCGGCACTTGCCTTGTGGCGTTGTTTGTCGAGCTGATCATGAGATCGATGGTGCCCAAGCCCATCTCGCCGATGACCGACGGATCGTCGCCAAGCTGCGCGGCATTGAACAGTTGGATCTCGATCTCGCCGTTCGTCCGTTCGGCGATCTGCTCGCCCATAAAGGCGGCCATGTCGTTGTAGGGATGCGGGTCTTGCACCAGCGTATGCAGGCGCAAGGTCGTCTCCTGCGCAAAGGCCGACACGGAAAGGCCGAGACTGGCGATGCAGGCGGCGGCAATCGTCTTTGGGTAACGCGTCATGGTCATCCTTTCTGTTCGTTTTTTGGGGGCTTAGCAAAGCAGTCGCATCGATCCGCGTGTGTTCTCAAATCACAAATTGGTATCGATTCATGACACAATGCTATGGATAGAGGGAATCTGTTCGTCGAGAACCCGCCGCGCGATGTCGGCCGACTGCGACGCCAAAGCCGAGGGGCGCAGGCCAGACGGCCTGATCATCTTGACCCGAAATCCGATCTTCTCCGCCAGTGGACGGATCGCGACCTTGGGCGAGGCCAGCGTGCTTGCGGTGAACGCATCGATAATCGTGATGCCAAGACCGTGCTCGGCCAGCCGGAAGGCCACATAGGACGGCTGCGCTGTGACCCGTATCTTCGGACGGACATCCGCGGCGAGGAACATCTGCTCCACCTGCCGTGCGGTGCGGGTATCAAACGAAAGCAGCACGGCCTCGTTGTCGGCAAAGTCGCGCGCTTCGATCTGCGGCTTGGTGCTCAGGGGGTGGTCGGCCCGCATGACGCAGACACAGTCGACCGTCCATGAACTCAGCACCTCTAGATCGGCGCGCGCCTCGTCGAGATGCGCCAGCCCGATGTCAAACCGCCCGGCGGCGACCAGATCGGCGATCCGAGGTGCGGTATGAACGTCAAGCGTCACCTGCGCCTTGGGGAAGGTCGTAACGATCCCCTCTATGATCAGCTGTGCCAGCGACAGGGCGACAGCCGGCATGACCGATAGCCGCAGCGTCCCCTGGCGACCCTCGCGGATCGCGTTTGCGCTGGCATCCAACCGGTCGAGCCCGTTGAAGAAGCCATCGACGTCACGCAGGAAAAACTGAGCCTCGGGCGTGGGCACCAGCCCTCGTCCTTCGCGGTCGAACAGCAGAAAGCCGATCTTTTGCTCCAGGCTCGATACGAGCCGGCTGACCGCCGGCTGCGAGATGTTCAGCGCCTCGGCCGCACGTTGTGAACCGCCATACACCATGACGGCGCGAAACGCTTCAACTTGCCGGGCGGTAATCACCGATCCCATCCATTTGGGCCACCTGCCCACGGCACGCGGGGCCAAGCGTAGTCTGCACGAAGGATGGTCATCGGGTTAGTATTCGTGGTCCCACCCGCGCTGGCAAGCGCCGGAAGGTCATCTGAGCATCTGACGCGCAATGGGCTGCCGAACCGCGACTTCAGAGTACTGTCGACGTGGGTTCGACGAGACTGTTCGCCCGTGAGTCTCAAGGTCTGCTCAAAAGACTTCCCTCGGGCTTGCGACAACTGTGACCAAAATCCGGCCCGCGCCTGCACCTTGGCGAGATGGTCATCCGGGTCTTGGTCAAGCACTTCCATCTTTGGCCGGCCGCCGACGCGGACGAAACATGCCACGGTTCAGATCGCGCGGCTCAGCGCAATGCTCCCTCTCGATGGGGCTGCCGCCTCAATGATCACATCAAGAAAACTTGAGAAGTGATGAGTCAAGCGCTTTGAAGCTTGACTCAATAATAACCTATATTCTTAACTAAACTATCACTGCACGTTTAGCGTGCTATCTAAAAAGGCGAAATGTGCAGGAGCAGGGCAGACGCAGAGATGTTGCGCGCGGACTGGGCGACGGACTCGCTAATGCAGGCTTGAGTTGGCTGGCCGGGCTTTGACGGCGCCCGTCGTCAACTCGATGCCGGCCTAGATAACGGATTGAGTTTCACCAGCGCCGGCGTCGTTGCACACCAAATCCCGGCGATTTGGCGTTCGAGAGATTATGGAGCGCGGTTTTCGCGCACAAGGGAAGAAGTCGAGAATGCTTGGTGGAAACAACACCGCAGCAGTCAATGGCATTGCCAAACCGGGCATCCCCGGTGGCCAAGAGACTGTCGATGCCGATGGCATGCGACCCAGCCATCGATATGGCAATAAAGGCAGCAATACGAATGGGCTGAGCGACGCCGGGCTTGATCGGCCGGCGCAACATCTGCCCCAAGCATCTGAAGATGCCAGCCTTCTTGACGTCCGACAGCCAGTTGGCGTCTTCAGTTCGATCCGTGGACGCTACGGGAAAGTGCTGTCAGAGCCGGTATCCACAAAAGCACCGAACCCAACGGTGGGCTACCGCGATGACGAAGACAGCGGTTCTCCCCTCATCGCCATGCTTCCGCCGGTCTATCCGGAATGGCTCGGCACACGGCGTTTCACCACCTTTCACGGCAGCCGCTTCCCCTATGTTGTCGGCGCGATGGCAAGAGGAATTGCGACCTCTCAAATGGTCGTGGAGGCTGCCAAGAACGGACTCATCGGCTTCTTCGGTGCCGCAGGGCTTCGACCGCCGGTTATTGCCCAGGCGATTGATGAGATTGAGGCAGGCATTCCGGCGGGTGCGCCCTGGGGATCCAACCTAATCCACACGCCTGATCGCCCAGAGCGTGAACGGGACACGGTTGATCTCTATCTGGAGCGCTCTGTTCGACGGGTCTCGGCCTCCGCTTTCATGGCCCTTTCGCCAGACATCGTCCGGTATTCGGCACGCGGCATAACAGTCACCGCATCCGGCGAGATTGAGCGCAAGAACCATGTCTTTGCAAAGATCTCGCGGCCTGAAGTGGCCGCCCATTTCCTGGCGCCACCGCCAGCGGACCTGTTGAGGGACCTGGCTGCGGCCGGCGAGATCACCGAGGCGCAGGCTGATCACCAAAGCAAGTTGCCGGTCGCTGAGGACATCACCGTCGAAGCTGACTCAGGGGGGCATACGGACAACAGACCGTTGGCGGCCCTCTTCCCGATCATCGCCGCCCAGCGCGATCACCATGCGGCGAAACACGGCTACACCCGCCCGATCAGGCTCGGGGCCGCTGGCGGCATCGGCACGCCGCACGCGGTTGCCGCCGCATTTCAGCTCGGTGCCGACTACGTCCTGACGGGATCGATCAACCAGGCGGCGGTGGAGTCCGGGCTGTCGGAAGACGGTCGCGCCATGTTGGCGGATTGCAGCGTGGCGGATGTGATGATGGCCCCTGCGGCCGACATGTTCGAACGGGGCACCAAGGTTCAGGTGTTGAAGAAGGGCACCCTGTTTCCGGTCAAGGCCCAAAGGCTCTACGAGATTTATCGCAAGAACGACGCCTTCGACACGGTCCCGGCCAAGGACCGCGCCTGGCTTGAGAGTCAGGTCTTCGCAGGCAGCTATGCCGATGCCTGGGCGCGCACGCGGGATTACAAGGCGACGTCAAATCCCGCTCTCGCGGCCAAGGCCGACAACGATCCCAAACTTCAACTGGCCATGATCTTTCGGCGCTTCTTGTTTATGGCTTCGCGCTGGGCCTGCGACGGCAACAGCGATCGGCGCGCGGACTATCAGATTTGGTGCGGACCCGCCATGGGGTCGTTCAATGACTGGGTTCGCGGCTCGTTTCTAGAGGCACCGGAAAGCAGAACCGTCGGGCAGATCGCGCTGAATCTTCTTTGGGGCGCCTGCATCGCCACGCGGGTCCAGCATTTGCGGGTCGCCGGCATCGACGTGCCGGATCGACAAAATGTGTGGTCGCCGAAGCGCATAGCGCTCGGATAATTCAAGGGGTTACAAGATGACTGAGCGGCAAGCGAAACTCGCGACGCCCATAGCCGTGGTCGGGATCGGCGCCATGTTTCCCGGCAGGGGCACAACCGCCGGCTATTGGCAAGACATTGTCGAGGCGCGCGATACGATAACTGAGATTCCCGAAACGCATTGGCGGGTCGAAGACTACCATCACGAGGACCAGTCGCAGCCGGACATGACCTACTCGCGTCGCGGCGCGTTCATTCCCGACTTTTCCTTCGACCCGCTTGAATTCGGGACGCCGCCGGCGGTCATTGAGACGACCGATACCGTGCAGCTGTTGGCGCTCTATGTCGCCAAGCAGGTGTTGGCCGAGGCATCACATGCCGGGTTCCGCGATGTCGATCGCGAGCGCACCAGCGTTATCCTGGGCGTGGCCGCCGGCACGGAGTTGATCGGCGATATGGCAAGCCGGCTCAACCGCCCGATCTGGACAAAGGCGATGCAGGAGGCGGGCATAAGCCGCGACGAGGCGAACCGTATCGCGGACAACATCGCCAGCCACTACACCGAATGGAAGGAAAGCACGTTCCCGGGCCTGTTGGGCAATGTCGTGGCCGGACGCATTGCCAACAGGCTGGACCTGAACGGCACGAATTTCACCGCCGACGCCGCCTGCGCAAGCTCGTTCGCGGCGTTGAAGTACGCCATGCAAGAGTTGTGGATGGGGGAGTCCGACCTCGTTCTGACCGGCGGTGCCGACGCGCTCAATACCATCTTCATGTATATGTGCTTTTCGAAAACGCCGGCGATGTCGCCGACGGGGGATTGCCGGCCGTTTTCCGCTGATGCCGACGGCACCTTGATGGGCGAGGGCTGCGGCATCCTCGCCTTGCGACGGCTGGAGGATGCCGAGCGCGACGGCAACCCGATCTACGGCGTGATCCGAGGGGTTGGCGGGTCTTCGGACGGTTCGGGAACCAGCGTATACGCGCCACGTTCCGGCGGCCAGGCCCATGCACTCGCGCGCGCCTATGAGATGGCCGGTTACTCGCCGCGCACGGTCGAGCTTTTGGAAGCGCACGGTACCGGCACGCATGCCGGCGACGCCGCCGAATTTGGCGGATTATGTGAGGTCTTCGCACCGGAGGCGCCTGACGCCAGGCAATGGTGCGCCCTGGGGTCGGTCAAGTCCCAGATCGGCCACACGAAGTCGGCATCCGGTGCTGCCGGGTTGATCAAGGCGATCCTGGCGCTTCACCACAAGGTCTTGCCGCCGACAATCAATGTAAGCCAGCCGAACCCGAAGCTCGAAATCGAAGCGTCGCCCTTTTACCTCAACACTGCACCCCGGCCGTGGATCAAGGTGGTCGGTGATCCACCGAGGCGGGCGTCCGTGAGTTCGTTTGGCTTCGGCGGGTCGAATTTCCATGTCACGGCCGAAGAGTATTTGGGCGCCGGCCCACGCCCGGCGAAACACAGAGTATGGCCCGCCGAGCTGTTCCTGTTTTCCGCAGCCTCGTCAGACGGCCTTCTCGCTGCCCTCGACCAGCGCCTGGATACCATCGGCAGCGATGCCGACCTTGCTCATCACGCGAAAGAGGCGTCGACGACGTTCAACAACGCGGCCAGTTTCCGCTTCGCGACGGTAGCCACGTCTGTCGCGGATCTTCGCGCCAAGATTCAGCAGGCCGTTCCCCTGCTTCAACAGAAATCGCCGTTTGCCATTCCAGACACGGCTTTCGAGATCGGCGAGCCTGCGGCCGGAAAGATCGGCTTTCTGTTCTCCGGTCAAGGCAGCCAGTACCCCAACATGGGCTGTGACCTTGCCTTGACCTTCGATTGTGCTCGGGAAGCATGGGAACGCGCTGACGCGGCGTCGGCGCCCACCATGCCGCGTCTTTCCGATATGGTCTTCGCCCGCCCATCCTTCACCGACGAAGACCGTGCCCGCCGTGAGCACGTCCTGACAGCGACGGAGAACGCTCAGCCGGCGATTGCCGCAACGGCCCTGTCGCAATTGGCGGTACTGGACCGCCTAGGCCTTAGGCCAGACGTCGTCGCGGGCCATAGCTTCGGAGAGGTCATAGCCCTCCACGCGGCTGGCGTTTTCGATGCTGAGGCTGCGGTCGCTGTTGCGAGGGACCGCGGTTTGGCCATGGCGGCGGCGGCCGAAGGCCATGACTCTGGAATGCTGGCGGTTCTCGCCGGCATTGACACCGTCGAGGCGGCGCTTCGCGCATCGGGCTGCGATGCGGTTATCGCGAACGACAATGGCCCTCAACAGGTGGTTCTTTCCGGGACCAGGCCAGCATTGGATGCCGTTGCCAAGAAGCTGGGCGATATGGGTGTCCGGACAACGCCCCTGCCGGTATCGACGGCCTTCCATTCGAAGATCGTTGCATCCGCGGCGAGCAATCTATCTGACGCGCTCGAAAATCGGCAGTTCACCGAACCGACCTTGCCTGTCTTCGCTAATGCAACCGCGGCCCACTACCCCACGGATGTCGTCCGCATTAAGGCGATGGCTGCAGATCAACTGACCAAGTCGGTTCGGTTCCGCGAAATGATCGAAGCCATGTATGCCGACGGTGTGCGCTGCTTTGTCGAGGTCGGGCCGAAATCCGTCCTTACGAAGCTGGTCGGCCAAACGCTTCAGAATCAGGACCACATTGCGGTCGCGGTCGATGATGGTCCGGGAAGCGGTGTGCATGCGTTGCTTCGAGCCCTGGCACGACTGGCCGTCGCGGGTGTCAGTATTGACCACGACTTTCTATGGAACGAGGCGCCGGCGCCGGCGCCCGTCCCTGCACCCAAGAAGCACGCCATTGCCCTGAACGGTGCCAATTACAAGAAACCCTATCCGCCCAGATCACCTGAAACGAAGACGCCTTCCGCGTTGGCGAATGGTTCTCTGGGCGGGGTGAGCGCCGAACTGGCCGATCAACAATCACAGATGCCGCTTGCGGCTGCTCCGCCAAGTATCAACGGCCAAGTTCAAGAGTCCGAACCTCTCACTGCCGCGGCCCTTGCGCCACCACTGCCGGCTGTTGCCCGGCCTCGTGCGGCGATTGCCGAACCGAGGCCAACACCTGTGCCCGCAACCGAAGCGCCGGCGATCGCCGAGCCGACGCCGGCGCCGATCCCAGTCCTCGAAAAACAGGCGGGGCCGGGGCTCTCCACCGACGCCAGTCGTGACACGGTTCGCGCCGTGGTCGCCGAGAAGACCGGCTATCCGCCTGAGATGCTGGACCTCGACATGGACCTCGAGGCGGAGTTGGGCATCGATTCCATCAAGCAGGTCGAAATCCTGTCGGCGCTGCGTGAGCAGATGCCCGACATGCCGGAACTCGAGCCCAGCCGCCTGGCCGAACTGCGCACCCTGGCGCAAATCGCCGATGCGATCGGTGGGGCCGGGGTGGACGGCGCATCGGCGGCGATCGCCGAAGTTACACCGACACCTGCTGCTGTTGCCGAAGCACCGGCCGCCGCCGAGCCGACCCCAGCGCCGATCCCAGTCGCCGAAACGCCGGCGGGGCCGGCGCCCTCCACCCATGCGTGTCGTGACATCGTGCGTTCCGTGGTCGCCGAGAAGACCGGCTATCCGCCCGAGATGCTGGACCTCGACATGGACCTCGAGGCGGAGTTGGGCATCGATTCCATCAAACAGGTCGAAATTCTGTCGGCGCTGCGTGAGCAGATGCCCGACATGCCTGAGATCGAGCCCAGCCGCCTCGCCGAACTGCGCACCCTGGCGCAAATCGCCGATGCGATCGGTGGGGCTGGCGTGGGCGGTGCGCCGGCTGAGATTGCTGAGGAGACGGCAGCATCGGCACCCGTCGCCGAAGCACCGGCGGTCGGCCAGCCGGCCCCAATTCCAGCGCCGGCCGTCGAGACGCCAGCGACGCCGGCGCCCTCCACCGGCGCCTGTCGTGACATCGTACGCGCGGTGGTGGCCGAGAAGACCGGCTATCCGCCCGAGATGCTGGATCTCGACATGGACCTCGAGGCCGAGTTGGGCATCGATTCCATCAAGCAGGTGGAGATCCTGTCGGCGCTGCGCGAGCAGATGCCCGACATGCCTGAGATCGAGCCCAGCCGCCTGGCCGAACTGCGCACTCTGGCCCAAATCGCTGATGCGATTGGTGGGGGCATGGCGGGCGATGCACCGGCGGCGATCGCTGAAGTTACAACGACACCTGCTGCTGTCGCCGAAGCGCCGCCTGTCGCAGAGCCGGCCCCAATTCCAGCTCCGGCCGTCGAGACACCAGCGACACCGGCGCCCTCCACCGACGCCTGTCGAGACACCGTGCGCGCCGTAGTCGCCGAGAAAACCGGCTATCCGCCCGAGATGCTGGATCTCGACATGGACCTTGAGGCCGAGCTGGGCATCGATTCCATCAAGCAGGTGGAGATCCTGTCGGCCCTGCGCGAGCAGATGCCTGACATGCCAGAAATCGAGCCCAGCCGCCTGGCCGAACTGCGCACCTTGGCGCAGATCGCCGACGCCATCGGTGGGGCCGCGGTGGGCCATATGCCGGCAGCGACAGCGGAGCCCGCAGTTGCGGACGCATCCACCGCGCCGAAGCCGTCGGCCGGGCCAACAAGCGAGACTCCGCCCAACGTCGTGTCGATCGACGATTTTCGATCCGATGCGCTGCGCGAAGAGGCGGCACGGCACGGCTTGTACCGCCAACGTGTTGAGCTGCGAGATCGCCCCGCCGCCAATCAAATGGCCGCTTGGGCCCAGCCAGGATGCCATTTCGGCATCACCGATTGTGAGCCATCCATGGCCCAGGCGCTGGCAGCCGAGCTTCAGGACAAGGGCATGAAGGCATCGGTCGTCAGCCCGTTGGCGATCGGCGATATCGATGCGCTTATTGTCACCAGCGGCCTGTCCGACGACCTTGAAAACGAACGAGTGCACCTCCAGGCCCTTTGTGCCGCGCGGTCTGCAGCCGACCGCCTCTCGACCAACGGCAAGGCATTCATCACTCTTCAAGACTCGGGGGGCGATTTC
>JBCBSH010000061.1:0-20346 GCA_039819285.1 Pseudomonadota bacterium
GTAGAGGATCTGGGCCTGGATCGTGACGTCAAGCGCCGTCGTCGGCTCGTCGGCGATGATCAGTTCCGGGTTGTGCAGCAGGGCGATGGCGATCGCCACCCGTTGGCGCATGCCGCCGGAGAACTGATGGGGGTATGACTTCAACCGCTCGTCCGGCGAGGGTATGCCGACCATGCCCAACGCATCGCGGCAACGCTGGCGGGCGTCCTCGTTGGAGATGGTGATATGGGCGGTCAACGCCTCGATCATCTGGGTGTCGATGCGCAGGACCGGGTTCAGCGTCATCATCGGGTCCTGGAAAATCATGGCGATGCGCTTGCCCCGCAGGCGGCGCATCTGCCCGTCATCCAGCCCCACCAGGTCCCTTCCGTCGAAGACGATGCTGCCGCCGTCGACACGGCCCGGCGGGTCGACCAGCCCCATGATCGAAAAGCCGGTCACCGACTTGCCGGACCCGCTTTCGCCGACCACGCCCAGGATCTCGCCGGGTGCGACCTCGAACGAGACGTCGTCGACCGACTTCACCACACCGGCCTTGGTGTGGAAATAGGTGCGCAGATTGCTGACCTTCAGGATCGGATCAGCCATCGCGGCGCAGCCTGGGGTTCAGAATGTCGCGCAACTGGTCGCCGACCAGATTGATGGCAATGATGGTGATCAGCAGGGCCACACCCGGGAAGACGCTGATCCAGTAACGCCCGGACAGCATGAAATCGAAGCCATTGGCGATCAGCAGGCCCAGCGAGGGCTCGGTCAACGGCATGCCGATGCCCAGGAAACTGAGCGTTGCCTCCAAGGCGATCGCGTTGGCCACCTGCAGCGTGCCGATGACGATCAGGGGCGGCATGCAATTGGGCAGAATATGGCGGAACAGGACCCGAGGCGTCGACAGCGCCAGGCAGCGGGCCGCCTCGACATACTCCTTGTTCCGCTCGACCAAAGCGGCCGACCGTGTCGTGCGGGCATAGTACGCCCATTGCACGATGATCAGGGCCAGGATGACGTTGCCAACACCGCGGCCGATGATGGCGAGCAAGATCAGAGCGACCAGGATGGCGGGGAAGCTGAGCTGGATGTCCACGATGCGCATGATCACGCTGTCGATGCGCCCGCCGTAATAGGCCGCGATCAGACCCATCGACATGCCGATTGCCAGCGCGAAGATGCCGCTGAGCACGCCGACGCGCAGACTAATCTCCAGGCCGTAGAAGATGGCGCTGAGCATGTCGCGGCCCTGGCCGTCCGTGCCCAACCAGTAGGTCATCAGCACCTCGCCCTCGGTGCCCACCGCATCGATCTCGAGCGTGAAGGGCGCATCGATACCATCCGGGTCGGTGATATCGAACCGGCTCAGCCCCTCGGTCGGGACCTCCCAAAAGCTGCGGAACGAGTGTTTCTCGCCGATGCTGAGCTCCGCGCCTCTTGGCAGGCCATCGACGCGAACGCGTTCCACGCGCTCAATCGTCGCTGGCGGGTCGAAGGTCAGCGAAACGGCGATGCTGGTGGCATCTTCATTCGGCGTCGCCTCGCCGGTAACGGACGCGAATGGCGCCTCGCCATTGAAGGTAATCGAGAGGGGACCGGCAACCGTGGGGTCGATCGCGACATCGATATCCTGGGTCGGCGGCGTGGTCATGCTGGCCGCACCCGGCGGCAGGCGACTTTCCTCGACCCTGATCTGGTTCAGATCATACGGGTTCTGCGGCGAGATGATCGGCGCCATCACGGCCACGAAGATGATGATCAGCAAGAGGATGAGGCCTAAGACCGCAACCCAGCTTTCGACGAAATCGGACGCCACGCGTCGCCACGGGGACTGTCCGCGAACCGGTTTTTCGGGCGCTGCGGCCGTGCCGAGCGGGTCGACCGGCGGCCCTGAGGTATCGGCGATATCGGTCATCGCTTCATATCCGACAAGCGAACGCGCGGATCGAAGACCGAATAGAGGATATCGACGATCAGGTTGATGGCGATGAACATCAAGACGATGATCATCATGTAAGCCACGATCACTGGGCGATCGAGCACGAAGATCGAGTCGATGATCAGCTTGCCCATGCCCGGCCAGGCGAAGACCGTCTCGGTCACGACGGCAAAGGCGATCAGCGACGCCAGTTCCAGACCGATGACTGTCACCAGCGGGATCATGATGTTCTTCATGACATGCACGCCGACGACGCGACGGCGCGACAGGCCCTTGGCGCGGGCGAACTTAACGTAGTCCAGGCCGATCACCTCGCGCACGCTGGCACGCGTCAGCCTGATGATCAGCGAGGTGTTGAACAAGGCAAGATTGATCGCCGGCAGGATGATGTGCGCCCAGCCATCCAAGGTCCAAAGGCTGGACCGGATGCCAAGGAACTCCGCCACATCGCCACGCCCGAATGCGGGCAACCATCCCAGGATGACGGCGAACAGCAGGATCAGCATGATGCCCTGCCAGAAGTTCGGAAGGCTGAAGCCGAAGATCGACCCGACCATGATGGACTTGCCCGCAACACCTCCAGGCCTGAGCCCGGCCCACATGCCCAGCGGAATACCGACGAAAATGGAGAGCAGAACGGCCACCACCGCCAGCTCCAGCGTCGCTGGCATACGCTGCAAGATCAGGCGAATGGCGGGTTCGTTATAGACGAACGAGTCGCCGAGATTGCCTTGCAGCGCATTGCCGAGAAAGGCGAGATACTGTTCCCAAATGGGCTTGTCGAGCCCCAGATTGCGGATCGCCTCGTCAATATCCGCTTGTGTAGCGTCCGGAGAAATCAGGATGGCGACCGGATCGCCGATCGCGAACACGCCGAGAAAGACGATCGCGGACATCACCAACAGGACGATGACGGCCTGCAGCGTTCTGCGAATGATGAAGACGGTCACGTCCGGACCCGGCCGTTCGGAGCGTCGATGCGCATATCAAGAGGGCGGGAAGAGATCATCTCTCTTCCCGCCCGTGCAACTCCGCCGGCGGTTTAGTCAGCCGGCACCACGCCGATCGCGAGCGTGTACTCGTCGGTACGCGGAATGTACTGCAGATCCGGCCGTGTGCCCCAGGTGTTGACCTGGAAGTGGGTCGGGATGATCGCGATGTCCGCCATCGCAATCTCCGTCGCCTGTGCCAGAAGCGCCTCACGCTCGGCATCGTTCACCGTCTGCAGCGCCTCGGTCAGGACCGCGTCGAACTCCGGATTGGAGTACCGACCTCGGTTGGAGGCACCCCAGCCCAGATCCGGGTTGTTGGTGGCGATCAAGGCGCGCAGCGGCGAGGAAGCCTCGCCCGTGCCGGAGCCCCAGCCGACCAGCATCACCGAAAACTCCAGATCCGACGCGCGGCCGAAATAGACCGAGCGCGGCATGGCGTCGACCTGGGTTTCCAGGCCGATGCGGCTGAACATCTGCGCGATCGCCTGCAGCACCGCGGCATCGTTGATGTAGCGGTCGTTCGGCCCGTGCAAGGTTACGGCGAAACCGTCGCCATAGCCTGCTTCGGCCAGCAACTCCTGCGCCCGTTCCGGATTGTATTCCGGAACGTCGATGTTGCCGGAAACGCCGAAGAAGCCTTCCGGCAGCAACTGGCCGGCCGGAATGGCGATGCCTTCCATAACCTCCTCAACGATCGCCTCGCGGTCGATCGCCAGGCTCAGCGCCTCGCGCACCCGCTGATCCACGAGCGGATTTTCAATCTCGCCGCCGCCGATCGCGGTGATCATCGGCGTCTGCTCACGGTCGCTGTCGAGGTGGAGATAGATGACCCGGTTGGACACGCCCTGCGACAGGGACACGTCCGGGTTGTCCTCAAGCTGCGCGATGTCTGCCGTCGGCACGTTGGCGATCACGTCAACGTCGCCGGCCAATAGGGCGGCCACGCGGGAGGCCGAGCTTGAGATCGGTCGGATCGTCACCGTGTCCCAGGCCGGCGCCTCGCCCCAATAGTCGGGATTGGCCTCCATCACGATCCGGTCGCCCGGCACGTACTCGGTCTGGCGGTAGGGACCAGTGCCAATGGCGACGTCGCCAGCGTTGTAATCTTCCGTCGCAGCGCCCTCGCCATGGGTACGGCTGACGATCGAGATGGTCGACAGGTTGTTGGCCATCAGCGGCACGGGCGCATCGGTGTGGATACGCACGGTGTGGTCGTCGACGACCTCGACGCTGGCGATGTCGGCGGTGTAGGTGCCGAAGCTGGACGGGCTGTTCGGCACGTCGCCGGCGCGGCCCAGGGTGAACGCGACATCGTCGGCGGTGAACGGCGTGCCGTCATGGAACGTCACGCCCTGGCGCAGATTGAACTCCCAGACATTCGGGTCGTCGGTCGGCCCCCAGGATTCGGCGAGACCGGGCAGCAATTCCTGGTTCGGCCCCTGGTTGATCAGGCGGTCATAGATGTGCCGCATGATCTGATTGTTGTTGCCCGTATTGTGGAAATGCGGGTCCATCGAGGTGGCCTCCGAGGCCACGGCGATGACCAGATCCTCAGCCCAGGCGGCCGGTGCGGTCAGAACAAGTGCGGTGGTGGCGGCAAGAGCGAACTTGCGCAAAGACATGGGATATCCCCCTTCTAGCGTGATTGACACTTCCCCGAGGTCCGCCCTCCCGCGCTCGTTCGCCGGCGCATATCTGCAGATCGGACCAGATCGGCGGATGTTTACCCGCTAAAACCCCTTGTGCAATAAAAATCCGACGCCGAACCCATGGTCGTCCGGCGTCGACGTTTCTAAACGCACACCTATAGCGAGAACGAGAATGCCGCTTGAGCGCATCGAAGGTGTCTTAGAGGTCCATGATCCCGATGTCGGGCACGTACCGCTGGTGTTCGACAGTCCGCACAGCGGCACGGACTATCCGCCGGACAGCAAGGTCGTCGCGCCACAGGCAGCCTTGGATTCAGGGGTCGACCTCTATGTGCACGAACTGTTCGGCACCGCACCCAGCCATGGTGCCGCCCTGCTGCACGCGCTGTTTCCGCGCATGTACATCGATCCCAATCGGGCTGCGGACGACATCGATATCACCCTGATCGACGGTGTTTGGCCGTCGCCGGTCAACCCGACAGAGAAGTCCGAGCGCGGATTCGGATTGCTCCGGCGACTCGTCTTGCCGGATGTGCCCCTTTATGGCGGGCCGCTGCCGGTGGCTGAAGTTCAGATGCGGCTGGATCGCTATTACCGGACCTATCACGATACCCTCGTCCGCCTGCTTGACCAGCGTCTCGACTGGTTTGGCGCAGTCTGGCACGTGAACTGCCATTCCATGAAACCGGTCGGCAACGCCATGAACGACGATGCCGGCGTCAAACGGCCTGACATGGTCTTGGGCGACCGCATGGGCACCTCATGCGACCGCACATTCGCGGCCTTCGTCGCCGAGCGGCTGGAGTCGGAGGGCCTGACAGTGAAGTTCAACGATCCTTATCAGGGCGCTGAACTCACACACGCGTACTCCGACCCGGTGGCTGGCCGTCACAGTCTGCAGATCGAAATCAATCGAGGGCTCTATATGAACGACCAAACGCTGGAACGGACGGCTGGCTTCGGCGCCCTGGCGGCGGCTCTCGATCGGTTGATCGGGTCTTTGGCGGCTTACGCCCTGGATGAAGCCGGTCGGTTGTAGAGCGGGCCTTGCCGATCCTCAGTCCGCCAAGGCCGGCTTGATCGGGCTTTCATAGTCCGGCGGCTTCACGGTCAGGACCGAGCAGTCGACGCTGTTGAGGATGTCTTCCGCGGTGTTGCCAATGATGAAACCGGGCACGCCGGTCCGCGCGATCGTGCCCATCACCAGCACATCAGGCTTCAGCTTGGCCGCTTGTGCCGCGATCACCTTTCGCGGCGACCCCCGCTTCAGCATCGGCAGCAGTCTGACCTTGCTCAGCCGGTCCGGATCAACCAAGTCGGCGGCCTGCCCCACCAGGCTTTCCAGCGCATGCCAGTGCCGCGATTGAACATCGCCGACATAGTCCTGGGCCATCCGGTTCGGATCGGGCGTGTCCGACCAGATGCGGACCAGATCCTCACCCGGGGCATCCCAGACGTGAAGGATATGGGCGTCGATCGCCTGTTCGCCGGCGAGTTGGGCGACTGTCTCGATGATCCGTTCGTTCAGCCCCCTCAGCGTTTCCGGTTCGCTGGCCAGGCTGTCATCGACATCGACGGCCGCCAGCACGGTCTTGACGGTTTCGGAACTGCCAGGCGGCCGCAGCCACACCGGGCAAGGGCACTTTCTCAGCAGATGCTGATCGGTACTGGTGAACAGGTAGCGGCTGAGCCCGTCCGCCTCCTCCGCCGCCTTCACGATCAGATCGACATCGTGGGCGATGACATAGCGGATGATTTCGATAAAGGCCTTGCCGACCCGGACATCGATGGCTGGCTGTCTCGCGGGACTGACCTTGGAGACGAGTTCGGACAGGCGTTCGTGCCGTTCAGCGACCAGCCGCTCCTCAATCGCGGGTGGCGACAGGCCGGTGGCGGCGGCGATCCGGTCGATCTCGGCCGGCGGTTCGACGATGTCGAGCAGTGTCATCTTGCCGCCTTGGGCCTGTGCCAATGAGTCGGCTGCCTTCAGCGTCTGCTCATCCGGCGCGCCCGGTGAGCACACAACAACGATGCGCTGAAGAGGGCCGGCACACGGCGGGCCTTCGTGGGCGGTTTGGCCAGCCATCACGCGGTCAGCTCCCTCTGGCCCTCCGGATCGACCAGTTCGACCGGCGGCGGCTTGGCGTTGCTGAGCACCAGCGCGGCAGCCTGCGACGCGGCGTCACGGAACGGCAGCAGGACCAGGTCGGCGCCGACCGCCCGCATCTGTTCGGCGGTGTGCTCGCTATGGGCCGAAACGGCGATATGGCCTTCGAACCGCAGATCGCGCAGCGAGCGGACGAGCGATCGCCTCGGATCATCGTGGGTCACGCCCGTGTCATGTTCCGGCACAGCCGATACCGCCCAGGCGGCACCCCTCAGAGGCAGGTGGGCCAGAAATTCCGGGTCGGTGGCGTCGCCATAGACCACGTCGAAACCGTGCTCGCGCGCGAAGCGCACCGCCTCCGGGTTGAAGTCCACGCCTAGGACGTGCTGGCCGGCGTCTCTCAGCTCCTGCGCGATCGCCAGGCCGTAGCGCCCGAGCCCAAAGACGACGACCGAATAGGCGGCCCCTTCCGGCCGGCCGGCGTCCTCGACACGACCGGCGGTGCGACGTTCGAACACGCCCAGTACGGGCTCAAGCCGGTCATAGAGCTGGTGGGAATAGGTGATCATGTAGGTCGACGCGGCGATCGTGATCAGGCCGACCAGGGTGACCAGGCCAAGCGCTTGAGGCGCCACATGACCGATCGTCACGCCCATGGCCATGAAGATCAGCGAGAATTCGCTGATCTGGGCGACTGTCAGCCCAGCCAGGAAGCCCGTTCGTTTTCGATAGCCCAACGCGCCCATGATCGCGAGCACGATCAGCGGGTTGCCGATCAGGACGAACAGGGAGAACACGATCGCGGCAAAGACGCTGGCGCCCAGCACCGAGAGGTCCAGCGAGGCGCCCAACGCGATGAAGAAGAACAGCAGCAGAAAGTCGCGCAGGGACGAAAGCCGGGCGGCGATGGCCTCGCGAAACGGTGTCGAGGCCAGGGACACGCCGGCCAGAAGTCCGCCCAGCTCCTTACCGAAGCCGAGATAGTGGCCTACCGCCGCCAGCAGGGCCGCCCAGGCGATCGCGAAGGACACCAACAATTCCGGCGCCCGCGACAGGCGCTCGACAAGCGGGTTGGCCAGAAAGCGGATGAAAAGGCCGACGGCGATCAGCATCGCGGCGCCATAGGCGAAGACCAACAGCACCTCGCCAAAGGCCCCATCGCCCGCCGCACCGACGCCGACCGCGGACAGCACGATCATCGCCAGGACGACCACCAGATCCTGCACGATCAGAAAGCCGAGCGCGATCCGGCCATGCAGCGCGTTGATCTCGCGCTTGTCGGACAACAGCTTCACGATGATGATGGTCGACGAAAAGGTCAGCGCCACCGCGACATAAAGGCTGGTCAGCGGGTCCAGGCCCAACGCCAGCCCGATCAGGAAACCGAAGACGGTGGTAAAGGCGACCTGTCCCAGACCGGTCATCAGCGCCACGGGTCCCAAGGTCCTGACCAGCTTCAGATCGAGCTTCAGCCCGACCAGGAACAGCAAGACCGCGATGCCGAGTTCGGCCAAGAGATCGATATGCTCGTCGGACTGCGCGATATCCAGGACCGACGGGCCGGCGATGATGCCCACCGCGATAAAGCTGACGATCAGCGGCTGGCGCAGCATCAACCCGACAAAACCGGCGGCCGCCGCCAATACCAGCAAGGCGGCGATCTCATAGAAAATGTAGTCGGTGATGGCCTCAACCATGGTGCACACGCCTAGCCATCATCCGTCGGCGCGCAACCGACGACGGTTCCGCCCCCATCACGTCCGACAGCACACTTTGATGTCACGCTGCTGAGATTGCGCGGTCTTCATTACTGTCCGTTCCCTTGAGGACCCTTGGGCAGGCACCCGCCATATGGGTGCGGGCGGCCAGCGTGTCACTTGACCTGCATCAAGATATCTCAGGCGCACACAAACGGCCTGACCGGCGTCAATCCTGCCGCGGCAGATACGCCCGAGCCCAGTCCGGCGGTGTCCAAACCGCATCCTTGTCGAGCGGGAATGACGGCCGCGGCATGTTCTTGAAGTCGAAGCGCGAAAGCACGGGCGAGGTCAGGCCCGGCGTGTCGACCTCAAAGGTCCGTTCTGAGGGAAAGAATGGCGCGAAGCCGGCCCGGAAATGGCCGCGGGATTTGACCACGACGGTGCGCGCCGCGCGCAAATCGAGGCCCAGCATGGTGAAGAAGGCCGGGTCCGCGCATTGCTTGCGCTCGGTCGCCACGACAGCGACCACACCGCCCAGATCCAGGGCGACCGTCGGCCCCAGGGCCAACTGTCGCCCCTCCCACAGACCCGGGCTGCCAACCAGATTGCCATCATGGACCGCGCGCACCTGGGCCGGGCACGCGACTGGCGGCGCGAAGCGATCATCCGCAAGATGATGCCGATTGAACCGCGCCTCGAACTCCGCCCCGGGGCCGAGTTTGGTGGCCTGGGCCGCCAATTCGGGGTCGATGAACACGCCGTAGAGCGTGTCTTGAACATCTGCGTCCAAGAGATGCTGCAGGAACACCGAGGTGTTGCCGCGCCCGCCGCCGCCGGGATTGTCTCCCGCGTCCGAGTAGATCGCCGGCAGTTCGTCGCCGGCAACGGCGCGGTCGATCGCATCCTTCATCGGCACAAGCTGGCGATCAAAACGCCGGCGCATGTCCCAGGCACGTTGGGAAATGTCGGCCGCCAGCGCCTGGGCTGGTTCGACGGCGCCACGCGCGGTGACGATCACCGCGATGCCGTTCTTCGCCGTGTCGGAAAAGGCGAAGCCGCCGACCACGGAGACATTCATGATCTCCGGCGTCTGGCGGCTTTGGCCATAATCGATCAAGTCGGCATACGGCCCCTCGGCCGTCAGCAGCGTGACCGAGGGCGGCGTCAAGGGCAGTCGGATGAAGGCGGCCTTGGCCTTTTCGCCGTTGAGCAAGGCCAAGAGATGATCCGCCGCTTCGGCCGCCCTCTCCTTCTGATCGACATGCGGGTTGGTCAGGTAGGAGACCAGCACGTCGACCGAGCCGACCATGCGGTCGGAGATGTTGGCGTGCAGGTCGACCGTGGCGGCGATCGGCACGTCAGGGCCGACCTGCCGCCGCGCCGCCGCCCAAAGCCTGCCGTCCGGATCGTCCTCGCCGGTCGCCGTCATGCCGCCATGAGCGCAGAAATAGACGGCGTCGACGTCGCCTGCCTGGCTCAAGCGCGCGGTGATCTCGGCCTCGAACCGCTCCAGCAGCGCCTGGTCGATCGGCCCACCCGGCTCGGCCGCCGCGATCAGGATGGGCACGGGCTGCCAGGCGCCGTTTCGGTCCAGGCGATCGACGAAGGCCGAAATCTCCGCCGGCAGCGGCGACGGGTCCTGCCGGGCCAAGGCCGGAATGGCCTCACCCTCGACATAACACAGCCGCCGAAAATCGTCTTCGTCTGTCGGCGGCGCGAAAGCGTTGCTTTCAAGGATGCATCCAATCAACGCAATTCGCGGTCCCATCAAGGCGGTCTCCTGTAGCTTCGGCCTGAGCAATCGCCCATATTAGGCGGACGATCCTAGATCCCAAGCACACTTCACTCTCAAGAGCCCGCCTTGCCGACTTCCCACACCCCGGATTCGCGGCCGATCAGCCAGGACATGATCGAAACCCTGATTGGGTTTCCGACCGTCAGCCGCGACAGCAATCTCGATCTGATCCACTTCATCCGCGACACGCTGGCCAAGCATGGCGTCGAGGCGCTGATCGTCCCCGACGAAAGTGGCCGGAAAGCCAATCTTTACGCCACGCTGGGCCCCACCGACCGGCCGGGCATATGCCTGTCCGGCCATACCGACGTGGTGCCGGTCGACGGCCAGGATTGGGACACCGATCCCTTCCAGGCTGTCGAACGGAACGGCCGCCTTTATGGCCGCGGCACGGCCGACATGAAGGGCTTCGTCGCGATCGCGCTCGCCATGGTGCCGACGTTTCTAGCGCGAGAACTCACCACCCCGATCCACCTCGCCTTCTCCTACGACGAAGAGGTCGGCTGCCTCGGCGTCCGCCGGCTGCTGAAAAGGCTGGAGGCAATGCCGATCAAGCCATCGGCCTGCATCGTCGGCGAGCCGACCTCGATGAAGCCGGTGACCGGGCATAAGGGCAAGCGCAGCGTGCGCACCCATGTGCGCGGGCAGGAATGCCACTCGTCCCTAGCGCCGCAGGGCGTCAATGCCGTCCAGTACGCCGCCGAGGCGATTGCCTTCCTGCACCAGATGGCGCGCGAGAAGCGCGACAACGGTCCGTTTGACGAGGCGTTCGATCCGCCCTACACGACCGTCCATACCGGCACGGTGCGCGGCGGAACGGCCTTGAACATCGTGCCGCGCGACTGTTTGTTCGAGTTCGAAGTCCGTCATCTGCCTGGGGAAGACCCGCTGCAGCTGATCGAGCAGTTTGAGTCTTACGTGCGGAAGACCCTGGAGCCCGAGATGCGCAAAACCGACCCCGACGCCGGCTTCCGGTTCGAGGAGATGTCCGCGTTCGCCGGGCTCGACACGGAAGAAGAAGATCCGGTCGTGACGATGGCCAAGGCGCTGGCCGGCGCAAACGATACTGGCAAGGTCGCCTATGGCACCGAGGGTGGGCTGTTTCAGAAGGCCGGGGTGCCGACGGTGATTTGCGGCCCCGGCTCGATCGAGCAGGCCCACAAGCCCAACGAGTTCATCGCCATCGAGCAGATCCGCCGCTGCGAGGACTTTATGCATCGCCTAGCCGAGAGGGCCGCCGCATGAAAAGCGTGCCGAACGACTATCCCGTCGAACTGACCGCGCCCGACATCAGCGCCCACAAGGCCGGCAATACCGGCGTCGACTACTATACCAGTTTTGAGTCCGGCCAGCCCGGCCCCCACGTGCTGGTCAACGCGGTGGTCCACGGCAACGAGCTGTGCGGGCCGATCGCGCTCGACCACCTGTTCACCACCGGGTTCCGCCCGCTGGTCGGCAAGCTGACCCTGGGCTATGCCAATGTCGAGGCCTACCACGCCTTCGATCCGGAAGACCCGACCACCACGCGGTACCTTGACGAGGACTTCAACCGGGTCTGGGACACCGCGACGCTGGACAGCGACCGGGACAGCCGTGAGCTGCGCCGGGCGCGCGAGATCCGCCCGCTGATCGACACGGTTGACTATCTGTTCGACATCCATTCAATGCAGCACAAGACCACGCCGCTCATGATCTCGGGCCCGCTGGAAAAGGGTCGGGCGCTGGCCCGCGCCATCGCGTCTCCTGCCTATGTGGTCAGCGATTCGGGGCACAAGGCGGGCAGACGTCTGCGCGACTATGGCGGCTTCGGCGACCCGGCCTCGGCAAAGAACGCCTTGCTGATCGAATGCGGCCAGCACTGGGAGCGGGATGCCGGCCCGGTCGCGATCGACAGCGTCTATCGATTCCTGATGCATTTCGGTATGGCGGCCCCGGACACGGCTGAGCCGCACCTGCTGCCGACGCCGCCGACGCAGACGGTGATCATGGTCGACCGGCCGGTGACGATCAAAACGGAGGATTTCCGGTTCGCCCAGACATTCACCGGCATGGAAAGCCTGGCCAAGGACGAGTTGATCGCTTGGGACGGCGATGAAGAGGTGCGCGCGCCGTTCGACGGCTGCGTTCTGATCATGCCGACCCGCCGCACCTGGGTTGGCCAGACGGCGGTTCGGCTCGGGCGGGTGGTGGACGCCGCCTAAAGCGGTTCGTCGGCGACGGGTGTCGAGGTCCGGGACAACGCTCGCCCAGGACGGCCAGCCAGCCGGCTGCCAAGGGACATCTGCGGCAGTTCTGTCTGGTGTCGATGCTTCGACCTCGGTAACGGCTTTGCCCCATGCCCTCAGTTAAACTTACACTTGCGCGGCGGGCGAAAGTGACCCGTGCCGAACGGGGACGCTGATGGCCGCACGGCCTGAAATTCACGCTGCCGCCGGGCGACCCTCCACCATGCGCCTGATCGCAGGCGCGGCGATCCTGTCGCTCTGGCCGCTCAGCAAGATCATCTTGCCGGTCTTCATTGTTGCCTCGACCTATTCGGCAGGAACAAAAGCATTGCTGATCGGTCTCTTATTCGTGGTGGTGCCGAAATTCTGCGTGATCAGCACCGTGCTGGTCATGGGCAGGTCCGGATTTGTCTGGCTGAAATCGAGGATACTTGCCAGGCTGAGTTCAATCCTACCGCCGCAGCTGGTCGGCAGGCCGCGCTACCGGATCGGGCTGGTGATGTTCATCATGCCGTTTGCCATCGAGTGGTCGTTTCCATACACGAGTCACGTTCCGGACGGCGTCCTGGAGTTGGTTGATGCCCTGTCTTGGGTCGCCGATCTGATGCTTGTGGCCAGCCTGTTCGTGCTTGGCGGCGCTTTTTGGAACAAGCTGCGGGCGCTCTTCATAAGGACCGCGCTCGCGGACTTCTCCGAGGCGCAAGAGGCGACATCCGCACCCGTCGACAGGGAAGAACGCTGGCGCTTGATCGCGGGGTGCGCCTTCATCCTGATCGGCGCGTTTGGCCTGGCCAGTACACCGTTGATCGGCACTTCGGCATTGTCGTCGGACTGGCAGTCCCAGGTTTACGGTTGGACGACGATTGGGCCGATCGTGATGTTTGTCGTGGCGGCCCTAATCCTCCGCCGCAGCCGAACGACGCGGTTGATCGCCATGATCGTACGAGGACTGCCGCAAACCGTCGGCAGGATGCGTCACATCGTCGGCCTAGTCATGCTTGTCGCGCCGATCATCTTCGGTTTCTCGGTACCGCATTTGGCCAACGCCATTTCCGGCTACGCTCCGAATGGGATCTTTTTCGGATTGGTCGGCACCGCGATGTTCCTGGCCAGCTTTTTCGTTCTCGGCGGCGGCTTCTGCGGCAAGTTTCGGGCACTCTTCGTGCAAGGTGCGACCATCCGATACGCGTAACTTCCGATCAGGCCAGTCGGCAGCCCCGAGGCGCGCGAGTTGCCGGTCTGACCCGTAGCACAAGCCCCTACACCCTGCCCGTCAGGGGTGCAGGCGGGCGCCTTTGGTGATCTTGTCGACGATCTTCTTCTGATCGCGCAGCGCCAACCCGACGATGCGCATGTCGTCAGGCGTTCGTCTCCTGACGGTCGCGCGGTTGGCCGCGTCATGCCCGGTTTCAAACATATCCTCGATATAGAGCGCCAGACCCACATTCCGGTCCAGGCCCCGCCGGTGTATCTTGGCCATCGTCTCGTGATCGGCGCTCAACACGATCACTGGCTGCGCCGACAGCCTGCTGTAGGCGTTGCCCGCAGCGTCCTCGTAAGGCTCACCTGCAATGCCCGGGTTTTCGGCCAGAATGCCGCTGGTCAGGAATGCCGTGACATTCAGCTTCTGCCAGACGGCAAGATCGTCGCGGACGATGATCGCGATTTTGGTGTCGAACATGGTGCCAGCCCTTCGGCGCCCAAATCGGGAACAGGAAATCGCTTAACGGACGCCGCTTGAGAGATTGCCATCCGACACGTGCGACCTTCAATGGTGCCATGACGAAACATGCCCCCAACGATCTGCCGGGGGCATGTTCGCCGTCAGGGCGGCCAGGTTGGCGACCGCCGCCCGTTCGAACCGTGGCTATTGGAAGATCAGGCCAGGTAGCTCTGCATCGGCTCCCAATAGCGGACCTTCCACCCTGCGGCGACCATCTCCGCCTTGTCATCGTCGACGCCGGCGTGATCGAGGATCAGGCGGGTTGCATCGCCCTCCGGCATCAGCTCGAAGCGGACGACCGAGTACCGTCCGTCCTCCCAGTTCGCCACCCGCCAGGCTTGAACGATGCGTTGATTGGGCACCAGTTCGATGTTCCGGCCCACGATCTGGCCGTCATGGCAGGTGAAGGTGCCCCCCGGCTCACGGCTGATCTCCGCCTTGGCGTTGGTAAAGGAACCGTGCTGGTCGGCGTCCATCAGCGCCTCGTAGACGCGGTCCGGGCTTGCCTTAAAGATCACTTCCTGATGGATGGCGTCTGACATGTTTGCTTCTCCCAAGTTGTGGGGTTTGACCGGACCATCCGGCTCGGCTATATTAAACTAGATGGTTAACTAATATGAAATCGACATGCTGGCAAGCGCTTTGATCGAAGAGGATGTCGATGACGATCGGCTGGATCTTGTCCTGCGAGCGATTGCCGACCGGACGCGACGGGCGTTGCTGGCCCGGCTGGCGCAAGGCCCGGCACGGGTGACTGACCTGGCAGCACCGTTTGACATGTCCTTGGTCGCGGTCTCAAAACACCTGAAGGTTCTGGAGCGGGCGCGGCTGATCGAGCGGGACATCGACGGACGCGTCCATCGCTGCTCGTTCCAGGCCGAACCCTTGCGCGAGGTCGAACGCTGGCTGGACCATTACCGGGTCTTCTGGACCGACACGCTGGACGCGTTGGCGCGGCACGTGGAGGACGATAGCGACCAGACCGGCAAAGCCGATGACAGCGAGAAAGAAAGATCGTGACACAGACCGATGCCGCAACCGCACGACACGACAAGCAGTCGATTACCCTCGTCGTGCGCCGGACGATCCGGGCCAGTGCCGAGCGCCTTTTTGCGGCCTGGACTCAGCCGGACGAGCTCGTCCGCTGGTGGGGCCCCTCAGGCATTACCTGTCCGAAGGCAGACGTCGACCTCAGGGTCGGCGGCAGCTACCGCATCGCCAACGAACAGCCGGGCCAGCCCGTGCTGTGGATCGTGGGCGAGTTCGAACGGATCGAGCCACCGCGCATTCTTGTCTATAGCTGGCGCCTGGAACCCGGATCGGGCAACACCGAACGCGTCTCGGTCCGCTTCGTGCCGAAAGACGTCAGCACAGAGGTCATCATCACCCACGAACGGATCGCCAGCGTTGCCGACCGCGACGAGCACCAGCAGGGTTGGTTCGGCTGTCTGGACGGGCTGGTAGCGCTGGTGGAGGCCTAGCGCGACAACGTCTGCGAAGAATGATCTCGCTTGGTGGGAAGATGTCGGACGGCGTCGCCGGTCCGCCGATTGGCTACAACGAGATCATATTGCGTCTGGAGGTTCAGCCAGAACTGTGGCTCGGCGCCAAACCAGTGTCCCAGACGCAACGCCGTGTCACCGGTAATGGCGCGCTTGCCCGCAATGATCTGGCTGATCCGGTTGGCCGGAACGTCGATCTGGCGGGCAAACTCCGTCGGTGTCACACCAAGGTCGTCCAACTCATCCCTCAGGATTTCGCCGGGATGCACCGCTCTCATTAACACGGGCGATCCTCCTTATCATCGGTGATAGTCCACAATCTCGACATTGCTTGGCCCCGTCTGGCCCGCCGGCCACTCAAAACAGACACGCCATTGCCTGTTGATCGGAATGGAAAACTGTCCTGCCCTATCGCCACGAAGCACCTCTAGCCGGTTGCTCGGCAAAGCCCGCAGAGTGTCGACCGAGACTGCTGCATTCAGGATCGAAAGCCGCTTCGCGGCTTGGAGCTCAAATCCCTGAAAAGCTCTCACAAACTCCCCGCCGGCAAATCGCTCCGTCCGCCTGTCCGCGTAGCTCAGGATCATGTCGTCTAAATGTCGATATGCGGACGCTGTACGTCAAGCGTCAATTCACTCGCATTGCACACATTGGAGCAAATCAGGACTAGGCATCGTCCTTGACCCAGCTGTCATCAAACACCGTTCGTCCCATCCCCGAGAAGCGCCGGATGCGGTCGAGTTCGGACTCCAGTCTCTGACGGCGGCCGGCGGACAGCTTGACCTTCGGCTCCAGCCAAAGGCCAGTGACCGACAGGGTGTCGGCGTCGCGCCGGCATTTCATGTCCAGGCGGCCGATCAGCCGGTCGCCTTCCAGGAGCGGGAAGACGTAGTAGCCATAGCGCCGCTTGGCGGCCGGCACGAAAACCTCGATCCGATAGTGATAGTTGAACAGGCGGTGGGTGCGGTTGCGGTCGCGGATCAACGGGTCGAACGGGCTGAGGATGCGCAGGCGGCATGGCGGTTCAGGCACCGAAGCGATCGCCTGCTCGATATCCGGGCGGGCGAATGAGCGGCGGGGCTTCGAGCCATCGGCGGTTCCGATCTCGACGGGCACAAGCGTCGTACCCAGCCGAGCCTCGCACCAGGCCTTAGCCTCCGCCGGCGTGATCAGATCCCAGAAGGCGGCGATTTCGCCG
Organism: Pseudomonadota bacterium; assembly: GCA_039819285.1. Taxonomy (GTDB): domain Bacteria; phylum Pseudomonadota; class Alphaproteobacteria; order DSM-16000; family Inquilinaceae; genus JANQGH01. The sequence continues at coordinate 16,816 of JBCBSH010000061.1, forward strand.
GAGGTGGCGGTGCCCAGGCGGTCGAGCGCGCTGGCGCAGGCCCAGTCGACAAACGCTTCTTCTGAGACGTCCTCGCCCGCAAGGTCCGGCGGGATGACCCGTTCGGTCAGGTCGTAGACCTTCTGAAACGCCTCCCGGCGAGTGACCGCCAGCGCGCCGGTGCGCCACAGGACCTCAAGCGCGGTCTTCGACGGGTGCCAGTTCCACCAGCCGGCGCCGTTCCCTTCCCCATCCCCGTCTCCACCCTTGGTGTCTGGCGCCATGTGGCGCGACATGGCGGGGCCGTCCCGCGCGATGCGTTCCAGGACTTCGGTGAAATCCCGCTCCGAGACACCGGGCCGCCATTTTTGCAGCCGCGCGTGCAGGCGCTGGTGCTCTCGCTGAAAGCGCCGGCGCCAATAGGGGTGGAACCGGGTGGGAATGATCGAAGCGTCATGGGTCCAGTTCTCGAACAAGGTCCGGTCCCGCTCCAACAGGCGCTTCAAATGCGCACGCCGGTAGGTCTGGTTGCGCGCGAACAGGATCATGTGATGGGCCCGTTCGACGGTCGAGATGCTGTCGACTTGGACGAAGCCGATCCGTTCGATCAGCGCCAGCAGGCCGTCGCGGGTCAGCTTGCGGGATGGCGGCTGGGACAGCCCCTGCCGATCCAGCAGCAGCCGGCGCGCCTGGCGATTATCGATTCGGAGAACCATCAACCGCTTGTAGCCGAGACGTCGACCGCTCGCGAGCGGATGGTCATGCCACGACCATGCTCTACTGACAGCCTGCGAACAAACGGGGTCACGAGAACTTAGGTTCAATGGTCAAGGCGCAAAACGCGGCGCCAACGCGGACAACAGGAGGGAGGGGGTGCCCCCTGCCGCCGCATTGGCTGCGTCCCAACCTCCGTCAGAGGCCGGAACGCTGGGGCAGTCCGACGAACAGGTGCACGTGGCTGTTGTAGCCGAAGTCACCCGGCAAGGGTCCATAGGTCTCGCCGTCGCTGTGCCAGGCAATGGCCAGGCCGGCCGCCAGATGCTCGCCGGAGAGCTGCAGGCACGGCGTCATGCTGCGTTCGAAGTGGGCGGTGCCGGACGCATCGGCCTGAAACACGCTTTCCGAACCATCGCGGTTGCCGAACGGCAGGTCGTAGGTGCCGATGAACGGGTCGGTCGGCGGCGAGGCCATGTAGAAGTTCCACATGGTGTAGACACCGTCGGGCACCAGGCCGGTGAAGGTGATGTCGATCTCGCCTTGGCCGTCGACGCACGCATAGCTGCCGTGCCCCTCGGCACCGAGCCAGTCGCCAAGCGTCATGCCCAGATCCTGGCCGACGGGATAGGGCCCGACGGCCATCGGATCGAACGGATCATGCGGCACCGGTTCGGCGGATGTGAAGACCGGCGCCCCCAGGTCGCGATCGCCGGGCGTGGCGCGCCAGACGCCCGGCTGCCCGTCGCGCCGGACGAAGACGTCCTGCTCGGTCATCTCAGCCCCGATATGGTCGACGAAGGTCAGTTCGATTTCGACCGGCCCGTCATAGGCGGTCTCGCTGGCATGCGCCGTACCGCCAGCAATGGCGAGCGCCACATAGGCAGTCATAAGCTTGTGCATAAAGGTCATTCCCCTAACTCCAAATCCCTTGGTTGGTGGATCAATCGGCGACCGGAAGGCCGCTCGGCACGGCCGCGGGGACCAGATGGTCCAACTTGCGGCTCGTCGGGTCCGTCAGCGCGTGCAAGAAGGCGAGGAGATCGTCGATCTCCTCATCACTCAGCGTGCGGGACGGCAACTCGTTTGCTTCGGCGATGCTGCCGCGCAGGGCATCGGTTTGCTGGACCCAGCCATCGCGCAACGCATGGTCGGCCCTGCGCGCGGGATTGACCGGGTCGAAGCGCAGTTCGGAACCCTGCCCGCTGGGCTCGATCACGGTCGCGGCCGGTGCCAGAACCGCCTGGTCGATGTCGTACGCCTCGAGCGCGGCCACGGGGTCGAGGTGGTGGCGCACCACGCCTTCCAGCGTCGCATAGGCACCGGCATGGCCCCAGGGGCCGGTCAGGGCGACATTGCGCAGGCTGGGCGTGCGGAACCGGTACAGGTCGGCGGGGTCGAAGGTGACCGCGTAGCGGCCGAAATCTTCCAAGCGGGCGTGGAAGCCGGTCGCCCGCCAATAGCTGTCGTCGCGCCCATGTCCACGTCCGGGGCCGATCTGCGGCATGGCGATGCCGTGGAAACCGTGATCGGTCTGCAACGCGCCCGCATGGCATGCGGCACAGCCGGCGACGCCGTAGAACAGGTCCATCCCACGTCGCGCGGACGCCGGCAGTACAGTCGGGTCACGCTCACGCAAATAGACATCGAACGGACTGTCATCGGCGCGAAACGCGGTCGCCTCGAAGGCCGCAATGGCGTTGGCGGCATGAACGAAGGTGATCTCAGCGGCCTGGTCGATCTCCGGAAAGGCCTCTTGGAACAGGGCGACATAGTCCGGGGTCGCGCGCAGGCGTGCGGCCAATAGATCCCAGGCCCCGCCCGGACCGCCAAGCCGGTTGGTGGCGACCGCGTCGGCGATTTCGTTTTCGCCTTCATGGCCCGCCATCTCTTCTTCCGACAGCACGGGAAACATCGCCTGCGCCGCCAGCAAGCTGTCGAGGCCGGGCGGCAGTTGCTCGCGTGCCGGCGTCCAAAACCCGCTGTCCAGCGATCCCACGGTGTCGGGTTCGACCCGACCGTCGTGGAACATCGTGACGTACTCGCGCGCACCGATGTTGAACAGCGCCGGAGAGTTGCGCGGGATGCGGCCCAGCACCGGCTCGTCCGGGCCGGCCGCGCGATCGGTCCCCAGCCCCGTGGCGCCTTCGCCGAGCGACAGCGACACGGCGTCGGCGCTGGCCAGGGTCGGATGATGGCAGGTGGCGCACGAGATGTTGCGGTTGCCCGACAGAATCTTGTCGAAGAACAGCACGCGACCGAGTTCGACCATCTCCGTCGAAGGCGCGCCGTCGTCGAGAAAGTCGCCGTCCGTCAGCGGCGCGATTGCGGCGACCGGATCCGGCGCCTGCGGCGTGGCAACCGCGACCACGGCGACCGCCGCGACAACGGCCAGCGCGGTTCCCGTCATCCAGCGCAATCGGGTTGGCTTCCTGTCGTCCATGGTCGGCTTTTTCCTATTTCGATAGGCATGGCGCACGGTCGAGTGCTGGGGACTGGCGCTCCGCCAGTCGAGACGTATCCGCGATGGGTTTCAGATAAGCGCGCTTACTGATTGCCGGATCTATGAAGCCAAGCGCTGCTCCGGCGGCACGGCCACACCGTCCAGAAAGGCCGACAAATGGTTCGACAGCGCGTTTGCATCGTCGCCGGCGCCGTCAATGAGTGCCGACTTCCGGCGTCGCAGGAACTGTAGGCCCAGGACATAAAGACCCGGCGCATCAACCACGCCGCCATCATGGCGCAGCCCGCCCTTGCGGTCGAATACCGGCACGTGCAGCCAGGAATAGTCGGGCCTGTAACCGGTCGCCCAGAGGACCGTCTGGATACCGCTTGACG
>JBCBSH010000062.1:0-20330 GCA_039819285.1 Pseudomonadota bacterium
TACCGCCAGACCCCGCGCCAAAGAGGCGACAAAGTCCTTTTCCGTAACGTCTGTTGACATGGCATCTGCTCCGTGGCAGAATGTGCGCAATAAGAACTTTTGTTCGTATGTCGCACAAACCGAACGGGCTGTCAAGGGAGACTATAGCCCATCAGAGAATTCGGGGCGACTGGGCTGTTGTTTGAGGAGGACGACGCACATGACGACTTACGAAACGGTGTTTGGCTCGATCGACAACTACGTCAAGGGTGGCGTGGAAGTGATCGACGACGACCCGCGCAACTATGTCTTTTCAAATATGTTCGAGGTCGCGGCCAAGTCAGCGCCCTACGAACGTGTCGCCGTGGCCAAGAACTTCGAATATGTCATCGAGGCCGCGCGCGCCGAGGGCACCTCGCCCTGGTACACCTGCGCCCATGACGAGTTCGCGGTCAGCCTTGACGGCAAGGTCGAGGTGCATCTGGTGAAGCTCAACGACCCTGACGGCATCGTCGATCCGGAAAGCGAAGGCGCCCACAGGCTCGACGATTTGCCGGATGGCACCAAGATGGGCCGCATCGTGCTGGGCAAGGGACACATGGCCATGTTGCCGCAAGGCTCGGCCTACCGGTTCCATGCCGACAGTCCGGCGACCTTGATGATCCAGACCATCGACGGCCCGGTCACGGTCCATAAATGGGCCGAGATCTGCCAAACCGCCGCCTGAGGCGCTGACCAGATATGGCCGGTGCTGCAGTGAGGCATCCGGCCGACAGTTGAGGGAGACCCCATTATGGCCATGCTCGACTCGGCGACCGAACACACGATCGCCAATCCGAACAATTTGCCGCTGGAAACGGACTTTGCCCTGAATCCGGCCGATAACCAGACCGGCTATCGCAGCTTCAAGGCCGGATCTTTCGAATTCCGGCGCGACGAGTACTTCGCCCACATCACCTATCCCAAGGGCAGCCACATGCTGCCGGCCGACGTCTTTCTGCGCGCGCTGATGCGCGACGTCGCTTGGGGCTTCTTCTATGGCACCGTGAACTTCGACCCCGTGTTCGGCACCACGAACTATTACGGCGAGGTCGAGATGTTCGTCGGAACCACGAACGAGGCCTATCGTGCCGCCGGCCGCGACCATATCGAACGCTTCAAGTCCGACGAGCTGATGCGGATCTTCAAGGAGATGATCGGCGACTGGACGAACGATGGCTACGATCCGTTCGCCGCGCCGATGGAAACCGGCGAGCCCTGGGGTTCGAAGAACGGCAACAATGACGACGCCGTCGGCCGAAAGCGCGTCACCGCAAAGCGCATGGTCGGCCTGCCGGGTGACACGCCGGTGCGCACGGACGAGAACGGCTTTCCGGTCAACCGCATGTTTACAGACGTGCCGCAGGACGAACCGGTGGTCGAGGTCGAGCCGGGCTTTGAGCACGAGGTCGGCGCGTTCAACCTGTTCGCTTACCTGTCGCGCTCCGACGTGACCTGGAACCCGTCCGTCTGCTCGGTCGTGCGTGAAAGCCTGTTCTGCCCGACGTCGGAGGAGTTCATCCTGCCGGTCGAACACGGCAATGACCGGGTCGAGTGGTTCGTCCAACTGTCCGATGAGATCATCTGGCAGGTGAAGGACAAGGACACCGGCCGGCCCCGCGCCAATGTGCGCTGTAAGGCGGGTGACGTCTCCTGCATGCCGGCCGATATCCGCCATCAGGGCTTCTCGTCGAAACGGTCGATGCTGCTGGTGTGGGAAAACGGCTCGCCGAAGATCCCGGACCTTGTCCGCAAGGGTGAGGCGCCTGTCGTTCCCGTCGAATTCTAATCCTTATCGCCCTGCCGGTGGCCAAGGCTGCCGGCGGGGCGGGGGCAAGGGCATGCAAACCAAGCTGTTCATTAACGGCGATTTCGTCGATGCCGAGGGCGGCCAGACACTGGACGTCTTGAACCCGCACGACAATTCGGTGATCACGCAAATCGCCGAGGGGCGGGAGGCCGACATCGACCGCGCGGTCGCGGCGGCGAAGGCGGCATTTCCGGCGTGGCGCGATTTGGGCGCCAGCGATCGCGGCCTGTTGCTGCTGCGCCTGGCCGACAAGATCGAGGAGAACCGGGAAGAACTGGCCCGGCTGGAGGCGACGGACACCGGCCACCCGATCCGCGACTGCTTGAACCTGGACGTGCCGCGCACCGTGCTGTGCTTCCGGTATTTCGGCGGCATGGCCGACAAGCTGGAAGGCTCGGTCATTCCAGTCGATGCCGGCTTTTTGAACTATCTGCAGCGCGAGCCGATCGGCGTCGTAGGTCAGATCGTGCCTTGGAACTTCCCGCTGATGTTCACAAGCTGGAAGATGGCGCCGGCCCTGGCGGCGGGAAACACGGTGGTGTTGAAACCGGCTGAGATCACGCCGCTGTCGACCCTGCGTATTGCCGAACTGATGCGCGAGGTCGGCTTTCCACACGGCGTCGTCAACATCGTGCCCGGCTATGGCCAGACGGCGGGCCAGCGCCTTGCCGACCATCCGGATGTCGGCAAGATCGCCTTCACCGGTTCAACGGCGACAGGTCGTAAGATCGTCGAGGCGTCGGCCGGCAATCTGAAAAAGGTCCAGCTTGAGCTTGGCGGCAAGGGGCCGAACATCGTCTTTGCCGATGCCAACATCCCCATGGCCGTCGGCGGCAGCGCGTTCGGCATCTTCCACAATCAAGGCCAGGCCTGCATCGCCGGCTCGCGCCTGATCTTGCATGAGAAGATCGCCGATCAATTCCTTGATAAATTTGTCGAATTGGCGAAATCGATCAAGCTCGGCAACCCGCTGGGCCCGTCCACCGAGATGGGGCCGCTTACCTCGAAGCTGCATCAGGAACGGGTGCTGAACTACGTCAAGATCGCCCATCAGGAAGGGGCCGAGATCCTAACGGGTGGCAAGGTGCCGGACGATCCTGCGCTGGCCGATGGCTGTTATGTCGAGCCGACGGTGGTCACGGCGCAGCCGGAGGACCGTGTGTGCCAGGAGGAGGTCTTTGGCCCGTTCGTTTCGGTCAACACTTTCACCGAAGACGAGGAGGCGCTGGCCATCGCCAACGGGACGGAGTACGGCCTCGGCGCCGGCTTTTGGACCAGTGACCTGACCCGCGCCCATCTGCTGGCCAAGAACATCCATGCCGGCATGGTCTGGATCAATACCTACAAGCGCGTCCATCCGGCCTCGCCGTTCGGCGGTGTCGGCCAGTCGGGCTATGGCCGCGAAATGGGCTTTGAGGTTATGCGCGAATACACCCAGGCCAAGTCGGTCTGGGTCAATGTCGACGCCAAGATTCCGCCCTTTTACAAGCGTTGAAGCCGAAAGGAAAACATGGCCGAGATCATATCGTTACGTGAAGCGGTTGCCGATTTGGTGCGGGATGGCGACCATGTGGCATTGGAAGGGTTTACCCATCTGATCCCCCATGCCGCGGGCCATGAAATCATCCGCCAGGGCAAGAAGGATCTCACGCTTTACCGCATGACGCCTGATCTGGTTTACGACCAGTTGATCGGCATGGGCTGTGCCTCGAAGCTGGTGTTTTCCTGGGGCGGCAATCCGGGGGTCGGCTCGCTGCATCGGTTCCGGGATGCGGTGCAGAACAACTGGCCGGTGCCGTTCGAGATCCAGGAACACAGCCACGCCGACATGGCCAATTCCTATGTCGCCGGCGCCTCGAACCTGCCCTTCGCAATCATGCGCGGTTATGTCGGTTCCGACCTGCCGAAATACAATGACCGCATCCGCTTCATCGACTGCCCGTTCACTGGCGAAAAGCTGGCGGCCATGCCCTCGATCCGGCTCGACACCGCGATCATCCATGCCCAAAAGGCCGATCGCAGAGGCAATGTGCTGATGTGGGGCATCGTCGGTGTGCAGAAGGAGGCGGTGCTGTGCGCCAAGCGCGCCATCGTGACGGTCGAGGAGATCGTCGATGATCTGCAGCCGAGCCCCAATGCTGTGATCCTGCCGCGCTGGGTCGTGGATGCGGTTTGCCTGGTGCCGGGCGGCGCCGCGCCCTCCTACGCCCAGGATTACTACGAGCGCGACAACTCCTTCTACCAACGCTGGGACCCGATCGCGCGTGATCGCGACGCCTTCTCCGCCTGGATGAAGGCGCATATCCTCGATACCGACGACTTCGCCGACTTCAAGAGGTCGCTCGCCCCAGAGCTGGAGGTCGTTGATGGCTGATCTAGGCTTTAGCGCGGCGGAGATGATGACCGTCGCGGCATCCCGCCTTCTGGCCAATGATAGCGTCTGCTTCGTCGGCATTGGTCTGCCCTCGACTGCGGCTAATTTGGCCAGGCTGTCCCACGCGCCGGACGTCACGCTGATCTATGAGTCCGGACCCATTGGTGCCAAGCCGGACGTGCTGCCCCTGTCGATCGGCGATGGCAACCTGTCCTTGACCGCCGATACGGTGGTTTCGACGCCGGAGATATTTCGCTACTGGCTGCAAGGCGGCCGTATCACCACCGGCTTTTTGGGCGCCGCCCAGATCGACCGGTTCGCCAACATCAACACCACGGTGATCGGCGACTACGCGCGCCCGAAGGTGCGGCTGCCCGGCGCCGGCGGCGCGCCTGAGATCGCAAGCCTGGCGGGCGAAGTGCTGATCATCCTGAAGCAATCGCCACGCGCCTTTGTCGAACGGCTCGATTTCATCACCTCGGCGGGCTTCCTTGATGGCGGCGACGCGCGCGAACGGGCGGGTCTGCCGGGCAAGGGGCCGACGAACGTGATCACCGATCTCGGCATCCTGCGGCCTGATCCCAAGAGCCGCGAGCTGACGCTTGTCAGTCTGCATCCTGGTGCGACCATCGAGCAGGCCATGGCGGCGACCGGCTGGACGTTGAAGGTCGCCGACGATCTGGCGACGACCGAACCGCCCACGGCAGACGAACTGGCGGTCCTGCGTGACCTTGAGGCCCGGACCGCCCGAGCCCATGCGGGCGCTGCCTGATGAAGTCCTTCGTCTATAGCGGCATGCGCAGCCGCGTCGTCTTTGGCGCCGGCACGCTGGATCGTTTGGCGGACGAGGTTGAGACCTTGGGTGCGACGAAGGCTCTGGTCCTGTCCACACCGGAGCAGCGTGACACGGCCGAGGACGTCGCGGAACGGCTCGGCGACCGGGCGGCCGGGGTCTACGACCAGGCGGTCATGCATGTGCCGATCGAAACGGCGGCCGCGGCGCGCGAAAAGGCTCGTGATCTCGGCGCGGACTGCTGTGTCGCTGTCGGCGGCGGCTCTACCATCGGCCTCGGCAAGGCGATCGCCCTGTCCTTCGGCCTGCCGATCGTCGCCGTGCCGACCACCTATGCCGGGTCCGAGATGACGCCCATCTGGGGCCTGACCGAAGAGGGGGTCAAACGCACCGGGCGCGACATCAAGGTCTTGCCGCGCACGGTGGTCTACGATCCGACGCTCACCCTCAGCCTGCCGCCCGCCATTTCCGGCCCCAGCGGCATGAACGCCATCGCCCATTGCGTCGAGGCGCTCTATGCGGAAGACGCCAATCCGGTGATCTCTCTGATGGCGGCCGAAGGCATTCGCGCGTTGGCGGCGGCCCTGCCGACGGTCGTGAAGGCGCCGGACGATTTGGATGCGCGCGGCGATGCGCTTTACGGCGCCTGGCTGGCCGGCGCGTCGCTCGGCTCGGTCGGCATGGCGCTACACCACAAGCTCTGCCACACGCTGGGCGGCAGCTTCAACCTGCCGCACGCCCAGACCCATACGATCGTGTTACCACACGCGGCGGCCTACAACCGCGAGGCCGCGCCCGATGCCATGAAACGGATCGCGGCGGCCCTGGGCGGCGGTGATGCGCCGGCTGGCCTGTTCGACCTCGCGCTCGGCATTGGCGCCCCGACAGCCTTGAAGGATATCGGGTTGGAGGAAAGCGATCTCGATCGCGCGGCCGACCTCGCGACCCAGAACCCGTACTACAACCCGCGCCCGGTGACTCGTGACGCCATCCGGGCCTTGCTGGACGATGCCTATCACGGGCGACGTCCGGCCAAATGACGATAATCAGCACAATCGAAGGGAGGATTCGATGAGCAAACTGATTGGAAAGCGGAAGAGCGGCCTGATCGAGATCGGCGGCAGCCTTTCGCGCAGGCGCTTTATCAAGGCCTCGGCGCTGGGCGCCGCCGGCCTGGCCGGCGCCGGAACCCTGGCCAGACCACGGCTGGCGCGGGCCAACGACACGATCACAATCGGCTATGTCAGCCCGCAAACTGGCCCGTTGGCGCCCTTTGCAGAGGCCGACGACTACATCCTGGCCGGCATCCGCGAGGTGCTGGCCGACGGCATCGATGTCGATGGCACGATGCACCCGGTTGAAATCTTGGTGCGCGACAGCCAGTCCAACCCCAGCCGGGCGTCGGAGGTGGCCGCGGACCTGATCCTGGGCGACGAAGTCAACATGATCGTCGTCTCCTCGACGCCGGAGACGACCAACCCGGTCTCCGATCAGTGCGAGATCAATGAGGTGCCGTGCGTCTCGACCGTTGCGCCCTGGCAGCCCTGGTTCTTCACCCGTGGCGGCGACCCGGAGGCGGGCTTCGAGTTCACCTATCACTTCTTCTGGGGCCTGGAGGACGTGATCGCGGTGTTCACCGACATGTGGAGCCAGTTGGACACCAACCAGTCCGTCGGCGGCCTGTTCCCCAACGACGGTGACGGCAACGCCTGGGGCGATCCTGACCTGGGCTTCCCGCCGGTGCTGGCCAATCTCGGCTACACCCTGACCGACCCCGGCCGCTATCAAAACCTGACCGACGACTTCACCGCCCAGATTTCCGCCTTCAAGGATGCCTCGGCGGAGATCGTCACCGGTGTCGTCATCCCGCCGGACTGGACGACCTTCTGGACCCAGTCGGCCCAGCAGGGCTTCCGGCCCAAGATCGCCAGCATCGGCAAGGCGCTTCTGTTCCCGGTCGCCGTCGAGGCGCTGGGTGATACCGGCAACAATCTCAGCTCGGAGGTCTGGTGGTCGCCGAGCCACCCGTTCTCCTCGTCGCTGACGGGCCAGTCCGCGGCCGAGGTGGCCGAGGGCTACACCACGGCCACAGGTCGGCAATGGACCCAGCCGATCGGCTTCGCCCACGCGCTGTTCGAGGTCGCGGTCGACGCGCTGCGCCGCTCGGGCGACCCGACCGACTATTACGCCGTCACCGACGCGGTCGCGACCACCGACATCGACAGCGTCGTGGGGCCGATCCGCTGGGGCGACGGGCCGGTGCGCAACGTTGCCAAGACGCCGCTGGTTGGTGGCCAATGGCGGCTGGGCGGCGAGTTCCCGTACGAGTTGGTGATCACCAGCAACGAGCAGGCACCGGACATCCCGACCGCCAGCACCATGGAGCCGATCAGCTAAAGCCGATACGGTTCAGGCCGGCGCCCTGATGGGCGCTGGCCGACCGGATGCGGAGGCGTGATGACTGCGGCCAAGACCATTCTGTCCATGGACATGGTGTCCAAGAGCTACGGCGCCCTGAAGGTGACCGACTCCCTGTCGCTGACCTTGAGCGAGGGGGAGGCGCTGGGCGTGATCGGCCCCAACGGGGCTGGCAAGAGCACGATGTTCAACCTGATCGCCGGCGGCGTCGCACCCGACGAAGGCAAGGTCTTCTTTGACGGCAAGGACATCACGGGCATGCCGCCGTTTGAGCGCTGCAAGGCGGGTATCGGGCGGTCCTATCAGATCCCGCACCCGTTCGAGGGCATGACGGTCTTCGAAAACCTGCTGGTCGGCGCCCGCTTCGGCGGCGATCTCAGCGAGGCCCAGGCCTATGACCGCTGCGTCGCGGTGCTGGACCAGACGGGCCTGCTGCCCAAGGCCAATGTCCGCGCCGGGTCCCTGACCTTGCTGGAACGCAAGCGCCTGGAGATGGCACGCGCCCTGTCGACCGATCCGCGTGTGCTGTTGCTGGACGAGATTGCCGGCGGGCTGACGGAGCAGGAATGCCATTCTCTGGTCGAGACGATCCAGCAGATCCACGCCAGCGGCACCTCGATCATCTGGATCGAGCATATCGTGCACGCGCTGGTCGCCGTCGTCTCGCGCCTGATCGTGATCAATTTTGGCGCCAAGATCGAGGAGGGCGAGCCCAAAACGGTGATGGACAGCGCGGCGGTGCGCGAGATCTATATGGGGATCGAAGTCGATGACGCGGCTGCTTGAGACACAGGCGCTGGAGGCCTTCTACGGCGACTTCCAGGCGCTGTTCGGCATCGATTTCACCGTCGGCGAGGGCGAGACGGTGGCCATCATCGGCTCAAACGGGGCCGGCAAAAGCACGTTCCTGAAGAGCATCACCGGTGTCCTGAGCAACAAGGCGGACGCGATCCGGTTCAAGAGCGAGCCGATCGGCGCCCTTGCGGCCAATCATGTGGTGAGGCGCGGCATCGCCATGGTGCCGGAGGGGCGGCGGCTGTTCCCGTCGCTGTCGGTCGAAGAAAACCTGCAGATGGGCGCCATGTCCAAACGCAGCGGCCACTGGACCTTGGAGACGGTTTACCGCCTGTTCCCGGTGTTGAAAGAGCGGCGCTATTCGCCTGGCACGGCGTTGAGCGGTGGCCAGCAGCAGATGGTCGCCATCGGGCGCGGCCTGATGGCCAACCCTGACCTGCTGCTGTGCGACGAGATCAGCCTTGGCCTGGCGCCGATCATCATCAAGGACATCTATGCCGCTATTCCGTCGATCACGGCCGAGGGTACGACCGTCGCCGTGGTGGAGCAGGACATCAACCAGGCGCTCGCCGTTGCGGACCGCGTCTATTGCTTCCAAGAGGGCCGGGTGTCGCTGGAGGGCACGCCCGAAACCCTGACGCGCGAGCAAATCTCCGCCGCGTACTTCGGTTTGTAGGGAGGCGCGCGATGGATTGGGTCAACGCAATCGTCCAGGGCATCTTCGTCGGCGGCCTATACGCGCTGTTCGCCACCGGCCTGTCACTGATCTTCGGCGTCATGCGGCTGGTGAACATCGCCCATGGCGATTTGATCATCCTGGCCGCGTTCCTCTCGCTCGCGGTGGTCGACGGCTTGAACATCCATCCGCTGGTCAGCCTGGTGATCGTGGTGCCGGTGATGGCAGCCTTCGGCTACGCCCTGCAGCGCGGCATTCTCAACTTCACACTCGGCAAGGACATTCTACCGCCGCTGCTGGTCACCTTCGGCCTCTCGGTGATCATCCAAAACGCCTTGTTGGAGACCTTCAGCGCCGATAGCCAGCGTTTGCAGGCGGGCGCGATCGAGACCGCCAGCATCCCAATCGGCCAGGGGCTTGCGATCGGCGTCTTGCCGCTGATCATCTTCATCACCGCGATCGTCGTCATCGGCGGGCTGCAATTCGTGTTTTACCAGACGACCTTGGGCCGGGTTTTCCGGGCAACGTCCGACGATGCGGTGACGGCACGGACCATGGGCATCGATAACAGTCACGTCTTTGCGTTGGCAATGGCCCTGGCTCTTGCCGTCGTGGCGGTCGCCGGCGTGCTGATGGGCATCCGGACCAACTTCGACCCCGCTGTGGGGCCGGCCCGGCTGCTGTTTGCCTTCGAGGCAGTGATCATGGGCGGCCTGGGCAATCTCTGGGGCACGCTGGCCGGCGGCATCATTCTCGGCGTTGCGCAGGCGATCGGTGCGCAGATCAATCCCGGCTGGCAGATCCTGGCGGGCCACATCGCCTTTCTCATCGTGCTGGTGATCCGGCCCAACGGCCTGTTCCCACGGATACAGGGGTAACGCGCCATGGCCGAAACTCCAGCCTACGCGGTTTCCCGCGCCACACGCAGCAGCCGGATCGGCATGGCCATCGGCCTGGTCGTGCTGATCATCCTGGCCACGGCACCCTGGTGGGCCGGCCGCGCCGACCTGCGGCTGCTGATCGAAATCTTCTACTACCTGGCCTTGGCCCAGCTTTGGAACCTGCTGGCCGGCTATACCGGGCTGGTCTCCGTCGGCCAGCAGGCGTTCGTCGGCCTGGGTGGCTACACGCTGTTCGCGCTGGCCGCCTTTGGTGGCGTCAACCCACTGGCGGCAATCGCACTCGCCGGTGTTGTCGCCGCCATCTTTGCCCTGCCGACCGCCTTTCTGGTGTTCCGGCTGCGCGGCGCCTATTTCGCCATCGGTACCTGGGTGGTGGCCGAAGTCTACCGGCTGGGCTTCGCCCAGGTCAGTGCGCTGGGCGGCGGCTCGGGCATGAGTTTGCCGGCCGATGTCGTGCGGTCCATTGCCGATGGGCGCCAGGCGCGCGAATGGCTGGTCTATTGGGTCGCGTTGATCATCGTTCTGGCGGCGATGGCCATCGTCTACGCGTTGTTGCGCTCGCGTCAGGGCTTGGCGCTTACCGCTATCCGCGACAGCGAGCCCGCGTCGGAAAGCCTGGGCGTGAACACCTATCGCACGAAGCTGGTGATCTACATCGCCGTCGCCTTCGCCACCGGCCTGGTCGGCGCGCTGATCTTCCTGCAAAAGCTGCGCATCTCGCCGGATGCCGCGTTCAGCGTGAATGACTGGACCGCGTTCGTCATCTTCATCGTTGTCATCGGCGGCATTGGCCGGATCGAAGGGCCGATCATCGGCGTCATCGTGTTCTTCGTGCTGCGCGAACTGTTCGTCGATTTCGGCGCCTGGTACCTGATGCTTCTGGGCGCGGTCGCCGTCGTGATCATGCTGCTGGCACCGCGTGGCCTGTGGGGCCTTCTGACCGACCGCTGGGATATCCAGCTCTTCCCCGTGCGCCGCGCCCTCGTTGTAAAGGAGACAAAGGATAGTGGCTGAGGCCTTTATTTGCTCGCCCCTACGTACACCCATCGGCCGCTATGGCGGCGCTCTGTCGTCGGTTCGGACCGACGATCTGGCGGCCGAACCGCTTAAGGCGCTGGTCGCGCGAAACCCGTCGGTCGATTGGCAGGCGGTCGACGACGTCGCCTTCGGCTGCGCCAACCAGGCGGGCGAGGACAATCGAAACGTTGCCCGCATGGCGACATTGCTGGCCGGTTTGCCGGTCGAGGTGTCCGGCACGACGATCAACCGCCTGTGCGGATCCGGCCTGGACGCTGTGGCGACCGCCGCCCGCGCGATCAAGGCCGACGAGACCGCCCTGATGATCGCCGGCGGCGTGGAAAGCATGTCGCGTGCGCCGTTCGTCGTGCCGAAGGCGACCAGCGCGTTTTCGCGCTCAGGCGAGATGGCGGACACGACCATCGGCTGGCGGCTGGTCAACCCGCTGATGAAGCGGCAATACGGCGTCGATTCCATGCCGGAGACGGGCGAGAACGTCGCCGAGGATTATCAGGTCAGCCGCGCCGACCAAGACGCCTTTGCCTTGCGTTCCCAACAAAGGGCGGCCGCTGCGACCGACAGGTTGGCCGAAGAGATCGTGCCGGTTTCCGTGCCGCAACGGCGCGGCGACCCGGTGGTTTTCGACAAGGACGAGCATCCCCGCGCCGAAACGACGTTGGAGAAGCTGGCCAAGTTGCCAACGCCGTTTCGCGACGGCGGCACCGTCACAGCCGGCAATGCCTCGGGCGTCAATGACGGGGCCTGCGCCATGATCGTGGCCAGTGAAGCCGCGGCCGCGAGGCATGGTCTGCAGCCGATTGCGCGGGTCTTGGGCGCGGCCACGGCCGCCGTGCCGCCCCGCGTGATGGGCGTCGGACCGGCGCCGGCGACGGAGAAGCTGCTGGCACGGCTCGGCCTGGGCATCGACGACATGGATGTGATCGAGCTGAACGAGGCCTTCGCCTCGCAAGCCCTCGCCGTCTTGCGGCTGCTGGGCGTGCCGGACGATGCAGAGCATGTGAACCCGAATGGCGGCGCGATTGCGCTCGGCCACCCGCTGGGCATGAGCGGCGCGCGCCTGGCGACGACGGCGGCGCATGAGTTGAAGCGGCGTGGCGGTCGCTACGCGCTGTGCACCATGTGCATTGGCGTGGGGCAGGGGATCGCGCTCGTCATCGAGCGTGTCTGAAGCCACTGTGGCGGGCGACCCTCGCTACTGGCGCATGCGGCCCCGGGCGCCGGCCTGGGGCACCGTGCTGGGGCCGCTGGACGAGATTAGAGACGGCGCCGGCAAGGAGTATCGCTTCGGGCGCGGCAAGGGCGCGTTTTCTCTGTTCGTGGTTCGGCGCGGGCAAGCCGTATGGGGCTATTTCAACCTCTGCCCCCATTTCAGCCTGCCGCTGAACTATCGCGCGGAACAGTTCACCAATGAGGATGGCAGCCTGATCCGCTGCTCCATGCACTTCGCGGAGTTCCGGTTCGAAGACGGGTTTTGCGTCGCGGGTGCGGCGGAGGATTGCTATCTCGACCCCGTGCCGCTGACCGTCGCGGACGGCGAGATCCGCATCATCGAAGAGATCGACCTGCCAGCCTGGGAGGCCTCCCGGGCTGGCTAGGTATGCTTGCCCTTGGACCAGCCATGGTCGGCGAGGAAACGGTCGCCAACCTCCTGTGCCTCGTCCTCCAGCGGTGTCGCCATGCTGTCGTTCCAGCGGTTCAGAAAGCCGAACAGGGCGACCACGCCCAGGATCTCGACAATCTCACCTTCGTCCCAATGGGCGCGCAGCCGCTGGCCGATTTCCGGCGTCACAGCGTTGGGCACACTCGCCGCAGCGGCGGCGAAATCAAGCGCGGCGCGTTCGGCGTCCGAGTAAAGCGGGCTGGTCTGATAGTCCCAGATTGCGGCGATCTTCTCGTCCTCGATGCCCTTACGCCCGGCGCCCAACGCCGTGTGGGCCATGCAGTAATCACAGCCTGAGACCCGGCTTGCGATATGGGCGATCAGGCGCTTCAGGCCCGGGTCAACAGTGCCGTCCATCACCGCGGCGTTCAGTTGCGCGAACGCCTTCACCATGGCCGGCCGGCGTTGCATGATGCGCATGGAGTTCGGCACGAACCCCAGCGGGCCTAAGAAGAACGAAAAGAACTCCTCCAACTCCGGGTTGCTGTCGGTGGGCAGCGGCTCGATCAGTGGCATCTCGGCTCTCTATCCTTATCGTGTTTCGATCTGCGCTAACTGCGCCGCGCCGAAACCTGAACCACGTCGATCGTGCCGACCTCGAACCCGGCGGCGCAATAATGCAGGTATTGCTCCCACAGGCGCTTGAAGCGCGCGTCGAAGCCCAGCGGCCGGATGCGCGGCCAGGCATCCTGGAACCGTTCGTTCCAACCGCGCAGCGTGCGGGCGTAATCCGGGCCGAAACCGATGGTTTCACTGATCGTCAGGCCGACGCGGCCCATTTGATCGCGCAAGACCGCCGGTGACGGCAGCATGCCGCCGGGGAAGATATAGCGCTGGATGTAATCGGCCTTGCGCCGATAGCTGTCGAACAGGCGATCCGCGATGGTGATGATCTGAAGGCCGGCCATGCCGCCCGGCTTCAACCGGTCACGCACGGTTTGGAAATAGGTCGGCCAGTACTTCTCGCCGACCGCTTCGAACATCTCGATCGAGGCCACCCGGTCGAAGCTGCCCTCGGCATCACGGTAGTCCTGTAGTCTGACATCGACCCGCTCGGCCAGCCCCGCCTCGAAAATGCGTTGCTTGGCGAAATCGTGCTGTGCTTGGCTGATCGTAATAGCCGTAACCTTGGCCCCGCGTTCGCCGGCGGCATAGGTCGCAAAGCCGCCCCAGCCGCAGCCGATTTCGAGCACGTCTTGATCCGGGGTCAACCCAATCCGGTCTGCAAGGGCTGCGTATTTGCGCCGCTGCGCCGCCTCCAGATCCGCTGCGCCCTCGGCAAAAAGTCCGGACGAATAGGTCATCGTCGGGTCCAGCCAGGCCTCGTAGAACCGGTTGCCGAGATCGTAATGGGCGTGGATATTGCGTTTCGCACCCTTGCGGTCGTTCGGGCGCCACAGATGCCGGACATAGTTCAAGGCGCGATACCACGCCTTGCCCTGCATCTCGCGCTCCAGCCGTTCCTGGTTCATCAGGAAGAAGATGAACAGCGTTTCGACATCCGGGCTGGACCAGTCGCCGTCCAGATAGGCCTCACAAAAGCCCAGCGTGCCACCGGTGAGCGCCCGGCGTGCCAGACGATCGCGATGGATTTGCATGAACGCCTTCGGGCCTGGCTCGTCACCGGCATAGTGACGCTGGCTGCCATCCGGCAGCACCACCGTGATCTCGCCGATCGCAAGCCGGCTGCCAAGGGCTAACATCAGACGCATCGGCCGCGAGGGGCGGTAAGGCTTTGCGGCCGCACCGTCATTGATTGTCATCGTTGGGCCGTGTGGTTTGTCCGGCAGCTAGGGTTCGCGTGTCACCGCCGTCACCGGCCTGCCTGGCGGCGGCGGACGGCGATGGAACTTCGCACCTTTCAGCCACAGCCACAAGGCCTGCCAATGGATCGCCGTCATGACCTTGACCGTCATCAGCGGGTGGCTGACGAAGGCACGCAGCAGGACGCCGTCGGTCAGCGGCTTGCGACGGCCGGTCTGGGTGGCGACCAGCATCTGGCCTTCCGGCACCGCCTGTTGGATGGTGATAGAGAGCTTTTCCGCCGGTTCGTAAAGGCGAAACCGGTAAGTCGCTTGCATGCCGATGAAGGGCGAGACGTAGAAGTTTTTGTCGCAAGCCTGGCGGATCGGTTCGCCTGCCTGACGGTCCGTTTCGACGGGGATCAGATAGCTGTGCATCTCGCCGAAGGTGTTGCGGACTTGATGCAGCAGCGCCAGCAGGCGGCCATCCTTGTGATAGCAGAAATAGATGCTGAGCGGGTTGAAGACGTATCCCAGCACGCGCGGAAAACACAGCAGCCGAATGGCGCCGCCCTCCATCTCGATCCCGGCCTCGCCGAGCGTGGCCTCGACCCAAGGGCGCAGTTGCGACCCATCGCGCGGACCGTGGTCGCGATCGTGAAAGGACAAGAGATTGAACCGGTTGTGCGCGAACAGCCGCAGGCGGCGGCCCAGCGCCGGGATCTCGTCGAGGTCGAGCCATAGCGAGAAGACGCGATAGATGAAGCGATGGCCGAAGGGCAGCAACCTTTTGTGCATCACCCGGCCGACATAGACGGCCGAAACGCTGTCGCCGGCGCTTTTCATCTCATTCCGCCGCGATCTTCAGCGCGTCCGGCACGACCGGCAAATCCGGCGTCACGTTACGGCCGGCCGGGCTGACCTCATCGACCTGCCAGGGTCGGCGCGCGCCCAGCGCCTCGGCCACCGCCAGGCCCGCCGACAAAGCATCCTCGTGAAAGCCGTAGCCGCAATAGCTGCCACAGAACCAGGTCCGGTTGATCCCTTGCAGGTCCCCGAGGCGCCGCTGCGCCAACACCGCGGAATGGTCGAACTGCGGATGGTCGTAGTCGAAGGCGGCGATCACGCTCGCAGGGTCCGGCTCGCGCAAGGGATTGAGCGTCACGAACACGTCTTTGGCGTTCTTCAGGTTTTGCAGCCGGTTCATCCAATAGCTGACGCTGACCCGTGCATCGTCCACGGAATGTCGATGGCTGAGGTAGTTCCAGCTCGACCAAACGCGCCGGCGCCGAGGCATCAGGCTCGGGTCCGTGTGCAGTATGGCCCGGTTGGGTTCGTAACGGAACCGGCTCAACACTGCATGTTCGTCGGCCGTCGGATCGCCCAGCAGCGCCAGCGCCTGGTCGGCGTGGCAGGCGAGGACCACCTGGTCGAACACGTCGACCGCGCCGCCCGTGTCCCGCACGGCGACGCAAGGCCCCATGCGCGTGACCTTCACCGCACCCGCGCCGATGCGAATGCGATCGGCAAACGGGGCGGTCATGCGATCGACGTAGCTTCTGCTGCCGCCGCTGACCGTGCGCCATTGCGGGCGATTGTGCACCTGCAGCAGGCCGTGATTGTGGAAGAACCGGATGAAACTGGTGGCCGGAAACCGCATCATTTCGGCGACCGTCGTCGACCAGATCGCCGCCCCCATGGGCAGCAGATGGTCGTAGATGAACCCATCGCCATAGCCGTTGGCCGAAAGATAGGCCTCCAGGCTTGGGCTCTCGCGGTCGTCGTCGAACTCGGTAAGCAATGAAGGCGCCCGGCGGTAAAAGCTCAATATGTCGGCCACCATGCGGTGGTGGCGCAGCCGAAACAGGTTCGATGCCTGGGCGTAGAGATGCCGCACCGAGGTGCCGGAATACTCCAGGGCGCCGTTGCGGGTACTGACCGAAAACGACATGGAGGTATCTGTCGCCCCGACGCCCAACTGATCGAACAGGGCAACGAGGTTGGGATAGGTCTGGTCGTTGAACACGATGAAGCCGGTGTCGACCGGGACGTCCGAGCCATCCAGCCCCACCGGCGCATCGACCGTGTTGGAGTGGCCGCCTACGCGGTCGGCTTGCTCATAGACCACGATTTCATGCTGCTGGTTGAGCAGCCAGGCGGACCCAAGCCCGGTGATACCGCTGCCGATAATGGCGATCTTCATGGCTGTCCTCGTTCCTGCGGCATCACGCGCTTGCCTTGACGGTTTCGTAGGCGTTCAGGGCGGCCTTCCTCGCATCGGCGTGGTTGACCAGGGGGAGTGGATAGGTCTCGCCGAGCGTTACATCCGCCGCCATCAACACGTCGGCCGGCGCTTCCCAGGGTTTGTGAATGTACCGGTTGGGCAGGCTGGAGAGCTCGGGCACCCATCGACGCACATAGGTGCCGTCGGCGTCGAACTTCTCGCCTTGCAGTACCGGGTTGAAGACCCGGAAATAGGGTGCGGCGTCGGCGCCGCAGCCGGCGACCCACTGCCAACTGGCGGCGTTGTTGGCCAGATCGGCATCGACAAGGGTGTCCCAGAACCAGGCCTCGCCCTGTTGCCACGGGATCATCAGGTCCTTGATCAGAAAGCTGGCAACGATCATCCGCACCCGGTTGTGCATCCAGCCGATGGCATAGAGCTGCCGCATGCCGGCATCGACGATCGGATAGCCCGTAAGGCCCCGCTGCCAGGCCGACAGCGCCGCGTCGTTGCGCGCACCCCAGGGGAAATCGGCGAAGCGTTGATCCAACGGCTCGGTCGGCAGGCGCGGAAAGTGGTAAAGCAGATTGTAGGAAAACTCACGCCAGCCCAGTTCCCGCAAGAACGACCAGGCGGATGACTCGGTCGAACTCGGGCCATCGTTGGCCAAGCGCGCCTTTACGGCGTGCCAGACTTGGCGCGGTCCGATCTCGCCGAAATGGAGATGCGGGGACAGGCGCGAGGTGCCGTCGATATCCGGCCGGTTGCGCAGCTTGCCGTAGCCATCGATGGCGCCGTCAAGGAACGCGTCAAGCCGCGCGGCCGCGCCCGCTTCGCCGGGCTGCCAGGTCTCGCGCAGGCCGCCAGTCCAGTCCGGCGCGGTCGGCAACAGCGCCCAGTTCTCGATCGCGTCGGACGCAGGATGATCAGCCGGTCCCGTCAGCCGGGAAGGCACCTTTTCGGGCGCGGCCGGTTCGGGCAGATTGAGGCACGCCCGCCAGAACGGCGTGAAGACGCGATAAGGCTTGTCGTCTTGCGTAGAGACGCTCCAAGGCTCGAACAGCAGGGCCGATTTGTGGCTGGTGACATCAATACCGCGCGCCTTCAAGGCGGCTTTCAGCCTGGCGTCACGGTCCCTTGCGGCCGGTTCGTAGCAGCGGTTCCAGGTAACGGATACAGCGTCCACCTCGTCGACGAGGTCCATCACGACGCGGTCGGCAGCGCCCCGCCTCAAAATCAACTGTGTGCCAAGCTGCCTCAATTCTCGATCCAGTGCGGCCAGCGAATGGTGCAGCCACCACCGCGATGCGCCGCCCAATCGCCACGGTCCCTCCGTTTCGTCATCGAGCACGTAGAGGGCAAGCACCGGTGCGCCGGTTTTTGCCGCTCGTACCAGTGCCGGATTATCCGCCAGCCGCAGATCCTGGCGAAACCAGACGATCGTGGGGCCCTTGATCACTGGACGGGCCGATGGAGGATTGGGAACAGCGACAAAACTCTATGTTTCAACGGGCCACTAGCCATTCGGTATCGGGGGAGCGTGGCTGATGGAACCTTCCGTCGCCACGCCTCTCGATTTTCGGTCTGAGTTCATTACAACATCTGCATTACGACGCGAATGTCGGGATGGATCACTCGGACACAAAAAATTTTTCTTTTTATTTCAAGAGGTTGACGAGCGTTCGCCGGCGCCTACTTCGCCTGCCACGAGCGCCAGACGTGCAGATCGCGGTGATTGGAGCAAGCGATCCGGGCGTGATTTGGTCTCGAGAATGTTCATCAGCAAACACCTCTAGGGGAGTTCATCATGAAGAGCTTGAAGTTGATCCGTGCCACCGCAATCGCGTTGCCGCTTGCCCTGATGCCGCTTGCGGCTCAAGCAGACGATATCGTCGATACGGCGGTCGGTGCCGGCACCTTCAATACCTTGGTCGCGGCCGTTCAGGCGGCCGGGCTTGAAGAAACGCTGCGCGGCGAAGGCCCCTTCACCGTGTTCGCGCCGACCGACGATGCCTTTGCGGCCCTGCCGGAGGGCACGGTGGAAAGCCTGCTGGAGCCTGAGAACCAGGATCAACTGGTTGCTGTTCTGACCTATCACGTAGTGCCAGGCGAAGTGATGGCCGCCGATGCCGCCGGCGCGACGGTCGAGTTGGCCACCGTTGAAGGCAGCAACGTCACCGTCGACGGTACGGGCGACGGCGTGACCGTCAACGGCGCCAACGTGGTTGCCGCAGATGTCGGCGCCGATAATGGCGTCATCCATGTCATCGATGCGGTAATCCTGCCACCTGACATGTAGGAGTCGGCTGAGTTCCACGCATAGCAAGGGTCCGGCCGCTTGGTCGGGCCCTTCCTGTGTCGAGCTATCGATCAGTGACGCGGCTGTTGTCCGAAAGCAGCCTCTTGCGCGGAACGGCGTAAAGCCGGCGGTCGCCGATCAGCCAGGTTTTGAAGCCGCGTTCGAGAAGCCGTCGAACCGCTGGCGTCAGGATGTTCAAGCCCCCGGTATAGGCACCGAAGGCCGGCAGAATCAGGCGGCTTTCATCGTGCACGAAACAGCGCCGCCTGACGCGCCGGGCACGCGTCGCCACCAAAGCTGTCGGATGGAAGTGGCCGGAAAGATCGCTTATGCCGTCAGGTTCGGCCTCGTGCCTCAGCACCAGAGGCCCCGCGCGCCACTCGCCGATTGACGCCCCCAGGATTGGATGTATTTGGGTCGGATCGTGGTTGCCGCTGACCCAGATCCATTCTCTCTCTCCCATTAGCGTCGCCAGCCGGGCCAAATCGGCTTGCGAGATGCGGCCGCCTGCTGCCGGATCATGAAAACTGTCGCCCAGGCAGACCACACGGGCCGGGTTTAGCCGTCGGATCACGCGCGTAAGCCGATCCAACGTGTGCGCCGTGTCGTATGGGGGCAGGAACCGGCCGCGCGACGCGAACGCGCTGCCCTTCTCCAGATGCAAATCGGCAACGATCAGCGACCGCTGGTCGGGCCAATAGACCGCGCCTGATGGGTCAAGCAAAAGGCCAGCGCCATTCACGACCGCCTCGACGCACCCGGAGACGGCTGGGCCAGAGTCGGTCGGGCCAGAGTCGGTTGGGCCAGAGTCGGTTGGCCCTGAGTCCGAAACGGCCGACGCAGTGTCTGCATCGGCCGTCACGAAATCGTGGAGGGGCGAAGGTTCATCCATACCGATCATCGACTAGGCTGTAACCCCGTTCAGTCACGGCCGCCCCCCGGCCGGGTTGCTAGTTGCTGGTATCCGTGGTCGCGTCACCGTCCCCGTCACCATCACCGTTGGTTTCCGTGGTCTCATCCGTGACGGTCTCTTCGACGACTTCTTCTCTATCGAAGACGAAGAAGTAGACGAGCACTGCGATGATGATCACGATGATCAAGATCACCAGGTTTCTACCCATGACTGTAAGTCCCCTTTCGATTCGAGACGCCACAGGGTAGGGCGAGGGACCTTGCGGAGCAAGCGCAACGCGCGAGGCTCGGCATTCG
The DNA here is from genome assembly GCA_039819285.1 of Pseudomonadota bacterium. Classification (GTDB taxonomy): domain Bacteria; phylum Pseudomonadota; class Alphaproteobacteria; order DSM-16000; family Inquilinaceae; genus JANQGH01. The sequence goes on from JBCBSH010000062.1 coordinate 19,959, forward strand.
AATGATCCTAAAGGGGCAGGCGCGATTGGCTGGCCTTGGCGGCATTGGCGTCCTTCGACAGCTCCGGCATGGCCTCTTCCAACAAGTCCTCCTCCGCCTCGGCAAGCAGGGCGTCGACGGCGCCGCCCTTAACCTGTTCGCGGCCGATTTCCAGTAGAACAGGCACGGCGAGGGGCGAGACCTGGTCCAGCGACTTGTGAACGATCTTGCCTTTGACCCGGCGCAGCATGGCGCCAACGCGGCCAATATCGATCAGTTCGCGCGCGGCATCTCGTCGCGTGGCGCGTAGCAGAATGTGGTCCGGCTCGTGCCGGCGCAGGACGTCGTAGATCAGGTCGGCGCTGAACACCATCTGGCGGCCGCTTTTCTCCA
>JBCBSH010000063.1:0-20287 GCA_039819285.1 Pseudomonadota bacterium
CGATGCTGCAACGCAGCGATCTCGTGCTTGAAAATAAGCATCGAAGGCAATCTTACCAGACTCTTTGCCAAAAATCTCCCATGCACTTTGCGCATAGCTTTGGAAAACCGCCAAGTCTTTGATTTTTTTCTTCAATTATTCCGCTTGTTGCGGTTTTATCACGCCAGACATTTTTCTATTGTCGCCATTTGTCGCACGAATGGGCCGACGACTCGGCGATTTCTGCCAGATTTTTGGGCACTTTCGGGCAAGTGATTCGGCTTTGACGGGTGCTGCCGTTATTTGTGGTGGTGGTGCGGTACGAGGGTACCTCGTCGTGAATCCCGTTGGGAAAACTTGACGATCCGGTCAAGTTTTTGTCTTGTCCGGGATCGTTTACCAAGCCGGTCGATCACAACCGCATGACATCCAGCGCATGACATCCAGCCCAGAACACGCTTTGCCCAATCTTTCCATAGATGCTCAGCGTCTTTGGGACACGATAATGGAAACGGCCGAGATCGGCGGTACACCGAAAGGCGGCGTCAAGCGCCTGACCTTGACCGATCTCGACCGCCAGGTGCGCGACTGGTTCGTCGACGCCGCCAAGGCCGCCGGGTGTTCGGTCACGATCGACGAGATGGGCAACATCTTCGCCACGCGGCCCGGCCGCGACAACAGCCTGGCCCCAGTGGCCTGCGGCTCTCACCTCGACACCCAGCCGACCGGCGGCAAGTTCGACGGCATCTTGGGCGTGCTGGCCGGTCTGGAACTGATCCGGACACTGAACGATGTCGGCTATGAGACCGAAGCGCCGATCATGGTCGTGAACTGGACCAATGAGGAGGGCTCGCGCTTTGCCCCGGCCATGGTGTCGTCGGGAGTCTATGCCGGCGCCTTCGACCTGGACTACGCCTATGGCCGCACGGACAGGGACGGCGAACGGCTGGGCGATGCCCTGGCCGCCATCGGCTATCGCGGCGATGACTCGGTCGGGCAGCAGAAGATCGGCAGCTTCTTCGAACTGCATATCGAACAGGGGCCCATCCTGGAGGCCGAGGAGACGACGATCGGCGTGGTTACCGGCGCCCAGGGAACGCGCTGGTACGATGTCAACATCGTCGGCCGCGAAAGCCATGCCGGCACGACCCCGATGGCCTTGCGGCGGGATGCGCTGGCCGGCGCCGCGGAGTTGATCCTCGCCGTGGAGCGCATCGCCAAGGAGCAATCGCCGCCGGGCGTCGGCACGGTGGGGGAGGTTACGGTTGCGGAACCGTCGCGCAACGTGGTTCCGGGGGCCGTGCGCCTGACGGTCGACATGCGCCATCCGGCGGCCGACGCACTCTCGGCAATGGACCGGCAAATGCGCCAGGCGCTGACGGAGATCGGGACCCGCCGATCGCTTGACGTAGACGCGGACGAAATCTGGTACTCCTCGCCATTGGAGTTCGATCCGGATTGTGTCGGCCTCGTTCGGGCGGCTGCGGAACGCCAGGGTCTCAGCCATCAGGATATCGTGTCCGGCGCTGGCCACGACGCCTGCTATCTGGCGCGCGTGCTGCCCACGGCCATGGTGTTCGTGCCGTGCCGGGACGGCATCAGCCATAACGAAATCGAGCATGCCGAGCTTGAGCACTGCGCGGCGGGCGCCAACGTGCTGATGCACGCGGTGTTGGCGCGGGCCAACACGCCGGCGGCTGGCTAGGTCGAGAGGTTCAAGAGCATCACGATGACGGCATCGATGGCTGCACCGGCGCGTGAAGCCGGCTCGACGGCGGTGGTGGACGCCGCCGGCCTGGGCCTGACCTTTCAGACTCCGGATGGCCCCGTCGTCGCCCTTGAGGACATCAACATCACGATCGGGCATGGCGAGTTCATCTCGCTGATCGGGCCGTCGGGATGTGGCAAGACCACGCTGTTGCGTGTGATCGCCGATCTGGTCGCGCCGACTGGCGGCGCAATCACCGTGAAGGGCACCAGCCCGCGCGAGGCGCGACTGAACCGATCGTACGGCTATGTGTTCCAGGCGCCGGCGCTTTATCCCTGGCGGAACGTGGCGCGCAACGTCCAACTGCCGCTTGAGGTGATGGGGCTGCCGCGCGAAGAACGCGCGCGGCGGGCCAAGGCATCGCTCGCGACCGTCGGGCTCTCTGGCTTTGAGCGCAAGTTTCCCTGGCAACTGTCCGGCGGCATGCAGCAGCGTGTTTCTATCGCGCGCGCCATGAGCTTCGAGCCGGAACTTCTGTTGATGGACGAGCCTTTCGGTGCGCTTGACGAGATCACCCGCGACAATTTGAACGTCCATCTCTTGGACCTCTGGGCGAGAACCCGGCCCACGATCATCTTCGTCACCCACTCGATTCCGGAAGCCGTGTTTCTGTCGTCGCGGATCGTCGTCATGTCGCCCCGGCCCGGCCGCATCTTGCGCATAATCGACAGCGACCTGCCGCCCGACCGGGATCTGGACGTGCGCGAGACCAGCCGGTTTCTCGAAATAGCCCACGAGGTGCGGCTGGCCCTGCGCGAAGGCCATTCGTATGACTGATCGGCACCCCGCCGCGTTGAGACGGCCGTGACGGCCATCGACGCGGGTACGGCCCCCACGCGGCAGCGCGCCACGCGCCGTTCCGGCGGACGGACACTGCCGGTTCTGACGGTTCTGATCGTTCTGATCGCGGTTTGGTACATCGGTGCGGTGTTCATGAATTGGGACCGGGCCGTTCGCCAGTTGGACCGGGCAGGCGAAGGCTGGGGCGTGGTCGAGCTGGTCGAGATGACGCTGACGTTGGACCGGCCGGCCCTGCCAACCCCCGACCAGGTGGCGGTGGAGCTTTGGAGCAGCACGATCGGTCAGCCGATCGACAGCCCGCGCAGTTTGGTGTTCCACGCCTCCGTGACCATGACTTCGACCCTCGTCGGTTTCGTGCTTGGCACGCTGCTGGGCATGCTGTTGGCGATCGGCATCGTTCATGTGCGAACCCTCGACCGCTCGCTGATGCCTTGGGTCATCGCCTCGCAGACCATTCCGATCCTGGCGATTGCGCCCATGATCGTTGTGGTTCTGGGCAATATCGGCTTCACCGGCGTCGGGCCCAAGTCGGTGATCTCGGCCTATCTCTGCTTCTTCCCGGTGACCATCGGCATGGTCAAGGGTTTGCGCTCGCCGGAGCCGATGCAGCTTGACCTGATGCGCACCTATTCGGCCACCGGCCGGCAGGTTTTGGCCAAGCTGCGTTGGCCGGCGTCCATCCCCTTTCTGTTCCCCAGCCTCAGGATCGGCATCTCGCTGGCGCTGGTGGGCGCGATCGTCGGCGAACTGCCGACGGGCGCCCAGGCCGGCATCGGCGCCCGGCTGTTGCTCGGCAGCTACTATGGTCAGATGACCGCTCTTTGGGCCGCCCTGTTGATCGCCGCTTTCCTGGCCATCGCCAGTATTGCCGTGATCGGCCTGGTCGAGGTCGCGGTTCGCAGAAGCCGGGGCGGCCACGCCTGATGTTCGCACCAATCCCCGATCGCTACCTCATCCCGTTAATGGCGCTGATTGTCGCCGTCGCGTCGGTTCTGCCCTTGGGCAGTATCGACATGATCGGCGCGGGGTTGCTGGACGAGGCCGGGTCATACGATCTGGGCGCCGCCGGCCTCGTATTGCTGGCGCTTGGTGCCATCGCCTTCGGGATTGCGTTCCGCATGTCGCCGGGCGCCAGCGGCCTTTTGCTGGCTATCGGCAGCATTCTGATCGGCTGGGTCTTGGTTCAGCGGGTCTGGGCGGGTCTGCGCTTCGACGGCTCGATTGGCCTGTGGCTGCTGCTGGCGATCATCGTCTACAGTGCCTGGCAGGGCATGGCGCGCCTGGCACAGCAATCCTATGTGGTAGCGCGCCTGTTGGTGCCCCTGCTGTTCGGTGGTCTGCTGGTCTATCTGTGGGAGGTGCTGACGGTTGGCTTCGACGTGCCCGCGGTCCTGCTGCCGGCACCCAGCCAGATTGCTCAGGTCGTCATCGCCAACTCTGACATTCTGCGCATCGATTTCCACCAGACCTTCATCAAAGCGGTGATCCCGGGCTATTTCATGGGCTGTGCCATCGGCTTCCTGGTCGCCGTCGCGATCGATCGATCGGATTTCCTTCAGCGCGGCCTCTTGCCGATCTGCGGTGCCATCAGCGCCATGCCGATCGTCGGCATCGCGCCGATCATGGTGATGTGGTTCGGCTTCGACTGGCATTCCAAGGCCGCCGTCGTCGTGATCATGACCTTTTTCCCGATGATGGTGAATACGTTGGCGGGATTGCAATCGGCCGGGGCCATGGAACGCGACCTGATGCGATCATACGCCGCGACCTATCCGCAGACCCTGTTCAAGCTGCGCTTGCCCGGCGCCTTGCCCTTCGTGTTCAATGCCTTAAAGCTGAATTCCACGCTGGCTCTGATCGGCGCCATCGTCGCCGAATTCTTCGGCACGCCCATACAGGGCATGGGATTCCGGATTTCCACGGAGGTGGCAAGCATGGATATCGACATGGTCTGGGCAACGATCGCCGTTGCAGCGGTGGCCGGGTCGCTCAGCTATGGCTTGCTGGCTTTGCTGGAACGGGCCGTGACGTTCTGGCACCCGTCCCAACGCGGGATCGGATAACGGGGGCACGGCCCCAAATCATCAACCCAAAACAGGTGAGGCAAATTAGATGAATATCAAACTCGCAACCCTGGCCGCCGGCGCGGCCATTCTGGCGCTGTCATCGACGGCCCAGGCGCAGGACGAATTCACCGTCCAACTGAAATGGGTCACCCAGGCCCAGTTCGCCGGCTATTTCGTCGCCGATGCGCTGGGCTTCTACGACGATGTCGGGCTCGACGTGACCGTCAATCCGGGCGGGCCGGACATCGCACCGCCTCAGGTGATCGCGGCCGGCGGGGCCGACGTGGTGGTCGAATGGATGCCGGCTGCCTTGGCGGCGCGCGAGCGCGGCGTCGATCTGGTCAATGTCGCTCAGATCTTCGACCGGTCCGGCATGATGCTGACCTGCGCTGCGGAGTCCGGCATCACGGAGCCCGAGCATTTCGAGGGCAAGACCTTAGGCGTCTGGTTCGCCGGCAACGAATACCCCTTCTTGTCGTGGATGAGCCGGCTCGATCACGACTTCGACGGCGCGGATGCCGAGATTACGGTGTTGCGCCAAGGGTTCAACGTTGATCCGCTGCTCGACGGCCAGGCGGACTGCATCTCGACCATGATCTATAACGAGTATTGGCAGGTCGTGGACGCCGGCATTCCGGAAGACGAACTGGTGGTCTTCTTCTATGAGGACCAGGGCGTGGCGACGCTGGAGGATGGCCTCTACACGCTGGCGGATAATCTGGAGGACCCGGAATTCGTCGACAGGCTGGCGCGCTTCATAGCGGCCACCGTCCGGGGTTGGGAATACGCCATCGAAAACCCCGAAGAGGCGGCTCAACTCGTCGTGGACGCCGATCCGGCCGGTGTCGCGGACTTCGATGTGCAACTGCGCCAATTGCAGAACATCGCGACCCTGATTCAGGGCGACGAGATCGGCCGCTTGGACCCAGCCGCGTTTGAACGAACGATCGAGGTGCTGCTCAGCGGCGACAGCGATCCGGTCATCACCGATCACCCCGGCGACAGCGCCTGGACCCATCAGGCTTGGGAAGCGTCGCTGAACCACTAGCACCCAGCGGTAGACGTGCTGGATACGAACGGGCGGCGCTTTCGGGCGCCGCCTTTCTCTTCGGCGATGAGGGCATGGCGGCTAGGATAGGGGTATGAATGCCCCCGATCCCTTCGACCAGTTGGATCGCGAACTGGATGCCTGGTTGAGCGCCGGGTTGGCGGCCACGCTGTGGTGGCGAGACGACGACGCCGGCGAGATGTCGTCGAGCCTCGACCACCTTCTGGGGCTGTCTGAGCGCCACGGCATCGTTTGCGGTCTCGCGACCGTGCCCGCCTGGGTCACCGACGCGTTGGTTGCGCAGCTGAAGGATGCGACCTCGATCGAGGTGCTGCAACATGGCTATGCCCATGTGAACCATGCGCCCCGTGGCCAGGGGCTCGGCGCGTGGGAGTTGGGGCTGCACCGGCCCCTGGAGATCGTGATGGCGGAGTTGATCAGGGGCCGCGAATTGCTCTGCGCCAAGATCAGGGGCAGCGTCCTGCCCGTGGTTGCCGCACCCTGGAATCGCATAGATCCAGCCCTGTTCGAGCCGATGGTCGAGGCTGGCTTTGTCGGCGTTTCGGCGGCCGATGCCCGTCGGAAGCCTTATCCAATGCCCGGGCTGTTGCAGGTCAACGGCCATTGCGACCCGATCAAATGGAAAGGCGGCGCGCGCTTCAAGGGCGCGGAGAAGACCGTGAGCGATATGGTCGAGCACCTGACCGCGCGACGTGTCGGCGAGGCCGATCGGACGGAGCCAACCGGCGTGCTCACCCATCACCGCGACACCGATGACGCGTGCTGGCAGTTTCTTGATACGCTGATGGCGCGGACACGCGCGCATGATGCGGCGCGGTGGCTGGCGCCGTCGGAGATCTGGTCATGACCCCGGTATTGCGGCCCGCACGCGCGGCAGAAACAGACGCGATCATCGACTTCCTGCACACGCACATGAAGTCCTCGTGGCAGCGCGAGCGTTGGGCGCGGGTGTTCGACCAGCGCTGGGTCCGTCTGGAACGCGGCCCGCCGGATCTCGGCCATGTGGTCGAGGAGGGCGGCAGGATCCTGGGCTATTGCGGCCTGACCAACGCCGACCGGCGGATCAACGGGCGCTGGGAACGTAGCGGCTCGGTCGGCAGCCTTTACCTGCACAAGAGCCTGCGCGGCCAGGGCCTCGGCAAAGCCCTCATGGTCAATGCCTGTGCCAGCCCCGGCCTGACCATCACCGTCATCGGCACGGGCGAGGGTAGCCGGCCGCTGATGGGACCGGCGGGCTGCAAGCTGCTTGATCGCGACCGCTTCATCTGGCGCCGGCAGGGGGGGGCACTGCCAAAGGGCGTTCGCATCATCACGGGCCCGGCCGAAATCGATCCATTGCTGACGGACGATCAGCGGCAGATGCTGGCTGATCATGACGGTCTGGGCATCGTGCCCGTAATGTTGGACGGTCCGGACGGGCTCTGCCTCGCGGTGTTCTGGGTTCAGATCAAGGGCGAGGATGTCAGCTATTGGGACGCCGTGCATGTCTCGGACGGATCGGTCTTTGCCGCCCACGGCCAAGCGCTGGCCGACACGCTGCTGCCCGCCGATACCAAGGCCGTGCTGACCGCCGATCGGCGTTACCTGCCAACCGACACCGACGCTGAGGTCGAGGTCTTCGGCGACAACTATTGGTACAAGTCGGACACGCTCGACCGCACCCAGGTGGACTTGATGTACACTGAGATCCTGCTCTTGAAGCTCAAGCTCTCCTGATCTGCGTCAGGGTGTGTGCAGCGATAGGCGTGTTTGCGCTCGAAATCCGCTTGCTGAGGCGTCGACCCGTCCGATACCGTTGAAGCAACCGAAATCAACGGGACGATCCGGGAAGACGCCAACGGGCGACGCCGGGCCACGAGTCCCGCAACAGGGGGTGTTCTCTCATGTCGACGGTTATCAAAGGCGGCACGGTCGTAACCGCGGACCGCAGCTACCCGGCGGACGTTCTCATCGAGGGCGGCACGATCGTCAGGGTCAGCGAGGATCTCGGTGGCGACAAGGTATTGGATGCAACCGGCTGCTACATCATGCCCGGCGGTATCGATCCGCACACGCATATGGAAATGCCGTTCATGGGCACTTATTCGGCCGATGACTTTGAAAGCGGCACGCGCGCGGCGCTTAGCGGCGGTACGACCATGGTCGTCGATTTCTGCCTGCCGGCGCCGGGGCAGTCCCTCTTGGAAGCGCTGTCCATGTGGGACAACAAGTCCAGCAAGGCGAGCTGCGACTATTCCTTCCACATGGCGGTCACCTGGTGGGGCGAGCAGGTCTTCGACGAAATGGCCACCGTGGTCGACAAGGGCATCAACACCTTCAAGCATTTCATGGCGTACAAAGGCGCCCTGATGGTCGACGACGACGAGTTGTTCGCCTCGTTCCAACGCTGCGCGGCGTTAGGCGCCATGCCGCTGGTCCATGCAGAGAATGGCGATGTGGTTGCTGCCTTGCAGGCAAAGCTGCTGGCGGAGGGCCAGGACGGCCCGGAGGCGCACGGCTATTCCCGACCGCCCGAGGTTGAGGGGGAGGCCGCGAACCGGGCGATCATGATCGCCGACACGGCAGGCGTGCCGCTCTACGTCGTCCACGTGTCATGCGAGCAGGCGCACGAGGCGATCCGTCGTGCGCGCCAGAAGGGCATGCGCGTCTTCGGCGAGCCGCTGATCCAGCATCTGGTCCTGGATGAAAGCGAGTACATGCACAAGGATTGGGACCATGCTGCGCGACGGGTGATGTCGCCGCCCTTCCGTTCCAAGCACCATCAAGACGGCCTTTGGGCTGGCCTGGCGGCAGGCAGCCTGCAGGTGGTGGCGACCGACCATTGCTCGTTCACGTCGGAGCAAAAGCGCATGGGCGTCGGCGATTTCACCAAAATCCCCAACGGCACAGGCGGGCTGGAGGACCGGATGCCCATTTTGTGGACACGCGGCGTGAACACCGGCCGGATAACGATCAACGAGTTCGTCGCCGTTACGTCGACGAACATCGCCAAGATCCTGAACATGTACCCGCGCAAGGGCGCGATCGTCGAAGGCGCCGACGCCGACCTCGTGGTCTGGGACCCGAACCGGAAAAAGACGATCAGCGCCGATACACAGCAATCGGTCATCGACTACAACGTGTTCGAGGGCATTGAGGTCACCGGCCTGCCGCGCTTTACCCTGACGCGCGGCGTCGTCGCGGTCGAGGAGGAGAAGGTCGACGCGCGCATGGGGCACGGCCAGTTCGTGCCGCGTCAGCACTATCCGGAGGTCCATCGCGCGCTGTCGAAATGGAAGGAAATTACCGCGCCGCGCGCCGTGATCCGCGACCCGAACGCGATACCGGCCGGCGTCTAGGGAGGGGACTTCGCCAAGGCGTGGTCGGCGCCAGTACGCTCCCGCGGATCGATGATGAGTGTGTCGATGCTGCTGCATGCCGGATCAACCCGCGGCCAACCGCCCGCCGCGCCGTGCGATCCCGTCGCTGCTGGCACATCCGGTCTCGCCGATGTTAGCTTCAAGGTCCGATGCAGTCCCGCCCGAAAACCGCAATCGCCAGTCCGCCGAACTTGAGCGCCCATGACCGCTGATCAAGGGCTGTTGATCGGCGTGCTTGTCGTGACGATGGCCCTGTTCGTCTGGGGACGCTGGCGCTTCGACTTGGTGGCGGTCGCCGCACTGACAGCCTGCGCCTTGCTTGGCCTGGTGCCGATGGACGATGCGTTTTCCGGCTTCGGCCATCCCGCCGTTGTCCTTGTAGCGATCGTATTGGCCATCACCCGGGCGTTTGTCTATTCGGGGCTGATCGATCGGACCGCCGCGCTGCTCGGTCGGATAGGTCAGGGCCAGATCACGCAGATGATGGCGCTGACCGGGCTGGCCGCCGTCCTGTCGATGTTCATCAATAACGTCGGTGCGCTGGCGTTGATCATGCCGGTCGCCATTCAGGCGGCGCGGTCGGGCGGGTATCCGCCGGGCCGGCTGCTGATGCCGGTCGCGTTCGGGTCGATCCTCGGCGGCATGGTGACCCTGATCGGCACGCCGCCCAACATCATCGTCTCGACCTTTCGTCCTGAGGCCGAAGGCGGCGCTTTCGGGCTCTTCGATTATGCACCCGTCGGTCTTGCGGTGTTGGGCGCGGGATTGGTCTTCATCCTGCTGATCGGCTGGCGCCTATTGCCGCAACGCCATAAACCGACCGATGACGGCGAACTGTTCAAGATCGGTGATTACGTTACCGAGTTGCGCGTGCTTGACGATAGTCCGATGATTGGCCTGACCTTGGTCCAGTTCGAGAATGAAGTTTCGCCGAGACCCCAGGCGCTCGGCATCATCCGTGACGGGCAGGTCGGCGTCACGCGCGGCCGGCTCGACCACATTCGTGCCGGCGACATCCTGCTGCTGGGCGTCGATCCGCACGACTTGCCGGCCTTGGCCAAGTCGGCGGGGCTTGAACTGACGTCCGATCCCGACGGCCTGGTCGACCGGCTGCATGGCGACGAGCAGACGTTGGTCGAGGCAGTCGTCGCGCCCGGGTCGCGCATCATCGGCCGGACAACGGGCGGGTTGATGCTGCGCCGGCGCCTTGGGGTCAATCTGATTGCCGTTGCCCGCGAAGGCACGCCGATCAGGCGTCGCTTGCGCGAGGTGCAGTTCCGGGCCGGCGACGTTCTGCTGGTACAGACCGACGCCGACACCGTGTCCGACACCCTTCGCCTCATGGGCTGCCTGCCACTGGCTGAACGCGAGTTGCGGATTTCAAGTCGGGTCAACGTGCTGCCGATCATTATCTTCGCGGCTGGCATTGGCGCTGCGGCGGCCGGCCTTGTCAGCGCGCCGGTGGCGTTGCTTGCCGCCCTGATCGTAATCATCGTCGCTGGCCAACTGCCGTTGCGCGAGGTTTACGACGCCATCGATTGGCCCGTTATCGTCCTGCTTGGCGCCATGATCCCGGTCGGCGAGGCCTTGAGCCATACCGGTGCCACGGACCTGATCGCCGATGAGGTCGCGCGGATTGTCGGAACCATGCCGGTCTGGGTCGCGATCGGCGCGGTCATGATCGTAACCATGACCTTGTCCGACATCATGAACAACGCAGCGACGGCGGTGGTCATGGCGCCGATCTCGATCGGCCTGGCCGAGGAGCTGACGGTCGATCCGGATGCCTTTCTCATGGCGGTCGCGGTCGGCGCTTCCTGTGCGTTCCTGACGCCGATCGGGCATCAGAACAACACGCTTATCATGGGGCCTGGCGGCTATCGCTTTGGCGACTATTGGCGCATGGGCCTGCCCTTGGAGATCGTCGTCGTGATCGTCGCCGTGCCCATGATCATGCTGGTCTGGCTGCCCGGGTCGTTGTAGACCCCACGGCCAGGGTTCACGAGATCAGGGGCCGATCATGAAGCCGGCCAATTCAGTGCTGTCGGGCTTGGGCACCACCGTCTTCGAAGTCATGTCTCGGTTGGCCATGCAGCATGACGCCGTCAATCTGGGCCAGGGCTTTCCCGACGGGCGAGGCCCGGAAGATGTCCTAGCCAAGGCGGCTGAGGCCGTCGTGGATGGCTGGAACCAATACCCGCCGATGCTGGGCCTGCCGGAACTGCGCAAAGCCGTCGCCGACCACGACCGGCGCTTTTACGGCATCGAGGCCGACTGGCAGACGGAGGTGATGGTCACGACCGGCGCCACGGAGGCCCTGGCCGCCTGTCTGCTTGGCCTGATCGAGCCCGGCGACGAGATCGTCCTGTTTCAGCCCATGTACGATGCCTATGCGCCAATGGTACGCCGCGCGGGCGGCGTTCCGCGCTATGTTACGCTGACGCCGCCGAACTGGCGCCTGACGGAAGAGATGCTGGCCGAGGCCTTCGCGCCACGGACCAAGGCTGTATTGCTGAACAACCCACTGAACCCGGCCGCCAAGCTTTTCAGCGAGGCGGAACTGAGGCTGGTCGCCGACTATGTCCAGCGGTTCGACGCGTTGGCGATATGCGACGAGGTTTACGAGCACATCGTCTTCGACGGCGCCGCGCATATCCCCCTGATGACACTGCCCGGCATGCGCGAGCGCTGTCTGAAGATCGGTTCAGCGGGTAAGACATTTTCGCTGACCGGCTGGAAGGTTGGCTACGTCACGGCAGCGCCGGAGCTGTTGGGGCCTGTGGCAAAGGCGCATCAGTTCTTGGTCTTTACCACCGCGCCGAACCTGCAAAGCGCCGTGGCCTTCGGTCTTGCCAAAGACGCCGCCTACTTCGATGGCTTGGCGGCGGAGATGCAGGCCAAACGCGACCGGCTGGCGGCCGGGTTGACCTCAATCGGCCTATCGGTACTGCCTTGCGAAGGCACGTACTTCGTCAATGTCGACCTGTCCGACACCCGCTTTGCCGGCGATGACGAAGGGTTTTGCCGGTACATCACCGAGACCGCCGGCGTCGCCGCCATACCGGTCAGCGCGTTTTATGACGCCAACGCGGTCCGCGATGTGGCGCGCTTCTGCTTTTCCAAACAGGATGCCGTGCTGGACGAAGCGGTCAGGCGGTTGAAGGGCCACCTTTAGCACGACCGCCCGCGTCGCCGCCCAGAATCGGCAAACGCTGCCGGGCAAGACAGGGGCTACTCACCCGCCACCAGCAGGGTTTCGTCGCCGTCATCGTCGTCGCGTGTCTGCATGGCCCAAAGCTTGGCGTACAGGCCGCTGCGCGCGATCAGTTCGCCATGGCGCCCCTGTTCGACCAAGCGACCCTGGTTCAGGACATAGATCAGATCGGCCCGGACAATCGTCGACAACCGGTGCGCGATGGCCACGGTCGTACGGCCTTCCATCAACTCATTGAGCGCGGCCTGGACCTGACGTTCCGACTTGGTATCGAGGGCGGAGGTCGCCTCGTCCAGCAGCAGGATCGGCGCGTCCTTCAACATCGCCCGTGCGATCGACAGGCGTTGACGCTGGCCGCCTGAGAGGCGGACGCCATGCTCGCCGACGACCGTGTCGTAGCCATCGGGCAGTTCACGGATGAATTCTTCGGCCGCGGCCGCCCTTGCCGCCGCCTCGATCTCCGCTTGCGAGGCGTCTGGCCGGCTATAGGCAATGTTGTTGCCGACCGTGTCGTCGAACAGCGTGATCTCCTGGCTGACCAGTGCCAGATTGTCGCGCAGTGACCCGACGGTGACGTCACGAATGTCGGTCCCGTCGACCAGAACCCGGCCGTTCGTCGTGTCGTAGAAGCGCGGGATCAGGTTGAGGATCGTCGATTTGCCTGCGCCCGACGGCCCCACGAGCGCGACCGTGGTGCCGGCCTTGACCTCGATATCGACACCAAGCAGGGCCGGGATGTTTTCGCCGTAACTGAACCAGACATTTTCGAACCGGATGCCGCCGCGCACCCTCGGCAGTTGCTTGCCGTCGGTCGGATCCTTGATCGAGGGCTCGCGGTCCAGCGTTTCGAAAACCCGTTCCGCACCGGAAAAGCCTTGCTGCAGGATGGCGTTGAGACCGGTCAGGCGCTTTAGGGGCTCGTAGGCCAGAAGCAGTGCGGTGATGAACGAGAACAGCGTACCGGGCGTCCGCAGATCGTTGATCACCTGGTAGCCGCCATAAAACACGACACCGGCAATGGCGAAACCGGCCAGCGTTTCCATGATCGGGTGGGCGATCGACGAGACGATACCGGTACGCCGCCGAATCTCCGCGATTTCCCAAATCAATTTGCCGGCGCGCTGGGTCTCCCGCTCCTCGGCATTGTTGGCCTTGACGTGACGGATGCCCTGAAAGACTTCCGAAAGCTGGCTGGTCAGGTCGCCGGCCTGTTCTTGGGAGATTCTGGTCAGGCGGCGCATATGCCGCCCGATGGCGATGATCGGATAGATCGCGATTGGGAAGGCGATGCCGCCCAGCAGGAACAACTCCCAGTCCAGATAGATCATCACGCCGATCAGGGCGAGCAGGGTCAGCAGGTCCTTGCCGAACGCCGTGACCGCGCCGGAAACGGCGGCGAACATCAGGCCGACATCGTAGGTCATATGCGCAATCAGCCGACCCGACGCCGTGTCGTGAAAGCGGGCAAGGTCCGCATCCATCAGCTTTCGAAACAGCTGCACCTGCATGCGCGCGATGATCCGCCGGCCGATATCGTTCATCAGATAGGCCTGCGAAAAGGCCGACACGCCCTTGACGACGAAGATGGCCAGAATGGCGGCGCTGATCGGCAACAGCAGGTCGGACCGGCGCTCGGCGAAGATGCCGTCGATCATGGGCTGCATGAGGTAGGCTGAACCGGCAGTGGAAGCGGCCACCAGCCCCATGAAGACAAGGGCGGCTGCGAAGCGCCACCGATGGGGCCACATATACTGGACCAGCAGCCGACGCATGAGCTGCGCGGAATCGGCCTTGGTCATGGTTTCAACGAGGGAAGACGCCAACTCGATCCTCAGGAATGCAGTCTATGGGCCCCATTGCCGTCGCGTCCCCCAAACGCGACGCACTCTCCCTTGTGGCGCGCCCTGTCTACACCAATACTTTGGGGAAAGAAACGGGCGCCGTGGCCCTAGAACCCGGCGACTCTTGAGCAGGGAGGTACCGGTATATGGCCTCGGCAGATGCCGCTGCAACGTCCTATCTGTGGGAACCCACCTATCCAGACGGCATTGATTGGCGGGCGCCCATCGACCGCTACCCGCTTCATCAGGTGATGGACGAAGCGGCGGCACAGTTCGCCGATCGGCCTTGCGCGGACTTCATGGACAAGGTTTGGACCTATGGCCAGATCGGCGAACTGGTCGACCGGTTCGCCGCTGGCCTGCAATCGTTGGGGGTCGTCAAGGGCGATCGTGTCGGGCTGTTTCTGCCGAATTGCCCATACTATACAATTGCTTATTTCGCGATCTTAAAGTGTGGCGGGACCGTTGTGAACTTCAACCCGCTCTACGCCGAGCGGGAGGTTCGCCACCAGATCGACGATTCCGGCATTGAGCTTATGGTCACGTTGGACCTGAAGGTCCTGCATGACAAGCTGCTGCCCGTTCTTGGATCGACGTCCCTGAAGCGTCTGATCATCTGCCCGATGGCCAAGCTGCTGCCCTGGCCCAAGAACTGGCTGTTTCCGATCGCCAAGAAGAAGGACATCGCGGCGGTCCCCAGGGACGAGAGCCACATCAGGTTCGCGACGGTAACCTCCCACGGTGCGAAGCCCAGTCCGATCGAGGTCGGCATCGATGACCTGGCGGTTTTGCAGTATACGGGCGGCACGACCGGGGTGCCAAAAGGGGCCATGCTGAGCCACGGCAACCTTTCCGCCAATGTCAGCCAGTGCGAGCTCTGGTTCCAAGGCGCGAAGCCGGGCCACGAAGTGATGTTGGGCGTGCTGCCCTTCTTTCACGTCTTTGCCATGACGGTCGTTATGAACATGGCGGTGCGCATGGGCGCGTCGATCATCATGCTGCCCCGGTTCGAACTGCCGGCCCTGATCAAGGCCATCGACCGCAAGAGGCCGACGCTGTTTCCCGCGGTGCCGACCATCTACACGGCCATTAATCATTATCACGACCTGGACAAGGTCGACCTTTCCAGCCTGGCCATGTGCTTTTCCGGCGGCGCCCCATTGCCGATGGAGGTCAAGCAGCAGTTCGAGGAACTGACGGGCTGCTCCCTGGTCGAGGGTTACGGCCTCTCCGAAACAGCCCCAGTAACCAACGGCAATCCCCTGTTCGGCGTCAACAAGGCCGGGTCAATCGGCCCGCCGGTGCCCGGTACGGTTATCAAAATCGTCAGTCTGGAAGACCGCGAGACGGAAATGCCGCAGGGCGAGCGGGGCGAGGTCTGCATTTCCGGCCCGCAGGTCATGTCCGGCTATTGGAACAATGAGGAAGAGACCGCCCATGCCCTGGTGGACGGCCTGCTGCACACGGGCGATGTCGGCTATCTGGACGAGGATGGTTACGTCTTCATCGTCGACCGCATCAAGGATCTGATCGTCTGCAGCGGCTTCAACGTCTATCCGCGCAATGTGGAAGAGGCGATCTACGAGCACAGCGCGATCCAGGAATGCGTCGTCGCCGGCGTGCCGGACGAATATCGCGGCCAAACGGTAAAGGCCTACATTCGGCTCAAGGACGGTACCGGCCTCAACAAGGACGACTTGCTGGCGTTCCTGCAAGACAAGCTGTCGCCGATCGAAATGCCGAAACATGTCGAGTTTCGAAAGGAACCACTGCCCAAGACCCTTATCGGCAAGTTGGATCGCAAGGCGATCGTCGAGGAGGAGATGCGGGCAGCGGGCGGTCAGGGCTGAGGGCAGCGATAGGCGTCAAGCTCCTGGCCGGTATCGGACCAGCGCAAGATCATGCGATCGCCCTCGAAGGCCAGGATCTCGGCCTCGACCACGATACCGGTTTCCAGCGGCTTTTCCTGGCCCGGGTCATACTCGTCGAGAACGAGTTCCAGCCGCGTGCCCAGCAGCCGCCAGGTGCCGTAAAATGGCTCATCAAGCCAGGCGCTGCCGTCCGCCGAAAGGCCCATCCCATAGCTAGAGCCACAGACCGGGGATTCGAACTGCCAAACCCCGACAACGCCATCGGAGGACAGGGTTGACGGCTGCTCGGCCAGACCCAGACCATGATTGCTGATCAGCATGGTGACGGCCGTGACGGCCAGTTGAATTCTGCGGTGCATCTTGTCAGCCGAAACGGGCGATCGCTCGCCATGATTATGACGAGAAGGCGAGGGATGGTTGCAATGAATTTGTGGGGCGGTTTCTTGCGATTTGCAGGTCCGACCTTACGTTTACGTAAACGTGAGTAGGTGAGCTGTTGGCATGCTGAGACATCAGACGGGAGACGTCGGCGCACATCGCGAGCGGCGCCAGACCTTTTCGATCGGCGAGTTGGCGCGCGAGCTTGAGCTGACGCCGCGCACGATCCGGTTTTACGAGGATGAGGGCCTGCTGGCACCCAAACGCAAGGGTCATGCCCGGATTTACACAAGGCGCGACAGGGCGCGTCTGATGCTGATTTGCCGAGGCAAGCGTCTGGGTTTCAGCCTTGCCGATATCCGCCGGTTCTTGGAGCTCTACGACGTCGACAGCTCGCAAACCGAACAGATGCGCTATTGCCTGACAGCCGCGCGCGATAGGATCAGCGTGTTGGAACATCAGCGCCGCGACATCGACCAAACCTTGGACGAGCTGCGGGACATTGAGGGCGCCATCAAGGCCCATTTGAACGCCCAGAGCGCCGACGCCACTTAAACGCTAACAGAGATCGACGGACAGGAACCGTAATCCGGTCGCCCGAAGAGCCGCATACCAGGAGATCCAGCCCATGAACAAGAACGTCGTCATCGCAGGCTATGCGCGATCGCCTTTTCACTTCGCCAAGAAGGGAGATTTGATCAAGGTCCGACCCGACGATCTGGTGGCGGCGGCCGTTAAGGGGCTGGTCGAACGTTCCGGTGTGAACCAAGACGACATCGAGGATTTGATCCTGGGCTGCGCTTTTCCGGAAGGCGAGCAGGGGCTGAACATGGCCCGCCTGGTGGTCATGCTCGCCGGCCTGCCGCGCAGCGTCGGCGGCACGACGGTCAACCGGTTCTGCGGCTCGTCGATGCAGGCGATCCATATGGCGGCCGGTGCTATCCAGCTTGGCGCCGGCGACGTGTTCGTCTGCGCCGGCGTGGAGAGCATGACGCGGGTGCCCATGATGGGCTTCAACCCGCTGCCTAACCCGGCTCTGGCCGAGGCCGAGGCGGGCGCCTACATGCCGATGGGCACGACCGCGGAGAACCTGGCGCGCAAGTATCAGATCACCCGCAAGGCCCAGGAGGAGTTCGCGGTCGAGAGCCATCGCAAGGCCGCGGCGGCCCAAGAGGCCGGCAAGCTCGACGCCGAGATCGTGCCGATCGAGACTTCAGGTGGTCGGGTCGACAAGGATGGCTGCATCCGACCGGACACCTCGCTGGAGGCCTTGGCCGAGTTGAGGCCCGCCTTCGACGAGGAAGGCACCCTGACGGCCGGAACCTCGTCACCGCTGACCGACGGCGCGTCCGCCACCCTGGTGGCATCCGAAGACTACGCCAAGGCCAACGGCCTGACGGTCATGGCCCGGCTGAGGTCGGTCGCGATCGCCGGCTGCGATCCGACCATCATGGGCATCGGCCCCGTGGGCGCGACCCGCAAGGCGCTCAAACGGGCCGGTGTCGAGCTGTCCGACATTGACATCATCGAGTCGAACGAGGCGTTTGCCGTTCAGACCATGTCTGTGGCGCAGGAACTCGGCATGGACTTGTCCAAGGTCAACCTGGATGGCGGCGCAATCGCATTGGGCCACCCGTTGGGCGCGACCGGGGCCCGGATCACGGGCAAGGCCGCCGCGCTGTTGCAGCGCGAAGGCAAGGAACTGGCACTGTCGACCCAATGCATCGGCGGCGGGCAGGGCATCGCGACCATTCTCGAAGCTGCCTGATCGGGCGCGGGAGACGGCTGATATGGAGATCAAAAAGGCCGCTGTGATCGGCGCCGGCGTGATGGGCAGCGGCATCGCAGCCCACATCGCCAATGCCGGCATCCCGGTCACGCTGCTGGACATCGTGCCCGAGGGCGCTGAGGACCGAGACGCCATCGCCAAGGGCGCCATCGCGCGCATGGCCAAGGCCGATCCGGCACCGTTCATGAGCCGGGCAACGCAGAGGCTGGTGACGCCGGGCAATGTCGAGGACCATCTGGAAACGCTCGGCGACTGCGATTGGATCGTCGAGGCGGTCATCGAGAACCCGAAGATCAAGCACAACCTCTACGCAAGGCTGGAGACAATCGCGAAGCCAGGGGCCGTCGTGTCGTCCAACACCTCAACCATTCCCTTGTCGATCCTGACAGAGGGCCGGTCGGACGCCTTCAAATCCTCCTTCATGGTGACCCATTTCTTCAACCCGCCGCGCTATATGCGGTTGCTTGAAATCGTCGCCGGCCCCGACACCGATCCGGCCAAACTGGCGGCGATCCGCAGCTTCGCCGATATCCGGCTGGGTAAGGGCGTGGTTGGCGCCAAGGACACGCCGGGCTTCATCGCCAACCGCATCGGCACCTACTGGATCCAGGCAGGTCTCAACGAGGCGTTCGATCTCGGCCTGTCGGTCGAGGAGGCCGACGCGATCGCCAGCCGGCCGATGGGCGTGCCCAAGACCGGCATCTTCGGCCTGATGGATCTGGTCGGTATCGACCTGATGCCCCACATCGCCAAGTCGCTGCTGGCGACCCTGCCGGAGAACGATGCCTATCGCGATATCTTCCGGGTCGAGCCGTTCATCGAGAAGATGATCGCCGACGGCTATATCGGCCGCAAGGGCAAGGGCGGCTTCTACCGGCTCAACCGCGAGGGCGGCGGCCGGGTGAAGGAGTCGGTCAATCTTAAGACCGGCGAATGGGCAACGTCGGAGAAGATCAAGGTCGAGGCCGCCGAGGCCGGACGTCAAGGGCTGCGCGCCGTCGTCGACCATGACAGCAAGCCCGGCCAGTACGCCTGGCGGATGTTGTCCCAGACCTTGAGCTATGCCGCCTCTTTGGTGCCCGAGATCGCCGACAGCATCGTCGATGTCGACGAGGCGATGAAGCTGGGCTACGCCTGGAAGTACGGGCCCTTCGAGCTGATCGATCAGCTCGGCGTCGATTACTTCGCCGACAGGCTGAAGGCAGAAGGCCGGCCTGTCCCGGATCTGTTGGAAAGCGCGCACGGCCGCGGCTTCTATCGGGTCGAGGACGGCGCGTTGCAGTATCTGGGGGTCGATGGCGCCTATGCCGATGTCGTGCGCCCCGACGGTGTCTTGCTGTTGGCCGACATCAAGCGCAACTCGGACCCGTTGTTGAAGAACGGCTCGGCTGCGCTGTGGGACATCGGCGACGGCGTCACCTGTTTCGAGTTCACCGCTAAGATGAACACGCTGGATGACCAGGTTATGGCCCTGCTGGGCCAGGCGCTGGATCTCACCGGCCGGTCCTACAGGGCCATGGTGGTTTACAACGAGGGCACCAATTTCTCGGTCGGCGCCAATCTGGGCCTCGCCATGTTCGCCGCCAACATCGCGCTGTGGGCCCAGGTCGAGGCGACGGTCAAGGGCGGGCAGGACACTTACAAGGCGCTGAAATACGCCCCGTTCCCGGTTGTCTCGGCGCCGTCGGGCATGGCGCTGGGCGGCGGCTGTGAGATCCTGTTGCATTCCGACGCGGTCCAGGCCCATGCCGAAACCTATTGCGGCCTGGTCGAGGTCGGCGTCGGCGTCATTCCGGCCTGGGGCGGCAGCAAGGAGATGCTGCTGCGCGCGTTTGCCAACAAGCGCCGGCCGGGCGGCCCCATGCCACCGGTATCGCAGGTGTTCGAAACCATCGGACTGGCGAAGGTCGCCAAGTCGGCTCAGCAGGCCAAGGACCTGCTCTATCTGAAGCCCGACGACGGCGTAACCATGAACCGGGACAGGCTGCTGGCCGATGCCAAGGCGCGGGCACTGGCCATGGTCGAGGCCGGCTATCAGCCGCCGGCGCCACCGGAGGACATCAGGTTGCCCGGCCCGTCGGCACGTACGGGCTTCAACCTGGCGGTGAAGGATCTGGCGGCCCAGGGCAAGGCGACGCCCCATGACATCGTC
>JBCBSH010000064.1:0-19926 GCA_039819285.1 Pseudomonadota bacterium
CTTTTGGTCCGTAATGTCCGTACTGTCGTGATAGAAGGCGGACAGGGCGCCTACGACGCCGCACATGATGGCCATCGGATGGGCATCGCGCCGAAAGCCCCGATAGAAGCCCATCAGTTGCTCGTGCAGCATGGTGTGATAGGTGATCGTCTTCTCGAACGTCTCCATTTGGGCCTGGTTCGGCAACTCGCCTTCCAGAAGCAGGTAGGCAACCTCCAGGAATGAGCAATTGCTGGCCAGATTCTCGATCGCATAGCCGCGATGGAGCAGCACACCTTCGTCGCCATCGATGTAGGTAATGGAACTGTCGCACGACGCGGTCGAGGTGAACCCGGGGTCGTATGTGAACATCCCGGTTTCGGCGTAAAGACTTCTGATATCTATGACTTTTGGGCCAAGCGTACCGCTGGAGACGGGGAAATCGTGCGACTTCCCGGTAGTGTTATCGACCAGGGTAACGGTTTCGGGCATGGCACGAGATCCTCATCAAGGGGGGTGTACGGGCGTGACAAACTGCTGTCCGCCGTAGCCGAAAGGGAGATGCCAGAACATAGATCGACGGCGTGCCAAGATCAATCTGGCAGCCTATCGGCAAGCCGGATTAGGCCACCGGGCCAGGCCCTGCGGCGTCGTCGATCCGGCCCAGCGTTTCCGACGTCCCCAGAACGGCGGCAACCTCGAAGATCCCCGGTGATGTCGTCGATCCGGTCAGCGCGGCGCGCAGGGGCTGGGCAACCTTGCCGAGCTTCAAGTCGTTCGCCTCGGCGAAGGCACGCACGGCCGCTTCGATGTTGGCCTCGGTCCAGTCGTCAATTTGCCCGAGCCGACTGTTCAAGTGTGCCAATAGATCGCGCGATTGGTCATTGAGCAGCGCTTGCGCCTTTTCATTCATGGCGAGCGGCCGGCTGCGTGCATAAAATGCTGCGTTATCAGCTAATTCGATGATGGTTTTTGCGCGTTGCTTTAACCCGGTAAGGCCCGCGCGCAATCGATCGCTTGCCGTTCCGTCGAGCGGGTGGCCAAGGTCCTGCTCCAGCCTGGGCACGATCAGTGCCATCAGGCGCTGGTCGTCGGCCTCGCGGATGTAGTGGCCGTTCAGGTTCTCCAGCTTGGCGAAATCGATCCGGGCGGGGGACTTGCCGACGGCATCTAGGTCAAACCAGGCAATCGCCTGGTCCGTCGATATCACCTCGTCGTCGCCGTGCGACCAGCCGAGACGCAGCAGATAGTTGCGCAGCGCCTCCGGAAGATAGCCCATGTCCCTGTAGGCTTCGATGCCCAGCGACCCGTGTCGCTTGGACAGTTTTGCGCCGTCGGGGCCGTGGATCAGCGGAATATGGGCAAAGACCGGTGGCTTGGCGCCGAGGGCGTTGTAAAGCTGGGTCTGCCGAAAGGCGTTGGTGAGGTGGTCGTCGCCTCGGATCACATGGGTGATGCCCATATCGATGTCGTCGACCACGACGGACAGCATGTAGGTGGGCGTGCCGTCGGATCGCAGCAGGACCATGTCGTCCAGTTCCGCGTTCTCGACGGTTACCGTGCCCTGGACGGCGTCTACGATGCGCGTCTGGCCAGTCCGTGGCGCCTTCAGCCGGACAACCGGATCGACGCCGTCAGGCGCTTCCGCCGGGTCTCGATCCCGCCACCTGCCGTCGTACCGCAGCGGCCGGCCCTCCGCTCGGGCCTGCTCGCGCATCGCCGCCAGTTCCTCAGGCGTGGCGTAGCACAGATAGGCCTTGCCTTCATCCAGCAGCCTTTGGGCGGCGGCGGCATGCCGATCGCGGCGTTCGAACTGCGATACCGCGTCGCCGTCCCAATCCAGACCAAGCCATTCAAGCCCGTCGAGGATCTTCGCGACCGCTTCGTCGGTTGAACGGGCGCGGTCGGTGTCCTCGATGCGCAGTACGAAGCGACCGTCGAAATGGCGCGCATAGAGCCAGTTGAACAGGGCGGTCCGGGCGCTACCGATATGCAGGAAACCGGTGGGCGAGGGGGCAAAGCGGGTAACGACGGTCATTTCGGCTCGATTTGGTCTATCCTGGCGGGCGAGGGGCGTGCTGCATAACACAGGCAGGGCGGGGATGCATCTGGACATGGATCAGGCCGATGGTTGATGTGCCGGCCGTTGCGCCGGCCCGCCGGTCCTTGTCCGTGCTGCATCCGGTCGACGCCTGGCTCGGGGCCCAGGGAACCCGGCTGGGGTTGTGGCTGCCTGCCATGCTGGGCGTCGGCATCGCGGTGTACTTCGCTTTACCGATTGAACCCGGCTGGTGGTGGGGCGTCACCGCGTTGGTCATGGCCTTGGCCGTGCACGCCACGGTGCGGTCCGCCGGGTTGTCGATCCGTGCGCTGGCCGTGGCGTTGGTTGCCGCGTCATTGGGGTTTTCCGTCGCACAACTCCAGACGGCCAGGGTCGAAGCGCCCCAGCTAGACCGGCCGATTGGACCGGTGACGGTGGTGGGTCGCGTGCGCGCGCTCGATGCATCCAGCGATGGCACCAGGGTGGTTCTCGACGAGTTGTCGATCGACGGCCTGGCGCCGGATGAAACACCGAAGCGGGTGCGCATTCGGTTGACGACACGATCGGTTCCTCCCGACATCGGCTCGATGATCGATTTACGGGCAATGTTGATCCCACCGTCTGAACCGGTTCTGCCAGGCGGTTTTGACTTCAGACGCCACGCCTTCTTTCAGGAACTGGGCGCCTTCGGCTACGCAGTGTCGCGTCCAGAGGTTTTGGAGGATTCCGAGATAGGCGGCCTGGCCCTGTGGCTGGAAAGGGTCCGCCTGGCGATCTACGACCGTGTTGCCGCCCAGGTCGAGAGCGGAACCATGTCGGCCGACGCGGGGTCTGTCGCCGTTGTGCTGTTGACCGGCGATCGCAGCGCGATCAGCGATGAGCTCTACGCCGACATGCGTCGGTCGGGATTGGCCCATCTGCTGGCGATCTCCGGCCTGCATGTCGGGCTGATCGCCGGTCTGGTGTTCTTCGCCGTCCGGGCAGGCCTCGCGCTGTTGCCGACATTGACACTCACACAGCCGATCAAGAAATGGGCGGCGGTGTCCGCGATCGCGGCAGCCTTTTGCTACATGATGATCGTGGGCGCCACGGTACCGACCCAGCGCGCCTTTCTCATGGCTGGCCTCGTGTTCTTCGCGGTCCTTGTCGATCGTCGCGCAATTTCGCTCCGGCTGGTCGCCCTGGCCGCCGCCGTCGTGCTGCTGGTTTCGCCGTCAAGCCTCACTGGCCCCAGTTTTCAGATGAGTTTCGCGGCCGTGTTGGCGCTGGTCGCGCTTTATGACGGCCTGCGAGAGCGGTGGCTGAAGTGGCGCGTCAGGTCCGGCCTTTGGCGGCGCGCTCGCCTGTATCTCGCCAGCCTCATGATCACTTCGTTCACAGCGACCCTGGCGACCGCACCGTTCGTCCTGTTTCACTTTCAGGAAACGCCCGTCTATGGGCCCTTGGCCAACCTGATTGCCGTGCCGTTGACGGCCGCCTGGATCATGCCCTGGGGTTTGGCGGCGTACCTGCTGATGCCCCTGGGGTTGGACGGGTTGGCGCTCGCCCCCATGGGTTGGGGAATTGATGGGCTGCTCGCGCTGGCCAATTGGTCCGCCAACTTGCCTGGCGCCGTGATTGCCACCCCGGCGCTGGCTGACGTCGTCATTGTGCTTGTCGTCGCCGGGGGCCTGTGGCTTGCGCTTTGGCGCGGGACGGCCCGCTGGTTCGGCGTCGTTGGAATTGCGCTGGCTGCCATGATCGCGATCATGACGCCCGTCCCGACGATCCTGGTCAGTGCCGATGCACGCCTGCTGGGCCTTCGCCTGTCCGGTGGCGTGCTTGCGGTTTCCCAGGCCCGCACGGACGCCTTCACCCGCAGCCAATGGACCCGGCTGACCGGTGCCGACACCGAGATCACCTGGGCCGATCTCGCTGCCATCGATCCAGGCTTTCGATGCGATGGCCAAGGCTGCATCTGGCGGGCGGGCGATGGCGCGGTCGCCTTCGCGTTCCAACCGGACATTCTGGCCGAGGATTGTGCCGTCGCGGACGTGGTGGTGGCGCAGGAGCCTGTGCGCGGCCCGTGTGCGGCACCGATTGTGGTCGACCGGTTCGACGTCTGGCGCAACGGCGCCTATGCCATCACCCTGTCGACCTCGGGCGAGGGGCCGTCATCGACCCTATCGGATCGGGCATCGGTTCGGACCGTGGCCAAGCAAACGGGCGATCGCCCCTGGTCGAGAACGGTTCCCTGATCACGCAGGGCGGCGTGGATCAGTAGTGCCGCAACAGACCGACCAGGCGACCTTGCACGCGCACCCGATCGGCGCCGAAGATGCGGGTTTCGTAGGCCGGGTTCGCCGGTTCCAGCGCCACGGTCTTGCCGCCGCCCTTGCGCAGACGCTTCAGCGTGACCTCGCCATCATCGATGAAGGCGACGACGATGTCGCCGCTTTCCGCCGTATCGCTGCGGCGAATGATCACCGTATCGCCGTCGAGAATGCCGGCATCGACCATGCTGTCGCCGTCCACGATCAGCGCGTAATGCTCGCCGCCGCTGATCATGTCTGGCGGCACGTTTGTATAAACCGAGGGGTCGCTGAGCGCCTCGATAGGCGTGCCGGCGGCGATCTTGCCATAGAGCGGCAGTTCGACAGCCTCGCTGCTGCTGACCGGGGTCGTGCGGCGCGGCGGCGGCTTGTCCGCCGTGCCTTCGATCACCATCGGGCGGAAGCGGCCGCCGCGATCTTCCCGCGGCGCGGCTGTCAGGCCGTCGGGCAACTGCAACACCTCCAGCGCCCGGGCGCGATGGGGCAGGCGGCGGATGAAGCCGCGCTCTTCCAGCGCTGTGATCAGGCGGTGGATGCCGGACTTGGACTTCAGGCCCAGCGCATCCTTCATTTCATCGAACGAAGGGGAAACGCCGCCTTCCTTCAAGCGCCGATCAATAAACATCAAGAGCTGCTGCTGCTTCCGGGTCAACATGGCCGGTCCCCTAGCCAAATTCCGCTCGGTCAGCCCCGCCGGCCAAGCGATTCGATACAAATTAGACTAACGAGAACAAAACAAAAACGTCAAGTTTTGTTCCCATAAAGTTCCTACTTGGTGCCAATCTCCCGATCAAAGTCGCGCCAGTCGAGGGGCGAAGCGGACGATATCCACCGGGCTTCCGGCTTCGATCGCATGCGCATGAGGCGGACGAACGACCAGGCAGTCGGCCTTGGCCAGCAATGTGAGCAAAGAACTATCCTGCTTTTCGAACGGCGTGGCAACAAGCTGTCCGTCCGTATCGACGGAAAGGGTGCTCCTCAGATAGTCCTGGCGACGGTCGTTGGCCGGCAAATCACGGCCTAGCCTGGCCTTTTCGGACAATCCATCCTCCGCCGGCAGTCCTTGCAACAGGCGCAACGCCGGGACCGCAAACAGCAGCGCGCAGACCTGTGACGAGACCGGATTGCCCGGTAGTCCCAGTACCGGGACACCATCGATGGCACCGAACATCAAGGGCTTGCCGGGCCGCATGGCAATGCGCCAGAAGTCGATCTCCAGCCCATCGCGCCCCAGCACCTCGCGGATCAGGTCGTGCTCGCCGACCGAGGCGCCGCCTGTCGTGAGCAGCAAGTCCATGCCCCGTACGCCGGCGGCCCCTGCATGCAGGGACGCGGCGTTGTCTTGCGCGACCGGCAACATAACAGGCACGCCGCCGCAGGCTTCGACCAGTGCTGCCAGTCCCGGACCGTTCGAACTCACGATCTGGTCCGGCCCGATGGGTTCGCCGGGCATGACGATTTCGTCACCCGTCGCCAGGATGGCGACCTTCGGCCGGCGATGGACCTTTAGCCAAGGGTGGTTCATCGAAGCCGCCAGACCGATGTCCCGGGCGGTCAACAGGCGCCCGGCTGGGATCAGCTCGTCACCTTCGGAGAAGTCGAACCCGCGCGGCCTGACATAGACACCTTTCCGCGTGGCTGCATTGACGGTGACACGGTCGCCTGCGGCCTCGGTATCCTCTTGGATGACGATCGTGTCGGTCCCTTCGGGCAGGGGCGCGCCGGTGAAGATGCGGACGCACTGGCCAGGGCCGACTTGGCCGCCGAAATGCGTGCCGGCCGGGACGGAGCCGACGACATCCAGCGTGACCGGGGCCGTCGCCACGTCGTCGCCGCGCACGGCATAGCCGTCCATAGCGGACAGGTCAGCCCAGGGCTGCGTGCGTCTCGCGGCGATTGGGACGGCGGTGACGCGCCCCGCCGCATCCATCAACCCGACCGTCTCTGCCGGCAGCGGGCGAAAGGCGGCAAAAATCCTGCGTTTGGCGTCCTCGACCGAGATCATGGCTGGCGAACGAAATCGCCCGACTTGCCGCCGCTCTTCCGCAGCAGTTTGAGGTCCGTGATGGTCATCTCCCGGTCGGCCGATTTGCACATGTCGTAGACCGTAAGCGCGGCCACGGATGCCGCTGTCAGCGCCTCCATCTCGACCCCGGTACGGCCTGTAACCTTTGCCGTGGCGACGATGTCGACCGCTGGTCCGGCCTCGTCGGTGGTGAGGTCGATGGATACGGAAGAAAGCGGCAGCGGATGGCAAAGCGGGATCAGGTCGCTGGTCTTCTTCGCGGCCATGATGCCGGCCAGCCTTGCCACGGCCAGGACGTCGCCCTTGGCGGCCCTGCCTTCCTTGATCAAGGCCAACGTTTCCGGTTGCATGATCACGCGGCAGGCGGCGGTCGCCAGGCGTGCTGTCTCGTTCTTGGCCGAGACGTCGACCATGCGGGCCCGGCCGCCCTCGTCGAAGTGGGTCAGGTCCGTCATGCCTCCACGGCCTGGCCGACGCTCTGTTCGGCCAGCAGCGCGCGCGTCGCCGCCGCGACATCATGCTGGCGCATCAGGCTCTCGCCGATCAGAAACGTGGTCGCACCCGCCGCCGCCATCCTCGCCAGGTCCTCTGGCGCATAAAGCCCGCTTTCGGCAACAAGCAGTCGGTTCGACGGTACGCGGGATGCAAGGGTCTCGGTCACATCAAGATTTGTCTCTAGAGTTTTGAGATTTCTGTTGTTAATTCCGATAAGCTGAGAATTTAGATTAAGTGCACGATCAAGCTCATGCCCATCATGCACCTCGACCAGTACGTCCATGCCAAGGTTGATAGCGGTTTGTTCCAGTTCGGATGCCTGGGCATCGCTCAGCGCCGCCATGATCAGCAGAATGCAGTCCGCGCCCAGTGCCCGCGCCTCGACCACCTGATAGGGGTCAAGCATGAAGTCCTTGCGCAGCACGGGCAGGTCCACCGCCGAGCGCGCGGCGGTCAGATAGGTGTCGTCGCCCTGGAAGTACGGAATGTCGGTCAGTACGGAGAGACAGGTGGCGCCACCCGAAGCATAGGCGCGCGCCAGGGTCGGCGGATCGAAGTCGGCGCGGATCAACCCTTTTGACGGCGACGCCTTCTTGATCTCGGCGATCAGGCCATAGCGGCCAGTTGCTCGGGCGTGTCGAAGGGCAGCCGCAAACCCACGCGGCGCTTCCGTTCCGGCGGCGCGCTGTTCCAGGTCCGCCGGCGACATCTCTGCCTTCCTGGCCGCGATGTGTTGGCGTTTGTCCGCGCAGATGCGTTCCAGCACGTCGGCCATGCCGTCAGTCCGTCCGTTCGTTGGTGATCGCAACAAGCTTGGCTAGCGCGTCGGCGGCCGCGCCGCTGCCAATTGTCGCCGTCGCCAGCTCCATGCCGTCGGCCAAGTCCTGCGCTTTGCCGGCGACGACCAGGGCCGCTGCGGCGTTCAGTAGCACGATGTCGCGATAGGGGCTCGGTTCGCCGGCCAAGACCGCACGCAAGGCAGTGGCATTGGTCTCGCCGTCGCCGCCCTTCAGGTCCGCCGGGTCGGCCAGGGGCAGCCCGACATCCGCTGGCGAGATCTCGAACACCTCGACCGTGCCACCGTGCAACGAGGCAACCATGGTCGGACCCGTGGTCGTGATTTCGTCCATACCGTCGGAGCCGTGCACGACCCAGGCGCGCTCGGCGCCCAGATTGCCCAGCACGCGGGCCTGCACCTCAACCCATTCGGGCGCAAACACGCCCATCAACTGCCGCTTGGCGCCGGCGGGGTTGGACAATGGCCCCAGCAGGTTGAAGACGGTGCGCGTGCCCAACTCCACCCTGGTCGGGCCGACATGGCGCATTGCCCCATGGTGTCTCTGGGCGAACAGAAAGCAGACATTCGCCTCCCACAAGGCGCGCTGCACGAGCGCCATATCGGCATCGATGTTGACACCCAGCGCCGTCAGCACGTCGGCCGCACCTGTTTTGCTGGATTGCGCCCGGTTGCCGTGTTTGGCCACCGGAACGCCGGCGCCGGCCAGCACGAACGAGACGGCGGTGGAGATGTTGTAGCTGCCGGACTGGTCGCCGCCAGTGCCGCAGCAGTCGATCGCCCCCTCCGGCGCCTCGATTCGCAGCGCCTTGTCGCGCATGATCTGTGCCGCGCCGGTGATCTCGTCGACCGTCTCGCCACGCAGGCGCAGGGCCATCAGAAGGGCGCCGGTCTGGGACGGTGTCGCCTCGCCGGACATGATGACGTCGAATGCCGCCGCTGCGGTTTCCTGGTCCAACCGCTCGCCGTTGGCGAGCCGGGCGATGAAGGGCTGAAGGCGATCAAAGCTGGTCATGAGGTCAGGCCGCGCGCCGCCGTTCGGTCAGGGCGATGAAGTTCCTTAGCAAGTCATGGCCATGCTGCGACGCGATGCTTTCCGGATGGAACTGCACGCCATGCACTGGCCGCTCACGATGCTCCAGCCCCATGATCAGGCCGCTTTCGGTCTCCGCCGTGATCATCAAATCGTCGGGCAGCGACGGACGGTCGACAGTCAGCGAATGGTAGCGCGTTACCGTGATCGGTGATGGCAGTCCTGCGAACACGCCGCTGCCGGTGTGGCTGACCGGCGACAGCTTGCCGTGCATGATTTCCGGCGCGCGCACGACCTTGCCGCCATAGGCCTGGCCGATCGACTGATGGCCGAGGCAGACGCCGAGAAGCGGTAGATTGCCGGCGGCCTTGACCAGATCCAGGCAGATACCCGCCTTGTCGGGGTCGCACGGTCCCGGCGACAGGACGATGCCGTCCGGGTTCATCGCCAGCGCCTCGTCGACCGTGATCTGGTCGTTCCGGCGCACGACGGTGGACGCCCCAAGCTCGCCCAGAAAGTGGACGAGGTTGTAGGTAAAGCTGTCATAATTGTCGATCAGCAGCAGCATCGACCGCACCTTGTTCTCTGTCTCGGCGCCACACTAGCCATCGTCTTGGTCCATGGCCAGATGTCAGCGCCGCCCGGCGAAGCGGATGGCCTCTTCGGCGGCACGCACCAGCGCGCGTGCCTTTTGCCGCGTTTCTTCCAACTCCGCCAGCGGGTCGCTGTCCGCCACGACACCGCCACCGGCCTGGATGTGCAGCTTGCCGTCGGCGATGACGCCGGTGCGGAGCGCGATGCAGGTGTCGAGATCGCCATTGGCGCCGAAATAGCCGACCGCGCCGGCATAGATCCCGCGCCTCGCGACCTCCAACTCGTCGATGATCTCCATCGCCCGCACCTTGGGTGCGCCGGAAACCGTACCGGCAGGAAAGCCGCCGACCAGCGCGTCCAATGCGTCCTTATCCTCCGCCAGTCGCCCCTCGACATGGGAGACGATGTGCATAACGTGCGAGTAGTACTCGATCTTGAACTGCTCGGTGACCTCGACGGAGCCGATTTGGGCGACCCGGCCGACATCGTTGCGGCCGAGATCGAGCAGCATCAGATGCTCCGCCCGTTCCTTTGGATCGGCCAGCAATTCTTCGGCCAAAGCCTTGTCTTCCGCCGCGTCCACGCCACGCCTGCGGGTGCCGGCCAACGGGCGGATTGTGACAGTGTCGTCACGCACCCGGACCAAGATCTCCGGGCTAGAACCGACAATGCTGAAGGCCCCGAAATCGAGATAGAACAGAAAAGGCGACGGGTTCAGCCGCCGCAGCGCGCGATAGAACGACAGGGGCGGCAGTCGGAACGGAACCGTGAAGCGCTGCGACGGCACGACCTGGAAAATGTCGCCGGCGCGGATGTACTCCTTGGCCTTCTCCACGGCCTCGCAGTACGCCTCTGGGCTGGTGTTTGACACCGGCTCCGGCAATGGTTCCAGCGCCTCGCCGCCGTCGCGACGGTAGGGCAGGGAGCGTTCGAAGTCGGCCACCGCGTCCGCCAGCCGCTCGCGCGCCAGGCCATAGGCCGCCTCGGCGGACAGGCCGGCGCTTGGCCAGACCGGCGTAACCAGCGTGACCTTGTCCTCGATATTGTCGAACACCGCCACGATGGTCGGCCGCATCAAGACGCTGTCGGGCACGCCCAGCGTGTCCGGATTATCGTCCGGCAGCCGTTCCATATGCCGGACCATGTCGTAGCCGAGATAGCCGAACAGGCCGGAGGCGATGGGCGGCATGCCGTCGGGCAGGGCGATGCGGCTCGCGTTGATCAACCGGCGCAGGCTTTCCAGCGGCGGCAACTCCTCTGGTTCGAACGTGTTGAGGTCGGCGCGCGCGGTGCGGTTGATCTCGGCGCGGTCGCGGCTCGACCGCCAGATCAGGTCGGGCTTCATGCCGATGGCGGAGTAGCGGCCGCGCACCGCGCCGCCCTCGACGGACTCGAACAGGAAGCTGTAAGGCCGTTGGTCCGCCAGCTTCAGCATGGCGGAGACGGGCGTCTCCAAATCGGCCACCAAGGTCGTCGAGGCGACCTGTGGCGCGCCCTCGTCATAGGTTCGGATGAACCCGTCGAGGTCCGGCGATATCTGCATGGTGGTCAGCTTTGGTGATACTGGCGATCGAGAACCGACTGATGGATCTCGACGTCGATGGCCTCGTGCAACTGGTCGAAAAACTGCCGCAGCAATTCCGTGCCCATGGCGTTTTCCGCGTTAGCCTGCACGGACTGATAGGCGAAGTCGTCCGGATTCGGCTCCGGCAGTTCAATTACGTCCAGCCGAACGACAAGCTGGTTAACGCCGTCGTCAACTGTCTCGACATCGCCGATATGCATGGTGAACAGGCGCTCGATCGCCGCTTGTGGCAGGTCACCCCGGTTGCTGCCGTCACGCAGCAAGGCCACCGTGCTCGTCGCAGTGCCATTGAACGCCGATGCCACTTCAGACGGGTCATTGCCGGCGGCCAGCCGCTGTTCAACCAACTCGGCCTGCCGAGCGGCTCCGCGGCCGCGTTCGGCGTTCCGCCAGGCGGCCTCAACCTCGTCACGCACTTGGTCGAAGGGGCGAACCGCCGGTGGCACGATGCCGTCGACCCGCGCCGTGAAATAGGCCGTATCGGACGCCTCTTCCATCAGGCTCGCCTCGCCCTCATCGAGGTCGAAGGCGATCGCTGCGATCGCCGGCAGGTTGGGCAGGTCGGGCGCGTCGCTGCCAAACTGGACGGAACCATCGGCGGCGATGGGGGGTGTTCGAACCGCCGTCAGGCCGAGAACGCTGACCGCTTCGCTCAAGTCCGTGCCGGCGGCTAACTCGTCCTCCAGCGCGTTCACCTGCTCAAAGACGACGTCCAGCGCGCGGTCGATCTGGATGTCGCGCCGCAAGCTGTCTGCGACCTCTTCCAAGGGGCGCTCCTCCTCGGCCTCGATGCCGGTGAGTTGCAGCACATGCCAGCCGAACACGGTCTCGATCGGGTCGGTAACGCCGTCGGGCGACAGCGCGAAGCCCGCGTCCGCCAACTCGCCGAACATGTCCGACCGGGTCGACCAGTCCAGCGGGATGATGTCGCCTTCGATGCTGTCGTCCGCCGCCAACGCGTCCGCCAGGCTGCCGTTGGCGCGGGCTGCCTCGGCGAGGGCGCTGGCCTGGCTCTGGTCGTCCAGGATCACCTGATCGAACTGACGCTGTTCGTCCGCAACGAACTGCTCCAGCCTTTGCTCGTAAGCTTCCGAAAGCTCTTCGTCGGAAACCGCGATCTCGTCGGCATAATCCTCGGCTTGGATGGCGACGACGGTCAGGTTGCGATACTCAGGCGCCGTGAACAGCTCACCATTTTCGGAATGGAAGGAGCGAAGGTCGTCTTCGGTCGGCTCGTCCACATCGAAGATCGTGGCATAGGGAATGCTCACGACGTCAGCGATACGGCCTTCCTGCCGATATTCGAACAGCGCGTCGCCCAGGGTTGCGGGCACCCAGGCGCCGCGCAGAACGGAAAGCTGCAGAACGCCCTGCTGGATATCGCGCCGGACCTCTTCGACAAAGGCCGCCTCGCTGAGGCCCCGGTTGGACAGATAACCTAGCAGTCTTTGATTGTCGAACTGGCCCGTGACGCTGCTTTGGAAGCGCGGATCTACGCGGATCTGGGCGGCCACCACCTCGTCGGGAATGACCAGTTCCATGTTGCGGCTGAGCTGGATCAACAGCGCCTGATTGACCAGCCGGTCGAGCACGTCGTCGACCAACCCGTCCTCCAGCGCGTCATCGGTGGTGTAGCCATCATCGTTCTGCCGCTCGAAGGCGACCTGGCGCTGGAACTCCGCATTGAAGGCGTTGAGGTCGATTTCAATCTCGCCCACGGTCGCGACCACCGTGTCGGGCGGCGCATCGCGGAAGAAGTCGCCGATACCCCAAACCGCAAAGCTCAAGACCAGCAGCAGCAGCAGGATCTTAACCAGCCAAGAGCTGGCCTTGTTGCGAAGGGTTTGGATCATCGTTTCGCCACACGCTTTGAACGGTTAGCGCCTCACATAGGCGCGAAGCGGCCGCACTATAAGAGCGGGATTGGAGCGGCCGCAATGCTGACGGCGTTTGATCTGTGTTTGCCGCGCCGGCCCATGGCTGCTAAACGGCCCTGCCCATCGCGTCTTTTGAAGCCGGAGCTTGCCCCATGCGCCCCCTGATCGCCGGTAATTGGAAAATGAACATGACCAAGACGGCCGGCACCGCCCTGGCGCGCGATCTTGGCCTGCGCTACGCAGAACAGGCGGAGCGCGACTACGACCTTCTGGTCTGCCCGCCGGCCACGCTGATCGATGCGGTTGGCCAGGCGGTTGCGGGCAGCGGCGTGTTTGTCGGCGGTCAGGACTGCCATGCGGCCGAAGATGGGGCTTATACGGGCGAGATTGCCGCCGGCATGCTGGTGGATCTGGGCTGCGCCCACGTGATCGTCGGCCATTCCGAACGGCGGCAATATCACGGCGAGTTGGACCTGCTGATCGGCGAAAAGGCAAAGGCCGCGTACAAGGCCGGTCTGATCGCGATCATCTGCATCGGCGAGACCGAAGCGGAGCGCGACGCGGGCGACGCGCTGGCGGTGTGCTCGCGGCAGATCGCAGGGTCCGTGCCCAACACAGCGACGCCGGAGAATACGGTGGTCGCGTATGAGCCCGTGTGGGCCATCGGCACCGGCCGGACGCCGACAACGGGTGACGTGGCGGAGGTGCATGCCCATATACGAGCGGAACTGTCGCGCCATATGTCCGGCGCTGATGCGGTGCGCCTGCTTTACGGCGGTTCGGTCAAGCCTGGCAACGCCAGACAGTTGCTGGCGGTGCCGAACGTCGACGGTGCGCTGGTCGGCGGTGCCAGCCTGTCGGCCGATGATTTCTGGGCCATCGCCCAAAGTTGCGTCTAGCCAAAGCCGGGCCCCTTGGCTAAAACCCGGCGCAACGTGTGACAAACGGGTGCCGGGACGGCACCGAATGACAGGCATAAGGCTCGGCTCTCATACAGCCGGCCGCTGCCGATTGGATCGTTAACGTGCTGCAGATTCTTCTTGTCGTTCACCTGATGATCTCGATTGCCCTCGTGGCCGTCGTGCTGCTTCAGCGCAACGAGGGCGGCGGACTCGGCATTGGTGGGCCCAGCCTGGGCAACCTGTCGTCCGTGCGCGGAACGGGCAATTTTCTGACGCGGCTGACGGCTGTCCTTGCGGCACTCTTCATGCTCGGAACGTTGGCCCTGGCGATTGTGGCACGCGAAACCACGCGTCCTGCGGAAGACAGCTTGATCCTGCAGCCGCTCGCCCCGGTCGAGGCGCCGGCCGAGGACAGCGCGCCCGCCGTACCTCTGAACTAACCGCTCTCTCGGTTAGCATCGGGCGTCGCGTCGCGGCGTCCGCCTCCGTTCGCCCGGGTTTTGTCGGGCGCCCTCAGCCATGTCATCAAGGCATGGCAACGCAATCGAGAATCGGGTTAATGTCGAATTCCATGACGCGGTTCATCTTCATCACCGGCGGCGTGGTCTCTTCCCTCGGCAAAGGTCTGGCATCGGCGGCGCTTGGCGCGCTGTTGCAGGCGCGCGGTTACAAGGTCCGTTTGCGCAAGCTGGACCCTTATCTCAATGTCGATCCGGGCACGATGAGCCCGACACAGCATGGCGAGGTCTACGTCACCGACGACGGCGCCGAAACCGACCTCGATCTTGGCCATTACGAACGCTTCACGGGCGTGCCGGCACGGCGCAGCGACAATGTCACGACGGGCAAAATCTATTCGGATGTGATAGCCAAAGAACGGCGCGGCGACTATCTGGGCGCCACCGTGCAGGTCATCCCCCACGTGACGGACGCGATTAAGGAGTTCATCGCCTCAGACCTCAGCGACGAGGACTTCGTGCTGTGCGAGATCGGAGGCACGGTCGGCGATATCGAGAGCCTGCCATTCCTGGAGGCCATCCGGCAGTTCGGCAACGAGGTCGGCCCCGAACGGGCCTTGTTCATACACTGCACGCTGCTGCCCTACATTCCGACGGCGGGCGAGTTGAAGACCAAGCCAACCCAGCACTCGGTCAAGGAACTGCTGTCGGTCGGCATCCAGGCCGGCATGCTGCTGTGCCGGGCCGACCGGTCGATTCCGGAGAACGAGCGGCGAAAGATCGCCCTGTTCTGCAACATCCGTCCCGAACGTGTGATCGCAGCGTTGGACAGCCCGTCGATCTATGAGGTGCCGCTCTCATATCACCGCGAGGGCTTCGACGATCAGGTGTTGGATTATTTCGACCTCGACCGGTCACCACCCATCGATCTCGGCTTGTGGGAGAAGATCGCCGACCGCATTCGCGAGCCGGAAGGCGAGGTGACCATCGGCGTGGTCGGCAAGTACACCTCGCTGATCGACAGCTACAAAAGCCTGGGCGAGGCGCTGGCCCATGGCGGCATCGCCAATAATGTCCGGGTCAAGCTGGATTGGATCGATTCCGAAATCTTCGATGCCGAGGACGCAGCCATCCATCTGGAGCATGTGAACGGGATCCTGGTGCCCGGCGGCTTCGGCGAGCGCGGGGCGGAGGGAAAGATCCGCGCCGCCCAGTTCGCCCGAGAGCGAGGCGTGCCGTACTTTGGCATCTGCTTTGGCATGCAAATGGCGGTTATCGAAGCCGCCCGGCACTTGGCGAACCTGCCTGGTGCCAGCTCGACAGAATTCGGCAAGACCGATGATCCGGTTGTTGGCTTGATGACCGAATGGGTGCGCGGCAACCAGAAGGAAAGCCGAGCCATGAACGGTGATCTCGGTGGCACAATGCGGCTGGGCGCCTATCCGGCGATCCTCGCGGAGGGCAGCAAGGTCCTTGCGATCTACGACGAGCCAACGATCAGCGAGCGGCACCGTCACCGCTATGAGGTCAACATCAATTACCGCGACCAGCTCGAAGACGCGGGCCTCTTGTTTTCCGGCCTGTCGCCGGACGGCGAGTTGCCGGAGATCGTCGAACTGCCAGACCATCCCTGGTTTATCGGCGTGCAGTTTCACCCGGAACTGAAGTCAAAGCCGTTCGAACCGCACCCCTTGTTCACGGCCTTCGTGCGCGCTGCGGTTGAGCAAAGCCGTCTGGTCTAATCATGACCGCGCCCAATACCGTTGAGATCGGCCCACTCACTGTCGCCAACGACCGCAAGCTGACACTGATCGCCGGCCCGTGCGCACTGGAAAGCCGGCAGCACGCCCTGGAAATGTCGGCGGCGATCAAGGAGATCGCGGACGCGGCCGGTGTCGGCCTGATCTACAAATCCAGCTTCGACAAGGCCAACCGCAGCTCGGTCGACACGCCGCGCGGGCTGGGCCTGAAGGAGAGCCTGCCGATCCTGGCTGAGGTGCGCGAAGCGCGCGGCTGTCCCGTGCTGACTGATATCCATACAGAAGAACAATGCGCTCCGGTCGCCGAAGTCGTCGACGTGCTTCAAATCCCGGCCTTCCTGTGCCGCCAAACCGACCTGCTGCTGGCGGCCGGTCGCACCGGGCGTGCGGTCAACGTTAAGAAGGGCCAGTTTCTGGCCCCTTGGGACATGGCAAATGTCGTGGCCAAGGTGGCAAGCACCGGGAACGAGCGCATCCTGCTAACCGAGCGGGGCGCCAGCTTCGGCTACAACACGCTCGTATCCGACATGCGGTCGCTGCCGATCATGGCCCGCACCGGCTATCCGGTCGTGTTCGATGCGACGCATTCCGTGCAACAGCCCGGCGGCCTTGGCGGCCGCAGTGGCGGCCAGCGCGAGTTCGTGCCCGTCCTGGCCAGGGCGGCGGTTGCGATCGGTGTCGCCGCGGTTTTCATGGAGGTCCATCAGGACCCGGACAACGCCCCGTCTGACGGCCCGAACATGGTGCATCTCAAGCACCTGCCCGGTATTCTGTCGACGCTGGTCGCGCTTGACCGCCTGGCCAAGGCCGACCCGGTCGAGGCATGACCCTCGTCAACCACATCAGGCGCGAAGCCGCCAACAATCTCTGGTCCAATCATCGTCTTGCGCGGGCCTGGCTGCGGCTGACGGCCGGCGAATTCGAGGCGCCCCGCACGAACTTCTTCCCGTCGATCAAGGAAACGGTTCAGCACATCCTGGAGGTCGACCTCTACTACCTCGACGCGCTGGAACAGGGCGGCGAAGGCCAGGCCATCTTCAGGCGGCCATTGCCGTCGGCGCAGGACCGCCTGGCCGCCGATCAACAGGCGGCAGATCGCAGGCTGCTGGCATTCTGCGAAGCCTTGGCGGAACGAGACCTGTCGGAGATCCGGACTCTGGAGCGCAAGGACGGCGACAAGCCCGAGGAGATCCAAGCCATCCTGGCCCATCTTTTCCAGCACCAGATTCACCATCGCGGCCAAATCCACGCCATGCTGGCCGGCACTGACATCCCGCCGCCACAACTCGACGAGTTCTTTTTGCGCCAAGACCTGCCGCTTCGCGCCGACGAGATGCAGGCGCTTGACCTGGATCTCGGCGCTTAGGCCCTGTTGCTCAAAGAGCCAGGCAAAGTCTCGATAGAACGCGCAGGTCTTTTTCGGGACCAAGTCTCCATTCGCTTGGCCACAGGTCGTGCTGGTGCCAGCCATCTGGGCACAGCGATTTGCGCGATTGTCGCACCCCTTGCGTTGTTGCGCGCGGCGGGCTGGCGTATTTCCGCCGATTGCCGGCGCATGACAGTCTGCTAATGAGAAGCGGTCGCAATCTACACACGGTGGTCATGCAACTGTTATTTTCTCGTAATAGTCGGGCTGTATCTATCCGCTTTTCCACCGAACCAGAAAGGCGACATAATGACTGTTACGAGACTGTTGCTCGCGACTGCCCTCAGTGGCGTACTCGCCCTGCCTGCGTACGCGCAGGACACCGGCGCCAGGAACGTTATCCTGATGGTCTCCGACGGCATCGGCTTCAACGGCTGGCTTGCCGCTGACTACTATCAGGGCCTCGCGGGCCAGCAATCCTATCAGATCGCCCGCCCGGACGGCACGACGCCCGTCGTGTACGGCCTTGACCACCATGCGCTGAACCTGATCGACGCCCAGGGCAACGTGCTTCCCAGTGGCGAAGACGTCTCGCTGGCCGCCGGTGCCGTTGCCCAGGGCTATGACCCGTCGACGCGCTGGCTGCGGTTTGAGAACACGATGGCCAACGACTTCCCGCCGGTGGGCGAACGCTACACCTCCTACACCGACAGCGCCGCCGCCGGGACCGCACTGATGGCCGGCCGTAAGACCTCGAACGGCCGCGTGAACCTGGATTGGACCGGTGAGGAGGTCCTGCGCACCATCGCCCAGATTGCCATGGACCAGGATCGCTCGGCGGGTTCCGTCGCCTCGGTCATGGTGTCGCACGCGACCCCGGCCGCGGTGATCGCGCACAACATCTCGCGCAACAACTATGTCGACATCTTCAACGAGATGGTGGCCAGCGATCTCGACGTCATCATGGGCGCCGGCCATCCGCTTTACGACAACAGCGGCAACCAGGTCGAGCCGGAGGACGAGGAGGCATACCGCTATGTCGGTGGCTCCGACACGTTGACGGCGCTGACCAGCGAAGAGGGGCTGAACGGCTTCACCTTCATTGACGATCTGGCGGATTTCCAGGCCCTGGCTGACGGTGAGATCATGCCTGAGCGCGTTGTCGGCATCGCGCGGGCGGGTTCCACCCTGCAGGCCAGCCGTGAAGGTCTGCCCGACGCCGACACCCCGTCGGGCATGGCGTACAACCCGGTGGTGCCGGACCTCGCGACCATGAGCCTGGGCGCGCTCAACGTCCTGAACCAGGACGAGGACGGCTTCTTCGTGATGATCGAGGGCGGCGCGGTCGACTGGATGGGGCACGGCAACGACATGCCGCGTTTCATCGAGGAACAGATCGACTTCAACCTCGCCGTGGACGCGGTCATCGAATGGGTCGAGGAAAACTCAAGCTGGGACGAGACCCTGCTGATCGTCACGTCGGACCACGAGTGCGGCGGTATCTGGGGCGAAGGCACCTGGACCAACGGCGTGGGTGGGCCGGTCGCGGCCGATCGCAGCGACGAGGCGCTGTTGGCCGCCCGCTTCGACCCGACCGAGGACATCTTCAACGAATACCTCGCCGTTCAGGACCGCGGTGCCGGCACCATGCCGGGCTATCAGTGGTCGTCGCGCAACCATACCAACGAGCTGGTGCCGCTCTGGGCGATGGGCCCGGGCTCCGAACTCTTCGCGGAGTTCACCCGGACCGATCTGGATGCCGCCGAGCTGTGGGGGGCGCCTTACAGTTGGGACGGCAACTTCATCGACAACACCGTCGTCTTCCATGTCATGAACGAGGCGTTCGGCGCCGACCAAATGGCGGTGGCAACCCAGTAACAGGCTGACGGGCGGCCAACCATCGGCAGCCCGAAGCACCACGACCGGCTCAACTCGGCATTGCGGTTGTGCTGAAGTCGCATCCAGGCAGGGCCCTGAGCGATCGGGGCCCTGTTTGGCTTGCTCGTCGCGGCACCACGATCATGTTTTGGGATGCTCGTTGGCTACTCGACGCCATAGGACCAATGCGGAAGGTTCGGTCGCAATATCGATCGCCGCGGAGCGGCACATACGGTCGACGCTTGAATAGGAGCGGGCCGTCTTCTGGCCGTGGCAACGCGACCCTCTTGATTGCCAGGACGCATGCCAGTAACCATGCGCCGCTTTTGGCATTACCCGCGAAACCGACCGCCTCTATCGAGAAGGACTGAGCCGATGACCGCCATCATCGATATCCATGCGCGCGAAATCCTGGACAGCCGTGGCAACCCGACCGTGGAGGTCGATGTCGTGCTCGAAACAGGCGCGTCCGGCCGTGCCGCTGTGCCCTCCGGCGCCTCGACCGGTGCGCACGAAGCCGTCGAGCTGCGTGACGGCGACAAGGGCCGCTATGGCGGCAAGGGCGTGACCAAGGCGGTCGCGGCCGTGAATGGCGAGATTTTCGACACCTTGTCCGGTCTGGATGCCGAGGACCAGGGCGAGATCGACCGGTTGATGATCGAACTGGACGGCACCGGCAACAAGGGCCGGCTGGGTGCCAACGCCATTCTCGGCGTCAGCCTGGCGATGGCCAAGGCAGCGGCGGAGGAGGCGGCCTTGCCGCTTTACCGCTATGTCGGCGGCGCGGCGGCCCGCGCCCTGCCCGTCCCGATGATGAACATCAT
>JBCBSH010000065.1:0-19881 GCA_039819285.1 Pseudomonadota bacterium
CGACCGTGCCGCCCTCCTCGATATGGTCGATCTGGCGGCGCGCCTCGTAATCGATCGCGGCCATGACATAGCGGATGGAGTTGACGTTCTTCACCTCGCAGCGGGTGCCGTATTCATTGTCGCCGACCTTGCGCACCGAGATGTTCACGTCGCAGCGCATGGAGCCTTCCTCCATGTTGCCGTCGCAGGTGCCGAGATAGCGCAGGATGGCGCGCAGCTTGCGCAAGTAGGCCGCCGCCTCCTCCGGCCCGCGCAAATCTGGCTCCGACACGATCTCCATGAGGGCGACGCCGGAGCGGTTCAGGTCGACGAAGGTGCGGGTCGGGTCCTGGTCGTGCAGGCTCTTGCCCGCATCCTGCTCCAAATGCAGGCGCGTAATGCCAACCGTCCGCGTCTCGCCGTCCGGCAAATCCAGCACGATCTCGCCCTTGCCGACGATCGGCTGCAGATACTGGCTGATCTGATAGCCC
Source organism: Pseudomonadota bacterium (assembly GCA_039819285.1). Taxonomy (GTDB): domain Bacteria; phylum Pseudomonadota; class Alphaproteobacteria; order DSM-16000; family Inquilinaceae; genus JANQGH01. The sequence goes on from JBCBSH010000065.1 coordinate 471, forward strand.
TGGGGCAGGTCGGCGTAGAAATAGTTCTTGCGGTCGAAAACGGAGAATTTGTTGATCTCCGCCTTCAGGCCCAGGCCGGTGCGCACCGCCTGTTCGATGCACTTTTCGTTGATCACCGGCAGCATGCCAGGCATGGCGGCATCGACCAGGCTGACCTGGCTGTTGGGGGCGGAGCCGAATTCGGTTGCGGAGCCGGAAAACAGCTTGGCCTCGGAGATCACCTGGGCGTGGACTTCCAGCCCGATGACCATCTCCCAATCGCCGGTGTCGCCCTTTAGGACGGGATGCGTGGTCATGCCCCCTCTCCCACCATCAGCGCCGGGGTCGCGATGAACCCGGCCGCCTGCTCCAACACGCCGGCGGCGCGGAACAAGGTTTCCTCGTCGAACGCCTGACCGACCAGCTGCAGGCCCAGCGGCGCCCCGTCCGCGCCCAGCCCAGCCGGCACCGAGATGCCCGGAAGGCCGGCCAGGTTCGCCGGCACGGTGAACACGTCGTTCAGATACATGGCGATCGGGTCGTCCTGTTTCTCGCCCACCTTGAAGGCGGTCGAGGGCGCGGTCGGCGTCAGCAAAAGGTCGCACTTTTGATAGGCCGCCTCGAAATCGCGGGCGATCAGGGTGCGCAGCTTTTGGGCCTTCAGGTAATAGGCGTCGTAATAGCCGGCCGACAGCACATAGGTGCCAATCATCACCCTTCGCTTGACCTCCTGACCGAAGCCCTCCGCGCGGGTGTTTTCGTACATCTCGATCAGGCTGTTGCCCGGCACGCGCAGGCCATAGCGCACGCCGTCATAGCGGGCCAGGTTCGACGACGCCTCGGCCGGCGCGACGATGTAGTAGGCCGGCAGCGCGTACTTCGTGTGCGGCAGGCTGACATCGACGATCTCCGCGCCCGCCGCCTTCATCCACTCGACACCCTGCTGCCACAGGATCTCGATCTCCGCCGGCATGTTATCGACGCGGTATTCCTTCGGCACGCCGATCTTCAGGCCACGAATGTCGCCGGTCAGGGCGGCAGCATAGTCCGGCACCGCCATGTCGACGCTGGTCGAATCCATCGGGTCGAAACCGGCCATGGAGGTCAGCATCAGGGCCGCGTCACGCACCGAGCGGGTCATGGGCCCGGCCTGGTCCAGCGACGATGCGAACGCGACGATGCCCCAGCGCGAGCAGCGGCCATAAGTCGGCTTCATGCCGACGATGCCGCAAAGGCTGGCCGGCTGGCGGATCGAGCCGCCCGTGTCCGTCCCCGTCGATGCTGTGGCAATCCGGGCCGCCACACAGGCGGCCGAGCCACCGGACGAGCCACCCGGCACCAGCCGCGCGTCGGGCTCGTCGGCCAACGTCCAGGGGTTATGCACCTCGCCGAAATAGGACGTGGTGTTGGACGAGCCCATGGCGAACTCGTCCAGGTTCGTCTTGCCCAACAACACGGCACCGTCGCGCCACAGATTGGCCGTGACGGTGCTCTCATAAGTCGGCGTGAACCCCTCCAGAATATGGCTGCCCGCCATGGTCCGGATGCCTTCGGTGCAGTAGAGGTCCTTCACGGCGATCGGAATGCCATCGAGCGGCCGCGCCTCGCCGGCCCGACGCCTGTCGTCGGACACCATGGCCATCGACATCGCCCGTTCCGGCGTCTCGGTGACGAAGGCGTTCAGCGCCCGCGCCTCCTCCATGGCCAGCAGGTTGGCCCGGGTCAGCTCGGCGGACGTGAAGTCGCCTTTGTCCAGCCCGTCCAGCGCCTCGCTGATCGTCAGATGGTTCAGCTCGGTCATTCGACGACCCTCGGCACCGCGTAAAATCCGCTCGCCTGCTCCGGCGCGTTGGCCAGCACCTGGTCGGCCTTCTTGCCGTCCGTCACCTGATCGGTCCGCCAGCGCAAGCCCTGGGGCGTAACGCTGGTCATCGGCGGCACGTCGTCGGTGTTCACCTCGCCCAGTTGCTCAACGAAGGCCAGGATATCTTGCAGATCCTTCTGCAAGGCTTCGGCTTCGTCCGGGGCAACGCGAATGCGGGCCAGATGCGCAATACGCGCGACGGTGGCCTGATCGAGCGACATGGTATAGGTGTCTCCAACGAAACGGCGCGGTGCTTCCGGTCGGACCCGGAACGCCGCGCCAAAACACGTTTGTATATGGGGGCTTTGGCCCTCAAAAGCGGCCGCGAACCTAACACCAGCGTATGACCATCTGCAAGATCGAGGACTTGCCGGAGCGCCTGCCCGCCGGCACCAGGCTTCTGGGGCTGGATGTGGGCGACAAGACCATCGGCCTGGCCCTGTCCGACAGCGCGCTGACGCTGGCCTCACCGATCGGTACGATCCGCCGCCGGCGCTTTGCCCAGGATGCCGACGCGCTGTTCGCGGTGGTCGACGAGCGGGGCGTCGGCGCGCTGGTGGTCGGTCTGCCACGCAATATGGACGGCTCGATCGGGCCGCGCGCCCAGGCGACCAAGCAGTTCGCTTACAATCTCATGAAACGCCGCGACATCACGGCTGCGTTCTGGGACGAGCGGATGTCGACCCAGGCGGTTGAGCGCGCCATGGTGCGCGAGGCCGATCTCAGCCGTGCGAAGCGGGCGCAACGCATCGATACGGCGGCAGCCGCCTACATTCTTCAGGGGGCGCTCGACGCCCTGGCCAATCGACCGCGCCCGGCATGACCATCGCCTTTCTGGCGCTGGCGCCGATCTTCGCCCTGATCATTCTCGGTGCCCTGCTACGCCGCACGGCGTTCGTGCCGGACAGTTTCTGGCCGGCGGCGGAGAAGTCGATCTACTACCTGTTCTTCCCCTGCCTCTTGTTCAGCGAATTGGCAACGGCCGACATCGATCTCGGTGCCCTCTTGCCGATGGGTCTGGCGATGATGGGGGCGGTGCTGGTGATGGGGGTTCTGTTGCTGGGTCTTCATCAGGTCTGGCGGCTGCCTGGCCCACCCTTTTCCTCGATTTTTCAGGGCGGTATCCGGCCCAACTCCTATGTCGGATTGGCGGCCGCCTTCGGCATGTTCGGCCAACAGGGTGTCGCCCTGGTCGCGATCGGCATCGCCTTCGTCGTGCCGACGGTAAACGTTCTCGCCGTCGCCATCCTTGTCCGGCACGGCGCCAGCGGCAAGGTGAGCGGCATGGACGTGGTGCGCGGCATCGTCACCAATCCGCTGATCCTTGCGGTCGTCGCGGGCGTGCTTTGGAACCTGACCGAACTGCCGCTGCTGCCTGTGATCGACACCATGCTGGAAATCCTCGGCCGTGCATCCCTGCCACTTGGGTTATTGGCCGTCGGCGCCGGGCTCCATCTCGGGGCCGTGACGCAAGCCCGGTATCGGGTGGCCGCCAGTTCGGCGGTCAAGCTGCTGGCCGTGCCCGCGTTGACCGCCGGCCTTTGCTTGGCGCTGGGCGTTGGCGGCATGGCCGCGGCGGTGGCCGTGCTCTACAACGGATTGCCGACGTCGGCGTCATCCTACGTGCTGGCCCGCCAGATGGGCGGCGACGCCACCATGATGGCTGGCATCATCACGCTCACTACGCTGGCTGCCATCATCACAATCCCCATCGTTCTGGCGCTTGCCCCATGAGCGAACCCGCACCATTGGACTTGCCATGACACCCTTGCCGCCCGGCGCGCTTGACGGACTGCGCGTTCTCGACCTGACCCGCGTACTGGCTGGCCCCAGCGCGACGCAAATTCTCGGCGATCTCGGCGCCGACGTGGTCAAGGTCGAACGGCCCGGCGTTGGCGACGACACAAGGCGCTGGGGTCCGCCCTATCTGCGCGACGATGACGGCAACGAGACGACCGAGAGCGCCTATTACCTCAGCGCCAACCGCAACAAGCGTTCGCTGGCGCTCGACTTCACCACTGAAGATGGCCTGCGGACCTTGAAACGCCTGATCGCCAAGGCCGATGTCCTGGTGGAAAACTTCAAGGTCGGCGATCTGGAGCGTCGCGGGCTATCTTACAGTGATCTATCAGATGAGTTGCCCTGTTTAATTTATTGTTCTATAACAGGTTTTGGTCAGACCGGTCCGTATGCCGAGCGTGCCGGCTATGACTTTCTGATCCAGGGCATGGGTGGCATCATGGCGCTGACGGGCGAGCCGGCGGGCGAGCCGATGAAGGTCGGCGTCGCCATCGCCGATCTGATGGCCGGCATGTATACGGCCGTCGGCATCCTGGCGGCGCTGAACCATCGCCATCGCACGGGCAAGGGCCAGCACATCGATATCTCGCTGCTGGACTGCCAGGTCGCCTGGCTGAGCAATGCCGGCCAGTACTACCTCACCTCCGGCGAGCCGACGCCGCGCCTCGGCAATGCCCACCCGATGATCGTGCCTTACCAGGTCTTTGCCACATCCGACGGCCATCTGATCCTTGCGATCGGCAACCACGAACAGTTCCGTCGCTTCTGCGATGTCGCCGGCCGAGCGGAATTGGCCGACGACCCGCGTTTTACCGACAATGCGGATCGCGTGCGGTATCGCGACGAGTTGGTACCGATCGTGGCCGATCTGATCGCTCAGCACCCGCGCGACTGGTGGCTAGCGGCCTTGAAGGCCAAAGGCGTGCCTTGCGGGCCGATCAACACGATGGCGCAGGTCTTCGCCGACCCGCAGGTTCAGGCGCGCGAGATGGCGATCGAAATGCAGCACCCTTTGTCGTCGACGCCGACGAAGCTGATCGGCAGCCCGCTGAAACTGTCGGAAACGCCGCCCTCCTACCGCCGCGCACCGCCGGCCTGCGGCGCGGACAGCGAAGCCGTCCTGGCGGACTGGCTGGGCGACACTTAGTGCGGCCCGTGGCTGGGATGGTCGCTGCTTAGCCGGACAATCAAAAAGCTGGCGACAATGACCAGGATGCTGCCGACGATAACAAGGGTTGTTGGCACGCGGTCGAAAACAGCCCAGTCCAGCAGCGCGGAGAAAACGATCGTGGTGTAGCCGAACGGTGCGACAACATAGGCGGGCGCCTGCTGAAAGCCCATCAGCAGCAGCATCGAAGACCCGACCATGATCAGGCCGGCCAGACCGGTGTAGAGCCAGCTCATCAGGGGCACAGGCTGCCAGCTAAGTAAGGCGGGGATGAACAGCAGCACGATGGCCGTGGTGTAGATGTAACAGAGGATCCGATGCACCGGCTCATGCACCTCGCCAAGCCGGCGCGAGAGGATGCTTTGAAAGGCGAACAGGATTCCGTTCACCAAGGCAAAGACGTAGCCGATGGCCAAATGCGTTACGCCCGGGTGAAGCACCAGCGCCATACCGGCAAAGCCAAGGATGATACCGAACCAGAGTCTCTGCGGCATGGCTTCGCGCCAGAACAGCCAGAGCAGTAGGGGCACCCAAAGGGGCGCGGCCTCGCGCATCAGATTCGCCTCGACAAGAGAGATACTGCCGAGGGCCAAAAACAAGGTCGTGATTTGAAGCGTGCCGATGACCGCTCGGGACATCATCAGTTGCGGATGCCGGGTCGCAAAGAAGCCCATGCCGCCCCGAACGAGCGCGATCGGAATGAGAATCAGCCAGCCTGTGACGAATGTCCCGTAGGTGACAAGCAACTGAGGCGCGTTCGCCGCCGCCAACTGAACGCACAGTCCCATCGCCGCAAAGCACGCGCTGGAAACAACGACGTAAAAGGCGCCAAGCGCCGGTCGGTTGGTGGGAGCGCTCACCCCACCCAAGGCACCGCGGAGATCAGGAAGCCGATCGCGCCCGCGCCCAACATCATCGCCGCGGTCCCGGCAATCAGCTTCCAGAGCGAGAACGGGCGCTCGCCATAGGCCTTGGCCGTATGGCCGTTGACCGACAGGCGATAGGTTTTGCGGGCGAAGTCGTAATGGGTGATCCAGACCGGTACCAGGATGTGCTTGAAGGTTTCCTTGGAGAACCTGGTGTAGGTCGAGTTGATGCGCTGGCGCTGGCCGCCAATGTCCCGCTTGATCCAGTCGGTGATCACGGCGCGCATGTAGACCTGTGCCTTGGCAAAGCCTTCCCTCAGCCCGATCAAATGGTTCTCGGCCCGAAAGCCGGCCAGGAACTCGGTCTGATAGGTTTCCAGTTCGCGCAGCGGCCAGGGGGCCAGCGCATCCTTGAACTCGGCCGAGACCGACTTGGAGCCGGAGACGATGACGTCGTCGAAGCCGCCCGTCACGTTGCCGCTGACATTGGTCCACACCGTGCGCCTGTTCTTGCCCGACCCGACGCGCCGGCCGCGTGCGCCAGTGTAATCGGTGTCGGTGTAGGCGTCATAGGTCCAGAAAGGCACATAGATACCGTGGAAATGGTCGGCCTTCGCCTCGTCGGCAATGTCGTTCGGGGCGAACCAGCGCGACTTCAGCCAGTGGCGCATGGCCTCCTGCGCTTCCCGTTCGATCAGCTTGAAGGGCAACACAGCCTGCGGGACGATGCGCCGCTGCATGCGCACGTCGCCGACGATGGCGCCATCGCAAAACGGGCAGATGCGCGAATGCTCGTCGGCGTGAAACTCGATGGAGGCACCGCAGCCGTTGCAGTCGATGGAGGGCGCCTCCTCCTCCGCCATCGCCCCGGAGTCCTTGTCCAGATAGAAGTGATAGCAGTTCTCAAGCTGGGCCGCCTCGTCGTCCACATGCGGGACCTCGGCCTCCGTCCCGCAATGGGCGCAGATCATGTTCGCCGTGCCGGGGTCGAAGCGTAGATCGGCGCCGCAACTGGGACAGGGGAAGAAGCGGGTGGAGTGGCGCTGGTCTTCGTCGTCCTGCTGCCGGTATTCCTTGCGGTGCAGCCGTTCGTCGATCCTGCGGCCCCAGGGGCCGTGCTCTTTGGACCCGGCCGGTGTCTCCGTCGCGGCCCCGATGTCCCCTTCTCTCATGCCCGTTGCCGCCTCAATTGTCGGACAAATGGCTGAGGATCTCGATGACGACCTGCAGCCGCACCGCCAGCGCGGTGAAGGCAAATTCGAGATCCTCGAACACGATCCAGTCGATGAAGAAGCTCCAGGCCGTCGCCGCCAGAACCGCCCAGATGATGAACCGGGCGAAGCCGGCCAGCCGTGACCGCTTGGTCAGGCTATCGCCCTTAAACTCGTAGTGCCCCTCCAGCGCCAGGGTCAGCGTGCGTAGCACATAAACGCCCGTCGCGCCGAACAGGGCGGCAAACAGCGATGCGCTGATCGCGAACGCGGTATAGTCACCAGCGGACATTGAATGCGCAGTCTTGGTTCACTCCGACCCCAACCCTAAACGCCTTAAAGCTTCACTGCCGCCAATGGCGGTCGATGACAGCGTCTCCTTCGACCAGTGTACAAAGGGGCGTTAAAGTCGCGCTAGCGCCATCTTTCGCTGCCGGGCGTGGTCAGGCGATGCAGTGCAGCGTATCATTGACCCCATGCCCGATTCCTCCGTGCCCGAACGCTTGCGACAACGCCACCTGCTGGCGATCAGCGATCTCAGTGAGGTGGAGATCACCTTGCTGCTGGACTGCGCGGACAGCTATGTCGAGCAAAGCCGGCAGCCGGACAAGAAGTCGAGCCAGCTGCGCGGGCGCACCGTCATCAACCTGTTCTTCGAGAACTCGACGCGCACGCGAACCTCGTTCGAGGTCGCCGGTAAACGGCTGGGCGCCGACACCGTCAACATGTCGGTCGGCAGCAGTTCGATCAAGAAGGGCGAAACGCTGATCGATACGGCGCTGACGTTGAACGCCATGCATCCGGACGTTCTGATCGTGCGCCACCCGGCGTCCGGCGCCGTGGAGCTGTTGTCGCAAAAGGTCTCCGCGGCCGTGATCAATGGCGGTGACGGCAGTCACGAACACCCGACCCAGGCCCTGCTCGACGCGCTGACCATCCGCCGCCGGGTCGGCCGCCTGGCCGGCCTGAAGGTCGCGATCTGCGGCGACATCATGCACAGCCGCGTCGCCCGGTCGAACATCCACCTTCTGAACATCATGGGAGCCCAAGTGCGCGCCATCGCGCCACCGACCCTACTGCCGCCGGCGATCGAACGCCTGGGCGTCGCCGTGTTCCATGACATGCGGGCCGGGTTGGAGGGTGCTGACATCGTGATGATGTTGCGTCTGCAGCTAGAGCGCATGCAGGGCAGTTTCGTGCCGTCGACCCGCGAGTATTACCACCTGTACGGCCTCGATCGAGACAAGCTGAGCGTCGCCAATCCCGAGGCACTGATCATGCATCCGGGGCCGATGAACAGGGGCGTCGAGATCGACAGCGATGTTGCCGACGACATCAACCGCAGCGTCATCCTGGACCAGGTCGAGCTGGGGGTGGCCGTGCGCATGGCGTGCCTGGATCAGTTGACCCGTGTCCTCGATGCTGAGGGCGGGGACTAGTCATGGCCAGCGCCTATCTGAACGCCCGACTGCTGGACCCGGCAAGCGGCCTCGACACGGTCGGCGGCTTGATCGTCAAGGACAGGGTAATCGCGGATTTGGGACCGTCAATCACCGCCGACGGCTTGGCGGACGACATTGAGCGGATCGATTGCGGCGGTGCGTGCCTGGCGCCCGGCCTGGTCGACATCCGCGTGCGCGTCGGCGAGCCGGGCGAAGCGCACAAGGAGACGATCGCCAGCGCCTCGGCGGCGGCGGCGGCCGGCGGCGTCACGGCACTGGCCTGCCTGCCGGACGGGCCGGAGCCAATCGACCGGCGGGCGGGGCTGGAATACGTCGCCAGGCGCGCCCGGGAGATTAAGAGTACCAAGATCTTCGCCTATGCCTGCGTGACGAGGGGCGCGGAAGGCCGCGAACTGGCCGAAATGGGCCTCTTGGCGGAGGCCGGCGCGGTCGCCTTTTCCGACGGCGGGAATGCCGTGGCGGACGCGCTGGTGATGAGCCGGGCGCTGGCCTATGCCGGGGCCTTGGGCAAGACCATCGTCCAGCACCCGGAGGAGCCGCGCCTGGCCTCAGAAGGCGTCATGAATGCCGGCGAGATCGCCACGCGCCTCGGCCTTTCGGGCATTCCGCGCCAGGCGGAACCGATCATGATCGAGCGCGATCTGCGCCTGGTGGAACTGACCGGCGCGCGCTACCACGTCGCCCATGTCTCGACGGCCGAGAGTGTGGAGATCCTGCGCCGGGCGAAGCGTCGAGGGCTGCCGGTGACCTGTGACACGGCACCGCCCTACTTCGCGCTGACCGAGATCGACGTCGGCGACTACCGCACCTTCGCGAGGCTATCCCCACCGCTGCGCAGCGACGCTGACCGACAGGCGGTGGTCGAGGGCCTGGCCGACGGCACGATTGACATCATCGCGAGCGATCACTGGCCGCAGGACGTCGAATCCAAGCGCTTGCCCTTCGCCTTGGCCGAACCGGGGATCGTCGGGCTTGAGACGCTGCTGCCCTTGACGCTGGAATTGGTGCATCGTGGCCACGTGCCGCTAATGCAGGCCCTGGCCGCGCTCACCTGCCGGCCCGCTGATCTGATCGGCCAGAAGCTCGGCCGGTTGGCCAAGGGCGCGCCAGCCGACCTCGTCTTGTTCGATCTCGACCGGCCAGGGCGCATCGAGGTCGATCGCTTTCGATCGAAATCGAAGAACTCGCCTTTTGACGGTCGCCCGGTCAGCGGTGCCGTGCTGGCGACCATCGTCGACGGCCGGCCCGTTTATCAGGCCGAAGGTTTCGGCTGAGGAGGCGATGCGATGCCCGATCCAATAAGCTGGGAGTTTGCGTGGCCGTTCCTGCTGGGCGCCTTGGTGGGTGGCTACTTGCTGGGATCAATCCCGTTCGGGCTGGTGCTGACCCGCCTCGCCGGCTATGGCGATGTGCGCAAGATCGGTTCCGGCAATATCGGCGCCACGAACGTGCTGCGCACCGGCAACAAGCTGCTGGCACTGGCAACGTTGCTGCTGGATGGCGGCAAGGGGGCCGTCGCGGTTCTGATCGCCCAGATCTATGGCAGCGACCCCGCCTTGATGGCCGCCGCCGGCGCCATGCTGGGGCACCTGTTTCCGGTCTGGCTTGGTTTTCGCGGCGGCAAGGGCATGGCCACGGCGCTGGGCATTCTGCTGGCGACCAGCCCGCTGGTCGGGGCGCTTTGCTGCCTCACCTGGCTGCTCGTGGCGCTGGTATTCCGCTATTCCTCGCTCGCCTCGCTCAGCGCAATCGCGCTCGCCCCGGTCTATGCCTGGCTCTTGTCGATGCGCCCGCTTTATGAGCCGCTGCGGGACTTCGGGCTGCCGCACGCCGTCCTGGCCGACCCGCAGCGGGCCCAGCTTTTCCTGTTCATCGCGATCCTGGTCTGGATTCGCCACTATCAGAACATCGGGCGGCTGCTGACCGGCAGGGAATCGAGGATCGGCGAGAAGAAGGCCGGATGACGGTTCGGGCCAGACCCACACGAAGGCAAGTCATCCTCGCCAGCGTCGCAACGGGCGCCTTGCTGGCCGCGCCGGCCGCGAAGGCGCAAATTACGCTCGCCGACTTCATGGCCCTCTCACAGCAACTGGCGGGGCCATGGGATCTCGATCCCGACATCGGTGCAATTTATCTGCGCGCGCTGACGGCGGACCCGACGACGCGCGCCACGCTGGACAGCTTGATCGACCAAGGCGACGACGGCTCCGACGCCATCGCCGACCTGAAGCGGACGATCCTCAAACAATGGTATCTCGGCACCTACGACGATGAAGACCAGCCGGCGGTCGCAACCTTCGAACGCGCCTTGATGTGGCCGGCGCTTGGCTTCGAGCAGCCGATCGGCACGTGTCGTGGCCTGACCGGCTATTGGTCCGAACCGCCGACGACCTGACCGGAACGCGACGACAACCGCCATGGCCAATCCCGACCATTCCGCCGACATCATCATCGTCGGCTCAGGCGTCGCCGGTGCGTTGGCGGCGGCCGAGCTTGCCGAGCGCGGTGCTGACGTCCTGATCGTCGAGGCCGGCCCCAGGATTACGCGCGACGACGCGTTGGCCACGTATTACGACAATCCCAGTCGGAACTGGCCGTCGGGTCCTTACCCGGACGCACGCTACGCGCCGCGCCCCAGCTATGCCGACCCAGACGCCTACGTGATCCAGGCCGGCGAAGACCGGTTCGCGGCCTCGTACGAACGCCTGGTCGGCGGCACAACCTGGCATTGGGAGGCAACGTCTCTCCGCCTTCTGCCGTCGGACTTTCGGCTGCGCAGCGAATTCGGCCTCGGCGAGGACTGGCCGATCACCTACGACGATCTGGAACCCTGGTATGGGGCGGCGGAACGGGCACTGGGCGTGGCCGGCGATCCAGCCGACGATCTGGGCGCCGTGCGCACCGACGACTATCCCATGCCGCCCATGCCGCTCAGCTATATGGACCGGCAGTTCAGCGCGGCCTTGGCCGGCAGTCCATATGTCCAGGTGACCACGCCGGCGGCGCGCAACACGGTGGCCTATGCCGGCCGGCTGGCCTGTTGCGGCAGCAACAGCTGCACGCCCCTGTGCCCAAGCGGCGCCAAATACGACGCGCTGACACATGTGGAGGCGGCGGAACGGGCCGGCGCCCGTGTGCTTCACGATACAGTGGTTCACCGGATCTCAATCGGTGATGACCGACGGGTGTCGACCGTCGGCTTCAAGCGGCCCGACGGCAGCGAAGGCACCATCGGCGGGCGTGTCTTCGTCCTGGCGGCCCACGCCTTCGAAACGCCCAAGATGATGCTGATGTCGCGGGCGGATGCCACCCCTGACGGCGTCGGCAATAGCAGCGGGCTGGTTGGGCGCAATCTGATGGACCACCCTTACAAGGCCACCTGGGCGATCGCCGATCGGCCGGTCTGGCCGATGCGCGGCCCCGTGGCCATCTCCAGCATCGAGAACACACGCTGGGGCGACTGGCGGGCCGAACGGCCGGCGTTTCGGGTCGCGATCTACAATCTCGGCTGGGGCTGGGCCACCGGCGCGCCGGTCACGACGATCAATCAGTTCGTCGACCAAGGATTGGAGGGTGAGGCGCTGAGCCAGGCCATCCGCGAGAACGTCTCGCGGCAGGTTATGATCGCCAGTCTGACCGAACAGCTGCCAGACCCGGACAATCGCATCGTCCCTGACTTCGAGCATCACGACGCGATCGGCATCCCCCGCCCGAAGATCACCTATCGTTTCGATGACTATACCCGGCGTGGCATGGCGGCCTCCGAGGCGGCGCACGAAGACATTCTTGCCCTGTTGGGAACCGACCAGCCGCGCCATAGTCCCGGTGTTCTGGCGGGATCGCACATTATGGGCACGTGCAAAATGGGCCGCGATCCGCAAACCTCGGTGGTCGATCCGGATCTTAGAAGCCACGATCATCCGAACCTATTGCTGCTGGGCAGCAGCGTGTTTCCGACGGGCGGCGCAGCCAATCCGACCCTGACAATCGCCGCCCTATCGCTTCGGGCGGTCGAGCCGGTTTTGGAGACGCTGTCAGGCTGATCGCGGCCGCCGCTATGTCGCGATCAGCACCCCAAGCGCAGTGCTGGCGATGCCGCCGGCAAATCCGATGGCGGCGCCGGCAAGCGGCACCCACCAACGTCCGGCCGAGCGCTGCTCAACGGCGCGGCTGTGCATGTCGATGGCCGTTCGGATCAAGACCGCCGTCTCGTCAGGCGTCAGCGGCCTGCGCGACAGGCGCGACCAGGCGTCGGCATCGTCGCGTCGTTTCATGGCCTCCGCCTTGCTGATCCCCTCCCCCGCATCGACGTCGTAGGATCGGGTGAAGCTGCGGCGGGCGACCAGTGCCGCCTTCGGTCCTCGGTCGCCGGTGGAGAGCTGAAAGAACTCCGGATGGTCGTGGAACACCATGCCGAGCCCTTCCGCGAGGGACCGATCGCCGCTGATCCGCTCGGCCCATTCGGCCACATCCAGCCGATAGAATTTGTAGTAGGCCAAAACCTGGATTGCGGCGATGACGTCGCCGAGGCGGCAAGGCTCCAGATAGGGTGAGTCCCGCATCCTTTTTACCCCCAACCTATTGGCGATGGTTCGAGCGGCAGTCTGCCACGCAGACCAAGGCTTCCGGAACTGAAAGCGCATGGACGCTGTTCAACGCGGTCGGATCGCTTGCATCGCGCCGATGCCGACGCCCATACTCGCGTAAGGCGATTGTCGATGCGAAGCGAACAAGCGAGAAGGAAAATTCATGGCGGATTCCGACGAACACCCGTCCGCAGCGCCGGGGGTGCTGAAACCCGAGACGATCGATCGGCATCGGGCCATTACGTCGATTCGCGAGGAACTTGAGGCCGTAGATCTGTATGACCAACGGGTCGACGCCGCCAAGGACGACGAGCTGCGGGCACTCCTCGCGCACAATCGCGACGAAGAGAAAGAGCATGCCATGATGCTTCTTGAATGGCTGCGCCGCAAGAACCCGGTCATGGACGAGATGATGCGCACCTACCTGTTCGTGGAGGGCGACATCACCGCCGCCGAGGAGGCCGCGACAGACGGGCAATCGTCGTCCGGCAACGCGGCCGGCTCACTCGGCATCGGCAGCCTGAAGGGGTGACTGACAATGAATGACCTGCTGCGCGAACTGGCGCCAATCTCCTCCGCAGCCTGGGCGGAGATCGAAAAGGAAGCGGGACGCACCCTGAAGCTGACCCTGGCCGGCCGCAAGCTGGTCGATTTCACCGGACCGCTGGGCTGGGAGGCATCGGCGGTCAATACGGGCCGCGTTGAGCCGGCGGCGACGCAGCCGCGCAACGGCATCGAGGCATCGTTGCGGCGGGTTCAGCCGCTGGTCGAACTGCGCGTGCCGTTCGAGTTGCCGAGGCACGAGTTGGAGACCGCTGGCCGTGGCGCCACCGATCTCGATCTGGCTCCCGTCGTGACCGCCGCGCGCGAGATCGCGATGGCGGAGGACGGTGCAATCTTTCACGGCTACGACGCCGGCGGCATCAAGGGCATTGGCCCCGCCGCCGACCCCGCGACGCTAACCCTGACCGACGACTTCGCCCGCTATCCGATCGTGGTGGCGGAAGCGTTGAGCAAGCTGCGCGAGGACAGCGTCGCCGGACCCTACGGCATCGCGCTGGGCCCCCGCTGCTACACCGGGCTGACCGAAACCACCACATCGGGCGGCTATCGCGTGTTCGATCATGTCAAACGGCTGCTCGACGGGCCCGTGGTGTGGGCGCCGGGCGTCGACGGCGCCGTCATCGTTTCGCTGCGTGGCGGTGACTTCGAACTGACGGTCGGCCAGGACCTGTCCATCGGCTATCTCGACCACACGGCGGAGACAGTTCGCCTTTATCTGCAGGAAAGTTTCACGTTCCGGGTCTTGGAGGCCGAAGCCGCCGTGCCCCTTTCTTACGAGGCCCGCTAAGGTCGGTCAGCGACGTCAAACGAATTCGGGGCGCCCCTCAGGACGCCCCGGTTCCACTTTCGAATATGGCGAGACCTACTCCGTAAACGGAATGATCTCGATTTCCACCCGGCGATTGGCCGCGCGACCGGCCGCCGTCGAATTGTCGGCGATCGGACGGGTCAGGCCAAAGCCCTGGGAATAGACCCGGGCCGGGTTGACGCCGCGCTGGATCAGGAAGTTGGCGACCGATTGGGCGCGCTGTTCGGACAGGGTCTGATTGTAGGCGGCCGAGCCCGTATTGTCGGTGTGGCCCATGACGTTAACGATGGACGACTCATACTCGACCAGCGTTTGCGCGACATTGCCCAGGGGGCCAATGAACTCCGGCTTGATCACCGAGGAATCGATGTCAAACGTGACGCCCGCCGGCAGCGATACCAACAGATTGTCGCCCTGGCGGGTAACCGCGGCGCCGGATGCCGCCAGGTCCGCCTGCAGCGCGGCTTCCTGCTGATCCATGTAGAAGCCGACGGCACCGCCGGCCAAAGCTCCGATGCCGGCACCGATCAGGGCGTTGCGGGTATCGTTGCCGCCAGCCAGCGTGCCCAGGGCCGCGCCAGCGCCGGCGCCCAGCAGCGCGCCCGTGCCGGTATTCCCCAGCCCGCCGAGTCCGCCTCCCTGACAGCCGGCCAAGATCGTGCCCGCGAGGGCAACAGCCGCAACTTTCTTAATCATTTGGATCCCCTTTTTGGTTTGTTCGATCACGAGCATCACGGATGGGTCGGCCGGACTGCCGGGCCTCTCTCACGATCCAGGCCTGTTATAGGCGCTACCGTTTATCAATCGTCAATTAATACCGCAAGATCATGTCAGGGAAGATTGCGGCGGTTTTTGGACCCGGCCTCGAGCCGAGATTGACCAGAGCGCGTTTCCTGGCAAGGATCACCGCCATGGATCAATCCGCACCGGCCCTGACCCACAATGAGCGTATTGACTGGCTTAGGCTGGCCCGCACGCCCAGCGTTGGGCCGATGACCTTTCGGGCCCTGCTGGATCGCTTTGGCTCACCGAGCCGGGCGCTGGAGGCCCTGCCCGAACTGGCGAAGCGTGGCGGCCGCGCCCTCACTCCGACGTCGCCCGGCGCCGCGGAGAGAGAGTTGGAGGCGGTTCATGCCCAAGGCGCCAGGCTGATCGCCCAATGCGAGCCGGACTATCCGGCAACCCTGGCGGCGATCGACGACGCGCCGCCGTTGTTGTGCGCCAAGGGCAATCCCGCCCTGTTCGGCGGCCGGATAATCGCCATGGTCGGCGCGCGCAACGCCTCGCTGAACGGCAAGCGCATTGCCGAACGCTGGGCGCACGAGTTGGGTGACGCCGGCTGGGTCGTCGCCTCGGGCCTGGCGCGCGGCATCGACGGTGCGGCCCATCGCGGCGCGCTGGCCACGGGCACCATCGCCTGCGTCGCCGGCGGCATCGACGTGATCTACCCGCCGGAACATGCCGACCTGCAGGCGGCAATTGCCGAACAAGGTGTCGTGGCCACGGAATGTGCGCCGGGCACGGCGCCGACCGCGCGCCACTTCCCGCGACGCAACCGGCTGATCGCCGGCATGGCAGCCGGCGTCGTGGTGGTCGAGGCGGCCGCACGATCGGGCTCGCTGATCACCGCACGGCTCGCAGGCGAACAGGGACGGGAGGTTTTTGCCGTGCCCGGGTCGCCGCTGGACCCGCGCGCCCAGGGTTGTAACCGGTTGATCCAGAATGGCGCCGCATTGGTTCAGTCGGTCAGTGATATTCTTGTTGAATTAGAGAACTTTAGCGTGCGTTCTTTGCACGAATCCACAGGCGAATACGACGCCGGTCATGGGGTTGGCGATCCCGACGAAACCGAACTACAGAAGGCGCGCGCCTTGATAGAGGAAAGTCTGTCGCCGACGCCGACGCCGGTTGACGAACTGATCCGCGACTGCCAATTACCTGCTTCAGTGGTGCTGACGGTTCTGTTGGAACTGGAACTGGCGGGCCGGATCGAACGCCAACCGGGCAATCGGATCAGCCTGCTCTAGGGACCCTCACGATCGGTCCCTCTTTCCTCTCTTTAGCGGCGGAGTGCCCGTGTCCGGAAACCATTTGGTTATCGTAGAGTCGCCGGCGAAGGCCAAGACCATCAACAAGTATCTGGGCAAGGACTACACAGTCCTGGCCAGCTACGGCCATGTGCGCGACTTGCCGCCTAAGGATGGCTCGGTCCGGCCAGACGAGAACTTCGCCATGGATTGGGAGCTGGGGGCGCGGTCGAAAAAGACGATCGACCAGCTAGCCAATGCGGCGCGCGACGCCGATACCGTCTATCTGGCCACCGACCCGGATCGTGAGGGCGAGGCGATCTCATGGCATGTCCAGGAGGTGCTGAAGGGCCGCCGTGGCCTGAAGGATCTGGCGTTTGAGCGGGTGACATTTCACGAGATCACCAAGAACGCGGTGCTGGACGCGATCGCCCGGCCCAGGGCCCTGGATGATGCGTTGATCCAGGCCTATCTGGCGCGCCGCGCGCTGGACTATCTGGTCGGGTTCACCCTGTCGCCGGTGCTTTGGCGCAAGCTGCCCGGGTCCCGGTCCGCCGGTCGGGTGCAGTCGGTCGCGCTGCGCCTGATCTGCGAGCGCGAGGCGGAGATTGAGGATTTCCAGCCGCGCGAGTATTGGACGATCGAGGCGACCCTGACGACGCCGTCCGGTCAGGACTTCACGGCCCGGCTGACCCATCTCAACGGCAAGAAGCTGGGCAAGTTCGACCTGCCCGATGAAGCGACAGCCAAGCAGGCCGTGGATGTTCTGCGGCAGCTCGATCTCTCGGTGCTGTCGGTCGAGAAAAAGCAGGTCCGCCGCCACCCGTCGCCGCCGTTCACCACCTCGACCCTGCAGCAGGAGGCGTCGCGCAAGCTGGGTATGGGCGCCTCACAGACCATGCGTACGGCCCAACGCCTTTATGAAGGTGTCGATCTGAACGGCGACACGGTCGGCCTGATCACCTACATGCGTACCGACGGTACGCAACTGGCCGGCGAGGCGATCGCCCAAACGCGCGGCGCCATCGGCGCGGCGTATGGCTCCGACTATGTGCCGGACCGGCCGCGCGCCTACAAAAGTACGGCCAAGAACGCGCAGGAGGCCCACGAGGCGATCCGCCCGACCGACCCGGCCCGCCATCCCAAGCAGGTTGCCGGAGCTCTCTCCCGCGACGAGCTGCGGCTGTACGAGCTGATCTGGAAGCGCACCATGGCCTGCCAGATGGAAAGCGCCGTCCTGGACCAGGTGTCGGTCGATATCGGCGACGGCGACAACCGGGCGGTGCTGCGCGCCACCGGCTCGATCGTCCGCTTTGACGGCTTTCTTCGGGTCTATGAGGAAGGCAGGGACGACGTTCAGGACGCTGGTTCCGAGAAGCGGGAAATGCGTCTGCCCGCGATGGCGGAACGAGACAGTCTGCAAAGCCGCGACATCAAGCCGGAGCAGCATTTCACCCAGCCGCCGCCGCGCTACAGCGAGGCCAGCCTGGTCAAGCGCATGGAAGAGCTGGGCATCGGCCGGCCGTCGACCTACGCCTCGATCCTGCAAGTGTTGCAGGACCGCGATTATGTCCGCCTGGACAGCAAACGCTTCGTGCCCGAGGACAGAGGGCGGCTGGTCACCACCTTCCTGACCAGCTTTTTCGGCCGTTATGTCGAGTACGACTTCACGGCCAAGCTGGAAGGCCAGCTCGACGACATTTCCGGCGGGCGGGCCGATTGGCAGGCGGTGCTGAGAGACTTTTGGCAGGCCTTCTCCGCCGCCATCGACGGCACCAAGGATCTGACCATCACCCAGGTCATCGACGCGCTGGATGAAGAGCTGGGGCCGCACTTTTTCCGGCCAATGGCCAATGGCCAGAACCCGCGCAAATGTCCGTCCTGCGCCGACGGGCGCCTGGGCCTGAAGCTGAGCCGGACCGGCGCCTTCATCGGCTGCTCGAACTATCCGGACTGCCGCTATACCAGGCCGCTGGAGGTGCCGGGCGCCGACGGCGTCGACGGCGCCGTTAGCTTTCCGCGTGCCCTTGGCGCCGATCCCGAGACCGGCCTGCCCGTCAGCGTCCGTAAGGGCCCATACGGCTATTATGCACAGCTTGGCCCGGCAGAAGATGCTGAAGACAAGCCCAAGGAAAAGCCCAAACGCGTCTCCCTGCCCAAGGGCTACGAGCCGGCGACGGTCGATCTCGAAACGGTCCTGAAGCTGCTAGGTCTGCCAAGAACCGTCGGTACCCACCCGGAGTCCGGAAAGCCGATATTGGCCGGAATCGGTCGATACGGCCCCTATCTGCAACATGACGGCGCCTACAAGTCTCTGCCAGCCGGCGACGATGTGCTTGCCGTTGGGATGAATCGCGCGGTGGAGTTGATTGCCACGGCACGGAAAGGCGGTGGCGGCAGCACGCCGGTCCGCGAGCTTGGCACGCCGGACGGCGACAGCCAGCCTGTTGCGGTATTCAATGGACGTTACGGACCCTATGTCCGCCAAGGCAAGGCGAAGATCATGGCCTCGCTGCCGAAGGGCACGTCCGTCGACGAGGTCACCTTGGAACAGGCCGTCGAACTGCTGGCCGCCAAGGCGGCGAAGTCCGGCAAGGGCAAGGCACCCAAGAAAGCCAAGAAGACGACCAAATCGAAAGCATCGGCGAAGAAGTCGCGAAAGCCGGCGGCCGGCGGCGCAGCGCAAGCGGCGGACGCGGACTGACGCGCCTTGGCCGGCAAAAGGGCGCCCTTCCCGACGAAGGACCAAGTCGCCGAATTCATCGAGTCGTCAGATCAGCCCGTCGGCAAGCGGGAAATTGCGCGCGCGTTTCACATCAAGGGCGATGACCGGCCGAGGCTGAAGGCGCTGTTAAGGGAGCTCGCCGACGACGGCGTTTTGGAGCGCAGCGCCGGCCGCCGCTTTGGGCCGCCGGACAGCCTGCCCGCCGTCGCCGTTCTAACGATTGCGCGCATTTCGGATGACGGCGACCTGCTGGCCGTCCCAACACGACACGATCCGGAGACGAAGCCGCCGCGGATCCATGTTGTTGAGGACCGGAAAATCAGCGGTCAGCTTGGCACCGGCGATCGGGT